>JABDFU010000004.1 GCA_013286385.1 Bacteroidota bacterium
AAAATGGAAATTGTTAACCGCATTGACGTTGTCGTAAATGGTTTGGAGGCCTTGACGTATCTTAAAAGTGAAGATCATGGCCCTCCTGAATTAATTTTCTTAGACATCAATATGCCTAAAATGAATGGATGGGAGTTTTTGGAACAATACAAATATTTAGACGCCAAACAAAAAGCGAGAGTTGTGATTATGATTTTAACTACTTCAGAAAATCCTGATGATATAAAAAAAGCTAAAGAAATTGAAGAGGTAACAGGTTTTGAAACAAAACCGTTAAGTGAAAAAATGATGATGGAAATTCTAAACCAGCATTTTCAGGATTATCTCTGAAATAAAGCGGCCCCTACCGCAGTATTGACAGAAACCCAGCCATCCCCTTTCTGCCGTCCGAAACATACAGAACATAATAGTACGTACCGTCCGGAAATCCACTGGCATTCCAGTTGTTCAGGTAGTTATCACTGTGATAGATGTTCAGACCCCAGCGGTCATAAATGGTGACTTTGCTGTTTGGAAAATAATTCAGGTTTTTAATTACAAAGTCGTCGTTAATCCCGTCTCCGTTTGGCGTTATTACATTGGGAACGCTGATGATTGGACAGGGATCAATCTGGCCCTGAACAATTAAGGTATCTCCCGGACAACCTTCGTAAACAGATGCAACTTTATAAATGACTTTTAAAGGCGTGAGAGAAGTTATTTTTGTTGTGTCATTAATGCTTACCCCTGATCCCGAGGTTTTATCGCTTCCCGTCCACGTAAAACTGGTTCCCGGAAGACAGGCACTGAGGCTGAAGTCCATAGGCAGTCCGTTACAGACGGTTAACGTATCCGGAGAAGCCGTCATTTGGGGGGAAGGGTTGATGAAAATATTCCTGGATGTGAGACCTTGTACGGTATCCCCACAGGCATCCACGACCAAAGGTGGCGGAACCGCTATAGTATCAGCTTTTCCACAGAAAACAGGACAATGCGGAATGGTCAGGTTGAGCGTGAGTACACCCTCTGTACTGCATCCTCCGGATGCAGTACCTCCGGTTACTTTTGTTGAACTCCAGGGATGGCTCACTGTATAGGGCGGTACTCCGTTCCGGCAAACCGCTTTCAGTGCCAGTTCGCAACTGTTCGAACAAAGTGTTGTTGTGTTAACTCTCCAGACACAGGTGTCTGTCAACCCTATTATATAGCCACTTAGCGGATAAAGGGTAGTGGGATCGTAATAAACATAATTTGTATCACAGCCCGTACCTGCTGAATCCCGGCTCAGATGCTGTACCAGGTAAAATGAATCCGGAGAACAGGAAGGCGGGTAACAGCAGGCCAGTTCCTGAAGGTTTCCGTACAATCCGCAGGTACTTACAGAAGCTATAATTGATGAGTCACAGAAAGCAGCAGGCTCCGTAAAACATTTTGTTTTCAGGGAAACCCGACCGTCCTTGACAGGATATAAATTAAGTGTCACATAACTGGTAGTAATATAAAAACCGGTAATGGTGATCCCCGGAGGTATTGTCACCAGAATACTGTCTGCAGTATAATTGGGCAGCAGACAGGACGGCATGCTTCCTCCTGTCCAATTGCTGACAGGTCCTGTAATAGTAGGGTCCACTGTTACCGGGTAAGTCGCTTTCTCGAGCCAGCTTTGCCCAACAATGATACTTAAACTGCTGCGACTGTTCGCGGTATTCAACACATAGGCTCCTGAGCAATACTTCCCGTTGGCATCATAGCAGACGGGCGCATGGAAGCGAGCTTGCTCTTTTCCATTGGCAGAGAGCAGAATAAAATCGCCAAACCACTTCTCCCCTGCTGGTTTTCCTCTTTTAGAATCCTGAACGAGTCTGCAGTCTCCCGGATACTCAATTTCCTCAGAGGCCGTGAAACCTCCCCTTTCAGGTTTATGAAGCAGAATATAGTCGGTTTCTACTGAACCATTTCTGAACGTAATCTTTTTTGTAATGTCCTCTGAAATCCTGATTGTAGCCACGGTCTGATCAATCGATGAAAGCGTTTGCTTACAGACAACTCCATTCACTTTTACGTCTTTATTAAAGATCAGCTGACCTTTGCCGTCCAGGGTAATGGAAGTGCTCAGGTCTTCGTTTAAGGCACAGGGATGGAGCTGTTTGTCAGCAAGCCATGAACGGCCCGAAGGTGAAGGCCTAAGCCGGACATCAATGGCCTCAAGGGTTCCAAAGTCGTTTCTGAACGAAACCGGTTGCGAGCTGAATTGCGAAATCACTTTTCCGTCAGCAGTTTTATACCGGCCTGAAAAAAGTGTTCGGGTTCCGGGAATTTCTTTGGCCCGATTCAAAAGACTGTCCATGTATGTCGGATGACTGGTATAGGGTCTCATAATTCCGTTTCCGCTTTTTTGCGGAAACGAATCAACTGAAAACAATACTGTAAAAGCAAAAAGAAAAACCTTCAACTTCCTCATGATTCTCATAGTTTAATTCAAAATGACCTCTAATTTATCAGGATGATTCGAAATTTCCAAAAAGAGAAGTGACACGCAACTTTTCAAGAGTGCCCTCAAAATCACTTTTGGGGTTAATATAAATTCTCAGAATCGTTTTGTTGGCCCCCGCCTCTACCCTGACCCGGACATAAAAAGCATAGTTGTTTGTTTGCCCTTCTTTGCTGATTACACTGAACAATCTTACGCTGTTGCGCTTACGCAACCCATTCGTTTCGACCTCAGATGTTAAATAAGAATCCCAAAATCCCCTGCTGACTTTTATTTCGGATTCGATTTTTAACCAGACCTCAGCTGATTTAACAGTTGTAGAATCAAGGCCCAACGATGTTTCCAGCAATAAGACTAAATTGCTTCCTTTGCTTTGAATTTTTCTCGAAGTATCCGTATGCGCAATCACTTTCAGTTGGTACCTGTTTTCGTTGCCTAAATATTCATTGGTATCCAGCGTACTCATATCCAAAGGGGTAGGGTCGGGATTCAGGTAAATCCGCCCGTAATACGTCCTGTTCATCTGATCGTAATGCAAAATCTGCTTATTGTATTGTACAATCTGGAACAGGTTTACGCCTATCAGGTACAATCCCAAGCCATAAAAAAAGAATCTCCATTTTTTCTGGTTGACCTGTTCAATGTATGCTGCCAGTGGGAGTGCAAAAACAGGATAGGACTGGGAAAGCGCCCTTGTTGAATAACTTCCGCCGTAGCGCCAGTCAAACCAGGAAATGACAATGTAGATGTTCAACAGGCAAAACCATAGTACTGATTTTTTAAACGGATAGGATTTCAGGTAAAACATACCGGCAATAAAGAATACGGTAACCGGCGTATAAATAAACCATCCTTTCTGCCATCCGATCAAAACCCTGAAAAATGGATTTAAAAAAGTCCATTTGCTGCCCACATCGTAGATGAAAAATCCGGTAGCGATTTGCCAGTAAATAAGCTGGGGCAAAACGCCTAGAAATGCGAAAAGAAGTGCAAAGTATACATGGTTCTTATGCTTTCTGACAAACGACCACTTCTCTTTTGCAGATTCCTTTGTCTCAGTTCCCCAAAGCAAAGGAATAAACAGCATGATAGCCTCCGTTGGCCTGCTGATGGATGCCAATCCTATTACGTATCCAATCATGGCGGCCAAAAAAAGGCCTGGCTTTTCATGCCATTTAATTGTCAGGTAAATCATCACAACATAAAGCGGGAAAATGTATCCATGACTTTGTGCGCTGTCGATGGCAACATACTGAATGATATTGGTTGCCAGCATGAGCAGCAAAAGGGTAATGGCAACAGTGAGGTCGCTGAAATACCGCAACAGGATACTTCTGAGCAAAAACACCGCCAACAAACAATAGATCAGCACGCCAAAAGCAAGTGAATATTGATAAGGAGCTGAAAAGCCATCAGCGTCATAATGAAATTTTCGGGCGATTAAATGACCGATCAGAAAAAAGGGCGTTTCCAGCATCGCTACTCCCCCAAGGTATTTGAAGACATATTTATTATCCTTGTAAATATTTGCCTGATAAACATGACCTCCTGAAAGCCCATATTTTTTGTCTATTTCGGGCAACCATTTAAGGGCCGTAACATCGCGGTAAATAAAAATACCGGGCAGGTACATGTAATAACCAAGGGCATCCCAGGTGGTAATCTTCAGTTCGTGTTTTGATTCGAGTCCCGAATAGGACAGCCGGTATTGCAGCAGTACAATACTGACAATGCAACAAGCAATTAAAGAATATACGTTTTTCAATTACAGCTACCTAAGCAAGGTAATAGTTCCCTTTTCTGATATCTTTTTTCCGTTCAGGAGAGTGGCATTCAGGTAATATACGTAAACCGCTTCCTCGGCTTTTGCATCGTTGTACATTCCGTCCCAACCCTGATTGGGGTTGGTGGAACGGAAGACGTTTTCACCCCAGCGGTCAAACACCAGAAAGTTCAGATGAACAATGCACGTCCCCCTTACATACAACACATCATTCTCTCCGTCCCCGTTCGGCGAAAAAGCCCTTGGAACAAAAATATCCCCACAGGATGGCTCTACTGTGATGGTAACGGAGGCTGTGGAACTGCAGCCCTGGTTATCTGTAACCGTTACTGTAAATGTGGTGGTTTGAGAAATATCAATCGTGGGACTCTGAATCAGGGAGTCTTTCATAGACTCCCCCGGACTCCAGAAATACTGACTGCCACCCGACGCATTCAGCGATAGCTGGGTTCCTGAAACAATAGTCTGATCGCTTCCGGCCGAGGCCGCTGGCGGATTGTAAACCGTGATCGTAAGACTTGTTGTGGAAGTGCATCCGCTGGCATCTGTCGCTGTGAGAGTATAGGTAACTGTAGCCGTTGGATTTGCTAAAACAAAGCTTCCGGTAGCTGAAGATAAACTATTGAATGGCAACCAGTTATAGCTAACAAATCCACTGCTACTCAAAAGTGTCGAATCACCCTGGCAAAAAGCCGAATCGCTTGCAGTAATAAACACCGGAGTTGCTGAACCTGTGCTTGCAACAACCACACTCGATACCGTACTGCAGCCCTTCGAATCGGTAACGGTCAGGGAATACGTTCCGGCAGCAAGATTGGACGCCAGAGAATCGGTCGAGCCTCCGGATGACCAGGAATAGGTGTAGGCAGGACTTCCTCCTTTAACAATTGCTGAAACAGAACCGTCAGAAGACCCGCAGCTTGTTTTTTGTGCCAAAAGCGTATCACTCAGGCCACCCGTCGTTCCTACAAACAGGCTGAGGGATTGCGTACAGGAATTGGCATCGGTTACTGTAACCGAATAATTTGCCGAAATAAGACCCGAAACGATCGAAGATCTTGCTCCATCTGACCATGCATAGGAATAACTTCCTGCACCGCCGGCCGCACTGACAGCGGCCTGCCCATTCGCAGAAGAGCAGGAGGATGAAACCGTAGACGGAGTGAGAACTATCTGCATTGGCGAACTGACGGTAAAGAAGGTGTCCGCCTTACATCCGACATTATCCGTTAACGTTAAACTGTAAGAACCCGCTGCCAGACCCGAAACAGTTGCGCTGCTGGCGCCGTTACTCCAGACATAAGTATAAGGGGGATTTCCTCCTGCGGGACTCATAACGATACTTCCTGTATGCTGTCCGAAGCAGTTGTTTTCAGTTATTGAAACTGATTTCAGACTTAGGCCTGAGGTTCCAGAAACAACCGTATCAGCAGTTGTTGTACAGGATCCACCATCGGTCACAGTGAGGGTGTAATTACCGGCCGAAATATTGCTTAAGGTCGCGGCAGTTGAGCCACTGGACCATGAATACGTAAATGCCGGCACCCCACCGCTTATAGAAACGGTTATCCCTCCACCGGAAGCGCAACCGGCGTTGGTTGGAGTAAGGCTGCAGCTAAACGCAGAAGAAACAGTGACCTGCAAAGGCACCCTGAAGAAACCGGGACAGGAACCCACATAATACGTTGTGGTTGTGGTTAAGACAGGAGTTGTAAAATCAGGTCCGGTTCCCAGACTGCTGCCACCTGTTAGAGAATCGTACCATAGTAAAATTGCTCCTGCAGGAGCAGTTCCGCTAAAACTTGCACTCAGGTTCAGCGAAGCTCCTCCGCATAGTGCGGTATCTCTTGTAACAATATCGTAGGTTGATAAGCTCTGATTCATCAACCCATTTGCTCCGCTTGTAGCGCCGTTAGGCGGAAACAATTCACCGGCTTTGTTTAACAGGGGGCTGTTTGTTGTTCCATTTGCTCCCCCGTTTACCTGCTGAGCCATAACTCCCGCACTAAGAGCTATGTACCCTCCGCCACCACCTCCACCAGGACCTTCAGCTTCAGTCGGGGCTCCAAAATCCAAAGCACCTTTTACAACATTCTGATTCCCACCGGAACCTCCGTTTGCGAAAGCTTGCAGGGAGCCCGTTACCGTTGAGTTAACCAGTATTGTACCTCCCGCCCCTGCGCCTCCGGCCGCGTCTATTCCTATGTAATTTGTAGCAGCGGGAGTCCCTGTGGTGTTTCCTCCGTTGAGTCCGTTTGCCAGCAGCTGACCCGAACCCGATACTGTGCCGTAGCATTGAATGTAAATAAGCCCGCCCCCATTACCACCTCCGCCCTCGTATCCGTTATCCCCCTGACCTGCTCCTCCGCCACCTCCCAAATAAATCCTTCCGGTACTATAGTCGAGTGGTCTTCCGCCCAGTCCACCTACATTGCTGCGATAATCGCCTCCCCAGGCGTGATTGCCAGGAGCAACAGTTAAAGGATTGTTTTGTTTATTCGCCCAGGAATAACCGCCTCTTCCACCGCCGGTGGAAGGTGATAACGGAACCCAAGCCCCTTCGAGAGCCCAGGCAGCATTGTAGGCCGGATTGGGAACCCCTCTTCCGTTCCAAAGCAAAACACTCGCATTTCCGGCATTTGCACCACCCCCTCCTCCTGCATTCCAGGAACAACCTCCACCGCCTGCATTGGCAATAGCACCTCTGCCATATTCTCCTATCCGCAGATTGTAAACAGCCTCAAATCCGGCAATCCCCTCTCCTTTAAATGCTCCCCAATCCACATTCGATGTCCCGCTGAAATTTTCGTTACCGCTAGTTCCAGGGGTCGTAACCGTATCAGCGCCCCTGAAACCGAGACCTGTAACATTAATGCTTCCTCCGGAACTGATCAGGGTATTTCCACTGATTTCAATCACACAAACGCCTCCGTCTACTCCGTTCCAGGCCTGCGCAGCAAGTACTCCGCCGGCATTGATGGTCAGCGAAGAATAACGGGGAACCCTGACAACCTGCGTGCGTCCCGAATCAGCTAAGTAATTATTCAGGAGCGGACAACTCAGGTCTATAGTCGTCGAACCCGACACATCTTTTACTTCGGCAAATTCGTAAGTTCCTGTTCCGTTATAGGCCAATATCTGGCCAATGCTGCTGTCGTTCGGAAGAGCAACCAACGGTGATCCGCTAGTAAAATCTCCGAGAATCCAGGCGCCCTGCGTCTGATAGATAAACAAAAGATCACCTTCCGCAAGGTTTGAAGGAAATCTCAGGTTCGTATTCAGCGTATTGGAACTAACCTGTATCGAAGTGTTTCCTGCAGTGATGTTTGCAGTCAGGTCGATGTACTCGTTAACAATTGTGTTGGCCGCGCTGACTGTAAGGGCTCCACTTTTCCCTCGTTGCGCGAGGGAAAAGAAGGACAAAGAAACCAGGAAACCCAATAAAATAAATCGCTTATCTTTCATACGGACAACCCTTCCCAGGCCAGAATACAAGATACAAAAAATACCTATTGCACGCCAGGCTTATCCTGCAGCATCAGTTCCCGTATGTATTTTACCGGTGCGCTGCCATAGCTAAGAAATTTTTCATGAAAAGCTTTCAGGTTAAACTGATCCCCCATTTTCTTTTTAAGCTCCTCCCTGAAATCATAGATTTCGGTGAAACCTGTAAAATAGCTGCAAAGTTGCACTTGTGTGAGGGAAACCCTTCTCCATTTTCCTTCGGCTTCGGCTTTCTGCTGAAATGCCTCGCTCGTTAATAGCTTCATGGCGTCCTCCTTTTCCATTCCCAGGGCATGCACGCTATAATCCAGTATCGTATTGCAGACCGTGCGCAAATGCCATTTGTAATACATGAGCCACATCTCAGGCTCATTGTTTCCGTATCCGCTTTCAATCATCATGCGTTCTGTATAAACGGCCCAGCCCTCTACCATGGCTCCGTTTCCGAACAAAGATTTAATCAGACTGGGACTCTGGTTGCTGTAGACCAGTTGAGTGTAATGACCGGGAATGGCTTCGTGTATGCACAAAATCTGAAGAATGTAATTGTTATACTCCCTCAGGTAACTTTCGGCCCTATCAGGAGCCCAACCGGATAAAGAACCTACGTTGTAATAGGTATTGCCGTTTTTGTCATACGGACCCGGCGCATTAATAGATGCACCGGCAACTCCCGCCATATAAGCAGGCTCTTTGCGTATAACCAGAGGTTTGGTCGAGTCTATGAAAATCAGGTTTTTCTTTTTAATAAAGTCAACCAGAACAGGAATCTGCCGCTCAATAGTCACCTGAAAGGAGTCGGCCTTAACATGCTGAAGTGCAATTTTTTCAAGAACACTGCGGGTAATTTCAAGATCCTCAGCAGGCATTTTTTCGCTGCCCATGTATTTTTTCCAGAGCGACTTGCTGATTCTGGCCATTTCGGCATGCAACTCATCCTTTCGCTTAAGGGCGCGTTCATAGATTTCTTCGGAAGTGAAACGGGATTGAATGTCAAATCTGAATTTTGCCTCAAAAAGATCCTTGCCCAGGTGAAAGCTTCTGGGAGTGTCATTTTTCATCGTTTTCAGCCATTCGGCATAGTCCCTGACCGCCTTTGCCGAATTAACAATACTCGTTTCAAACTCTTTTTTAACGGATTCGCTAAGGCCCGAAATTTTTACCGAATCCAGCAGGTCTTTTTCCAGAACCGAAACCGAATTCAGGTTTTGCTCAATTCCCAGCTGGGTATGTTCTTTGGTAGGATTTTTCAGGTATTTCCTGGCCGATTCATAATAAGCAGGTGTACTTTTCAGTCGCCCGTATATTCCCATCAAACGTACATCGAGTTTCGCATAATTGCCATTGAGCAATTCGGCAATGCCGCTTACTACATTGTAATCCGAAGGGTTCCATTCAAAAGACTTATAGGAAGTGTTGTTCCAGATCAATTCATTCAGCTGATTCTCGATCAGGTAATAATCGGTTTTATTGTTGGAGCTGAGCTTCTGAAGATCATAGGATTTTAACGAATCCAGATTGGCTTTTGCAAATTCATTTTCAAGGGCCCTGCTGGCCTCCGAAGGAACAATAAGAATACTGTCGTAATTGTGATAGCCCTGACTGGCAGCCCAAACGGGATATACTTTCCAAAGTTTTTCGATAAAACTGTTTTTATACGAATCGAAGTGTTGATCACTATTGTCGTTTTGTTGATTGCTATTCTTATTCTGACCGCAGGAAGCGAACAGTACAGATGCTATTGCGAGTAAGGCTATTCTTTTCATAATTGTTGTTTATTTGCGGGCAAATGTACCGTATTTCTTCTTAAAATAAGTCTATTTGCCGCATTTAGCTTATCACTTCTTCAATAACAATCCGTTTAAATTAAATTTCTAAAAAGACCAGCATTAGCCTGGAAGGTGAGAAAATCCTGTTGATTTTTTGCGTAAATTTGTTGAGCAAAATCAGATTCATTGAGTTTGAATTTAATCTTTCTTTCGTTTGAACTTCTCCCGGTCGAGTAAGCAAGGGCATTTCAGCCCGAGCTTCTCACAGAACCGTACGTGACAGTTGCCCGTCATACGGCTCTTGTTATCAAAATCCCTATTTGAATCCAGATTGCCAGTTATAGAACAGTGTCGGGGTTTGGGCTTGTATTGCACGTAATTTTCTGTATGCTCCGCCTTTGTTGATTTTGTATTTATCCATAATCCATGGAGTGGTCTTGTATTATTGTATCATTTGTTGCCCAGCGAATGACTGTACAGCCGTATTTATTATTTGGTAAATCTTTGAATGTGATTGTAGCCATTGGTGGATTAAACCATCCCGTGTTTTCATCCCACCCTTTATTTATTAATTGCCAACAATTTTTTCTTTTATTGCCATACTCCTACCAAATATTCCGACAACAGCAATAATGAGGATGAGAGCCGCAACAATCGGATGTTTTTTTACCGTAGTCCATATTGTTGTAAATACGTTCCTCATCTATTTCGTTCCGAGCTTATCATTAATGGATTTCAAATAATCAGAATTTATAAATCTTTTATCGCTCGCAACTGTTTTATTATAATAGTCCAAAGCTCTTGAATAATCCCCTGTTTCAAAATACAGATGGGAATATAGATTATTTAATTGCGGAAAGTCAGGCAAAATCTTGGCAGCCTTGTCTAAAATGCTGAACGCTGCATCCACAAAGGCTTTATTCTTGGTCTGCATAAATTTATCTATGTATGGATTCGTAGCATCCAGTGAAAGAAAGACAAAATCAGAATCAGAGCGTGATTTATACAAGGTAAATGCCCTATTATACAATGGAATGGCTTCATCATCCCGATTTTGTTTTGCCATTATATCCCCGAAGCCCCAATAAATCTTATAATTCGTTGTGTCAAACAGATATGCCTGATTAAACCGTTTGCTTGCGATTTCATTGTTACCTGAACGGAAAAACGTCCAAGCCTTAAATGCAAAAATATTGCCTGCCTGCACGCTATCGCACTTGCAATCCTTCAGTACATTTCTTATAAAAACATCATCGCTTAATTTTAGCCTTGCACTTTCATTCTTATGATTGTACAGTGGGGAAAGATTATGCTGCTGCTTTTCCACTCTTCTGTTATTTTCAATATCAGCCTGTGTTTTAACATTGTTGATATATCCAGTATGCAAGTTAATATCCGAAGGGTTTCTGCTCGCAATGCAACCAGCCAAACAAATAATAAAACCAAAATACTTTTTCATTCCTGATGCCCTACATTTAAAACTTTATTCCTACCTCAATTTTAAAACCATAATCGCTGGGATAAGTCTGTGAGCTTAAAAGTTGTCCGAATACACTTAATCCCACAACAAGTGCGTTATCAGATTTCGGAACAAAATAAATCCCTGTGTTTCCGTACATCCCAATTATTAAGTTTGAAGTGGAATTTCCATATTCATAGGTAATCAATTCGCTGCCAATTGGCACTTGTACCCGAAAATTGAACATAAAATAATCGCCAATCCTTTTAAATACATTTACTCCAGGCTTGACATAATATATGCTTTCTGTTTGCCCACTGCTGACGGAATTTAACTGAATGTATTCAAAGGAGACCACTGCAGGGAAAATCCATTCATCATCAGCCTTTTTTGCCCATTTGTAAAAGGACAAAGAATAGCCTGTTGCGTTGACACCGTACGCATAAGAAAATGTAAGTAAATATTCTTTCGGAGTTTTCTTCTCTTTTATGTATGAATTTTCCTGTGATAAATTCGGGGGACGATTATTCTGTTTGTTTACAGAGGAAGTGTCATGGGAAATTGGTGTAGCAGGTCTGAACGAATAATATTTGTATAAGGAATCTCTTTCACTTGCTTTGCTGATGGCATAAGATGAAACGTCTGAAATAGGTATGGTGTGAATTTTCCCAAATACTTCATACGAAATGCTGTCTGCAGTTACCTCGGCAATGATTATACTGTTGTCAAAGGATTTTCCTGTGGACTTTAATACAATGTCATCCTCTGATTTAGAATCCTTTTCTTTATTTCCCGATTTTGCGTAGGCATCAGATACATTCTGAAAATGTATGATTCCGTTATTTGCTAATTCACTGCCATTCATCAGGGAGGAAGCGGAATCTCGATACTGCCGTGCCAACTTAAATTTTGACTTGTTTTTGTAATACACTTCCATGTCCTGATAGCTGGCTGCTATTCCCTGCTTGTCCCCGACTTCTTTCATTAATTGTAATGCCTTTTTAAGCGATTCCAAGGCTTCAGGATATTTGTATTGGTCAATGTAAACACCAGCAATATTAATCAGGCATATTCCTGTTTCTTTTTTATCCCCGACTTCCTGTATGGTGTTTAATGCGGAGATATAACTTTCTAAGGCTCTGGATAGTTCAGATTTATGGATGTAAACACTACCGATGCTTACGTAACAGGCGTATGTTTCCTTTTTAACTCCTCTTTTTTCACTGATTTTCAGAGCTTCATTATAATAGTCCAAGGCATCCCAATATTTTTCCTTGGCAAAATAGGTATCAGCAATGTTACGTGCGATTTTATATCTGTTGGTATCTGAAACGGATGTGTTTTTGTAAACAGTCAGCAGCGAATCCATTTTCTTTTTCTGACCGAAAAGAAATGAGCAGTAAAAAATAAATAAAAATGATAGCAGTGGTTTCATCTACCGCAAGTTACAAATGTTTTTCGTCTGGAATAATCAGGTAAAATCCAGCAGTTACTTGAAAAGGATTTTTTAGAACCAATCTAAAATGAAATATTTAAACTTCCAGTTTTTCCGCTCTTAATGAGCATTGACGCACTGTCAGAGTAAGCAATCTTATTAACTGTAAACTGCCATTTCAAAAACAGGCGCTTATTCGGCATTATGTGATAAACAAAGGTTGTATCTAATAGTTTGGAATTACTGTTGAAATTTCCTCCCGCTGAAGTTAAATTATTGAAATTGGAAATCAAACTTAGGGTGCTGCCTGTTGCTTTTGAAGTGTCTTTTAAATGAATGCTCAGATAAGCTACAGGGACACAGGATATATTTGAATTAAAATAACATTCGTATCCATTGTAAGATGCAGCTGGAGCAGGATGGATAAATACTGTTTGACCAACAAAACTGTCATTACAAGCTCTAAAAATGTAATTATTATTTGCTAAGCTGGCAATTGTGCTGAAGGGCTGAATAAATTCAAAAATACCTTGGTTGTAGCTGCTGGCAGGCATATAGCCATCGTTTGACACTCCGTTGGTAGTGGCAGAATCAGTAAGAAGATAAAATATTGTGGAGCCGCAAATGGGCACTTTTGTTACGGAATCACTCACTACCCCTTGAAACATTGCTATTGGCGGAGAATTATGTGCTGCTGTTCCCAATGGCTGATTATTGGAGGTATCCTTAGAACAGTCAACAAGGAAAATGGAAATGGCAGAAATAATCAAAATGCTTATCGGAATTCTGCCTTTCTGCATACAGCTAAGATATGTCAATAAAAATTCAGAATCCAGCTATTACTGTACACTCCTGCTCCGAAATCCATCCGCCAAATTCCTCATTCCCTTAACCTGAGCCGAGTTATGCTCCCGAAAAAGTACAATCCTCCCAAATTCCTGCCCCCCTCCCAAATTTCCCCCTCTTTTCCTCCATACTTTCCCAAAAAATCCTATTTTTGCTGTCCCGACCTCAAAATCGGACGTTCTTTGACCCAAACTTTCTTTTAATTTCTTTCAAACCTGCACCCCCATCAGCACAAAACTGGAGTGCTATAGCTGGAGTGCTGGAGTGCTATAGTCATGTAGCCAAATGCTGCCAAATGTGCCATTTTGCACGAAAACACAGCAACCAGGCTCCGAAGGATTTGAAGAAATCACAGTACCAAGAACCTCTGAACGCATTGATTAACAGCAAGTTCAGACAAAATAAGCGGAAGTAGCTCAGTTGGTAGAGCGTAACCTTGCCAAGGTTAGTCTCTGGAAAAGTGGCGTGCTGGGTCAAAGCCAATAAAATCAATAAGTTTACTGAATTAGGGTTAAGGTCGGAAAGGACTGGAGTGCTGTGCTGGCGTGCTGGCGGAGTGCTGAGGGGGCAGGAGTGGAGTGCTGAGTAATTTAAACAAACTCATAGTCATCTTTCGCCATTACCACAAACGGGGTGAGTGGTATGCGGTTCGCTGTTAATCTCAACATTTTTGACTGCCTCACCCTCAAGTGCTATTGTTTCTCTTAGAAATGTGCTTTCAGTAATGGAATAGTTCAAAGCAAAATAATATTTCGCACCCCAAGAATAATAAACTTTCTTGAATTCCTTTGCCTTCCCATTCCTGACAATGATGTACCGTTCAATCTTTTTGTTTCCTTCAATTGATTTTTCAATCGTAATTCCTGCAGGGTATTTTTTTGCTAAAGTGTTCAGGTATATGGAGTCTCTGGTGTTTTGCGGTGATGTCTGCCCAAACCCAGCCACCGAAAACCCTACAAACGCCAATAATATCAGTAGATGCGTAGTTTTCAATATGTAAATCCGTTTCAACATCCAAAGAAGATTGGCATCACGTAGTTTATTGAAACGATTAGCAATGCAATAATAATTACGCCAGCTATAATTCTGCTTAGAATGATTGAGCACTTGCGAAATATTTTAGTAATCAATAGGCTCAGCAAAATCCAAACGATATAAAAGATAACGATTAAAATTCCCAAGACAAGTTCCATTGCGGTGTCTTTGGAGTTAAAAGACCTTCCAGTATGGCGATTTAGGACAAGTATCTTTTCTGGTTGCTCGTTTGTAAAGGCAATCCTAAGTTCAATCTGTTGGTTTGAGTTTATAATGTTCTGTGAAATTGGTTCTATAACCTCAATGTTTCTACTGAAATGTTCAAGCCCAAAATCTATTGTATCTCTTGTGGACACAAATTTTGCCCTGATTGATTTAATAAATATTTCATTCTTACAGCGAAGTCCGTGGTATTTGTCAAAATAATCTCTGTCATTGGTGCTGTCGTGCTGAAGTCCTACTATTGAAAAGTTTCCATGCGAGGGATAATATGAACACCTGAGCATATATCCACAATACCTGTTAAATCCGTTTGAATTGTTGCTGTTATCCTGATATGTCGTACAAAGAGGAGCAGAAAAATACATAAAAGCTCCAATAATAATAATTAAGGCAACTAATCCGAGAAGTAGTTTTTTCATTAGCCCTAAAGTTAAACCAATTTCAGCGTATTTCAATTGGAATGGAACTGCATCTCATTCCGTGACCGAAAGCAACTCCTGGCTCAAATCTGGCAGGAAAACGCTGGTAATATTCTTAGACAAGGGGTGTTTGTCGGAGGAAGGGCAGTCACTACTTCTCTTTCCGCTTTATTTCCGCCTCAATCAGAGCACGGTCTTTGTTCAACTCTGCTTTCAGTTCCTTTTCGCTTGGCAGATAAAGTTTATACCGAGAAGAAAACATTTGTTTGTTTTCCTTCAATACGGAATACTTAATCACGGACTCATTCTGCTCCGAACACAATATTAATCCTATGGTTGGATTATCGCCTGGCTGTTTAAATTTCTCCTCATACATCCGCACGTACATATCCATTTGTCCAACGTCTTGATGAGCAAGCTTGCCGACTTTTAAATCAATCAGAACAAAGCATTTCAGGATATAGTTGTAGAATACCAGGTCAATGTAATAATGTTCAGTGTCCGCATCAATGTGTTGCTGACGGCTTACAAAGGAAAAGCCTTTGCCCAGCTCCAGCAGGAAGTGTTGTATGTTATTGAGCAGTGCCTGTTCCAGTTCGCTTTCATATAAATGCTCGCTTGGTTTTATCTGTAGGAATTCTAACACATACGGCTCTTTTATAAAATCGGTAATGTGCGGAGCAAGAGCCTTCGTTTTTTGTTTGGCTTCTTTTTGAACAGCTTTTTTGTTTTTACTGCTTAAAATTCGTTCGTAATAAAAACTGTTTATCTGCCTTTCTAAGCCACGTACACCCCAGTTCTGTTCCACGGCTTCTTTAATGTAGTAAGCCCGTGCGTCAGGATTTTCAACACGCATCAGCAATTTATATTGCGACCAGGATAATTCTCTCCACACCGTGGAGAGAATTTGAGCTTCCGAATCAGATTTACGGATGCGTGCATTTTTTCCTCTGGTTAAAACAGTCAAATTATCAACGGCTTCCTTGTTATTGGAAACTCTCCACACTGTAGAGAGAATTGGGAAGGTGTTGTAAAATTGTCGCATATTCCAAAGGCTCTGCACACTATAACCGCCTTTAAATTCCTTGTTCAATCTGTCTGATAAGTCCTGCAATACTGCCTTCCCGTATTCTGCCTTCTTTTTGCCAATATTTACTCTCTGGTACGGGAATTCTTTGCATTTTACCGAGAATTGATTTTTTAAGTCCTAGAGCCTCCAAGCCCAAATCCTTCAGAGGCTCCAGACCCCTTCAGTTGCTTGAATTGGGTTTGGGTATCTTTGGGGATTTTGTTGGTAGGAGGAATTGGGGATTTTACCTAAATTAGCATATAGGCAGCCTGCACCATGAAAAGGATTTTACTTTCTGTATTTTTGTTTGTTTCGTGTATGACTGATGCACAATGGGTGCAGACGAGTGGCCCAAGTGGATTGGATGGAACAGCTTACTGCCTTCTCATTGATGGAAGTAATATTTTTGTAGGAACCCTAAATGGTGGCGTTTTTCTTTCCTCAAATAACGGAAACAGTTGGAATGGTGTCAATTCGGGAATAACAAGTCTTTACGTTAATGCTTTGGCTGTAAAAGGTGATACTTTGTTTGCAGCCACTGAAGGTGGCGGGGTTTTTATGTCCACCAATAATGGTGTCAAATGGTTGTCCTCAAATTCAGGCTTAACAAATCCTAATGTATCTGCATTGTTGGTTGACGGGAATAATATTTTTGCTGGAACTATCAATAGTGGTGTTTTTCTCTCAACAAATAACGGTTCAAGCTGGTCTTCTATCGGATTGGATACGCTTCAAGTCAATGCTATTGCGGTGAATGGTAACAATTTATTTGTGGCTACGGATGAAGTATCTAAAAGGACAGGAGTGTTCAAATCAAGCGATAATGGTATAACCTGGATAAATATTGGATTTACCAACACCTCTGTTAACACCCTAGCTATAAGTGGAAGTAGCTTATTTGCAGGAACTGATTCAGGAGTTTTTGTTTCTACGAATAATGGCTCAAATTGGAATTCGGTTGGGTTAGATACCCTAATAATATGGGATTTAACATTTAACGGTAGTAATTTATTTGCAGGAACAAAATACGGGGCTTTCTTATCCACAAATAATGGGACGAACTGGACATCTGTTGGTGGTGGACTTCCACATTCATATATTTTTTCAATAGTGAATAATGGGGCAAATCTATTTGCAGGCGGTGATGAAGGAGTTTTTCAATCAACCAATGGTGGCTTCAACTGGATTCCAACAAATTCAGAACCTGCTAATACCACTGTCTTTTCTTTTGCATCTATCGGGAGCAATATATTTGCGGGGGCAGATTATGGCGGGCTTTTTCTCTCCACTGACAATGGCACGAATTGGTTATCTGCTGGATTAGATACTTTGGTAAGTGGTTCCTTGACAGTTAATGGAAGCACCCTGTTTGCTGGAACAAGTAATGGTGTTTATTATTCTACAAACAATGGTACTGCTTGGTTATCCGCTGGATTTGATACTTTGGGGGTTTCTGTTTCAAACATTGGCGATAATCTTTTTGTTGGAACTGATTATGGCATTTATTTGTCAACTAATAATGGCTTGAATTGGACTGGAATAAATTCAGGATTACCAATGGGCGGAGCATTTCTTTTCCCAGCATTTGGTGATAGCCTATTCGCAACGGTTGCTAACGGTCTTTATCTCACTACTAACAATGGTACAAATTGGAACATCATTACAGGTAATCTCTGGGCAAATGGTCAAATTAGTGCAATGGCGATAATAGATAGTAATTTGTTTGTTGGGATTATAGGATTAATTGGTGGTGTTTTTCGTACCTCGGATAAGGGTTCGTCCTGGATAGAAATGAACTCAGGACGTTATGGACATGATATTATTAATTCTTTTGCTGTGAGCGGAATAAATTTGTTTGCTGGTACTGAAGCTGGTGGAGTTTTTGTAACGACAAACTATGGTTCCAATTGGACAGCTATCAATTCAGGTCTTTTTAATCTGAATGTTACAAAATTGGGAATTAACAGTGGCAATATATTCGCAGGAACAAATGGTGATGGCATATTCATTGCACCTGTTTCTTCCTTTTTAACTGGAATTACAGAAATAAAATCCCAGCCTTCCCAATTTACTATCTTCCCAAATCCAACCAATTCCTCCTTCACAATCAAATCCTCTTCCACCGAAAAACAGCTCCTTCAGGTATTTGATATTACAGGCAAATTAATTTTCACGGAAACAATTTTCGGAACGGCTACCATTGATGCCAACAATTTCGCCCAGGGAGTCTACAATCTTTCCGTTTCAAGCGAACACGGAAATGAGAACAAAAAGTTGGTTATAGTCAGGTAAAATCCTGAAAATTTCCCGTCTCAAACTCATTTCCTCAATTTTTTCAATGTTTCCCACCGTCATTTCCCAAAAAATCCTATTTTTGCTGTCCCGACCTCAAAATCGGACGTTCTTTGACCCCAATTTCTTTCAAACCCACAGCCCGTCAGCACAAAACTGGAGTGCTATAGCTGGAGTGCTATAGCCATGCTGCCAAATGCTGCGAAATGTGCCATTTTGCACAAAAACACAGCACTACAGAAACGGTAGAAATTGAAGAAATCACAGTACCAATAACCTCTGAACTGATTGAATAGCGGACTATGCTGCCGTTTTGTGACGAGCTTTCTTTTTCCTATTAAGTTTATATTCTTTAATCAATTCGCTGATTTCCTTTGCTTCCTTATCTGTCAGACGTGTTGGTTTTACAACGAGGTCTGGTTCAGTTGATTTTCTTTGCAGTCTCATAGCTTTACTTTTTAAAATATTGGTTGATTAATTTTAGTGATGTTTTATCGCTGATAACCATTCTTTGTCCACCTAATGACTCTGCTCCAAGTGCCTTTTGATAATAACCGATGAGTGCTGTCTTGGCTTCAAATACAACAAAACCTTCCAAGCCAGCTTCCAATGAACGCTTACAGGCATAGGCAAACAAATTTCCTCCCACTCCTTCATATAGTTTCCCACTTCCACGATTAAATTTCGCATTTTCAACAACGTTAATAAACACAAAACCATTATCAAACCTAAAAGAGATAAGCCCCTGAATTATAGTCGGGTTGTCCTTAATGGTCATCTTATACACTTCATTTCTTGCGACAGCTAATTCACTTTGCCAGTTGAAAATCCAATCCTTTCTTTTTATTTCTTTATTTGAAACCTTTTGGAACTCGATTACAAGGATATCCCCCGAAATAGTATTAACTATTGAGTTTGTTAACCTATCAATTTCTATATCAATACCTGCTTTTCTTGCCATTTTGCAAGGCTAATTTACGCAAAATAAGCCGTTTTCCCCAGTAGTTTCCGTCCGTATATACGGACGTTTTGTTTCAATTCCACGTAACCGACCGTAGTCTGAAGAGAGCCTGCCATTCCGTTTCAGGCACTTCAGTCTTTTTTTGTCTTTTGAAGGTTTTGGAATGTGGGCTGAAAACCAATTTTCAGCACTCCTGTTTCAAAAGAAACAGTAACAAGGCTCAATTTAAAGAAGTCCTGTTCCCAATCCAATTGCAAGAAGTGTAATCATCACTGTGACTATCCATTGAACAAAGTCAATTGTGATTTTTTTTAGGAGCTTACTGCCTATGTATGCTCCTGCAAACGCAGAGCCAATTGCAGCCAATAGGATTTTTAAATTGTCCTGAATATTGATGTTGGACAAACGACTGAAATAAACGGAAAGTCTTGTGAGGTCAACTACACAGGCAATGAATATTCCTGTTGCGATGAAGCTTTCCTTCGTCAATCCGCAACGGAGAAGAAACATACTTCTCAATGCTCCTTGATTCCCTGATAATCCGCCAAAAAAACCACTGATGAGACCACCAGCATATAATTTATTTTCGTCAAACTGAATTTTCTTTAAAGCAGGAACAGTTTCAAATAATGCAAACACATTAGTGTCCGGTTAAAATAGTAATAAGTTCTTTGAAAATATTGATAGACAAGGGTTGCAGAGAGTTTTAGCGGTCAGGAGTGGAGATAATTTTATAAAGTCAGCCAAATTTGAAATAAGTATATCTGAAACAGATAAGCCAAAGAAATTATTCAGATGTGTCGCTATTCTTGAAGATAAAGACGGAAAAATCTACAGGAGCAAAATCCACACTGATTCTTCTTTGGAAAAGAAAATTAAAGTGTTTTGAATGAAACCCAACGCCCTCTGGCATTCCAAAAACAAAATGCCCAAGAACGCCACTACCCAGCAGCGGATTAAATGGCATCTTGCTCATCAGAGGAACTGTGGCTGCAGGGAGATTCCTGAGAAATTGAAAGAGGAGATTAAAAAACGGGAAACAAAGAATTGAAATTGCAGGTAAATATGACGTACAGGCTTAGAACAGTATCCGTGGTAAAATTCTTAATTTTCGGAATTGGTGGCTCAATAATTTTAATGGCTGGTACTACCGCTTTTGGTTATCATCATTTCAGTAGAACTGTAGTTGAATGTCTTACGATGATTGCTTTTGCTTCAGCAATTCTTCTCTCTCACTTCCTTGCCTCAGCCGAGATGGACGTTACAATCACTGAAACATCTGTCAGTTGGGATAACAAGACAGTTTTATTTGATGATATTATTGGATATTCTGTAAACAGGAGCATCTTTATAACAGCGTTTGCAATAAAACTCAAATCAAACAAGGTTGTAAGCATTAACGCCTTTGATTTTGGAAAATTCAAGGAAACCTTTCGGGAATTTACAGATGAATTAATAAGAGCAATTAAAGCAAAATCAATTAATGCAGAAAAAATGATTTATAGTGAAATGTATAATAGGAATTTGAAGTTCCGCATTAAATGGCATTACTATGTAGACATCCCAATTGTTATCGTTGTTAACTTGGGTTTTCTCTATTTTAAAATAATAAAAAATGTTCCTCTTGAATGGTACAAGCTATTCTTTTTGAACGTTTTATTTTTGAGCACTTTTAAATATTTGCAGGTACGGAAGAAGAAGGAATAGAATTATTGAGGTAAAATCCTGCCGACAAAACACACATTCCCTTAACCTGAGCCGAGTTATGCTCCCGAACATGGTACAATCCACCCCAAATCCCATCCCCTCCCAACTTTTCCCCCATTTTCCTCCATACTTTCCCAAAAAATCCTATTTTTGCTGTCCCGACCTCAAAATCGGACGTTCTTTGACCATCATTTTCTTCTTTTTTTGAGCACCGCTGTAGTGCTATAGCTGGAGTGCTGTAGTGCTATAGCAATGCTGCCAAATGTGCCCAAATGTGCCCTTTTGCACGAAAACACAGCAACCAGGCTCCGAAGGATTTGAAGAAATCACAGTACCAAGAACCTCTGAACGCATTGATTAACAGCAAGTTCAGACAAAATAAGCGGAAGTAGCTCAGTTGGTAGAGCGTAACCTTGCCAAGGTTAAGGTCGGCGGTTCAGGATTCCTCTTTGAGTCCGGCTGACTTTACAATATCAAAAGAATCCTCCCCCTTCTACCCTCTTCAATATTACAGAAAGTGATTTTACAAAATCAATCCCACTTATTTACTACTTTTGGGCCTCTTAAAAAAAACAAAAAACATGAACCGCATCCTTTATCTTTTACCTGTTTCCCTGCTCCTTGCCTGTTCAAGCGGCAAAGTTGAAAATAAGGAAACTGCTGATCTGCATTATCCCCAAACTAAAAAGGTGGACACGGTCACTACCTATTTTGGAACAAAGATTGCTGATCCCTATCGTTGGCTCGAAGATGACAATTCTGCAGAAACAGCCGGCTGGGTGCAGGCAGAGAATAAAGTCACTTTCGATTACCTTTCAAAAATCCCGTACCGCGATAAAATCAAACAGCGTCTGACCAAAGTCTGGAATTATGCAAAGTGCGGTACGCCTTTTAAGGAAGGCGGTTTCACGTTCTTTCTGAAGAACGACGGCGTGCAAAATCAAAGTATCTTGTACGTACAACAGGGAAAGGAAGAAGCCCGTGTGCTGATCGACCCCAACAAACTGTCAGCTGACGGAACCACCGCTTTGAGTTCTCCGGTACCCTGCAAGGGAGGCCATTTACTGGCTTATCAACTGTCCAAGGCCGGATCAGACTGGACAGACATACATGTTATGGACGTTAAAACAGGAACCGAAAAAACAGACGTTCTTAAATGGGTAAAGTTCAGTGGAATTTCCTGGAAAGGTGATAAAGGGTTCTACTACAGCCATTACGATGCGCCTTTAGGCGGACATGAGCTTTCAAAGAAAAACGAATTCAGCAAAGTGTATTACCATACAATAGGAAAAAGCCAGGAAAAGGACGTTTTGGTTTTTGAGGACAAAGAGCACGCTACCCGTAGTTTTGGCGCTGCCCTTACTGATGATGAACGCTTTATGATCCTTGAAGGGTCTGAAACAACCAGCGGAAACAGCCTGATGGTAAAAGACCTGAGCAAAACAGGTAGTGACTATAAGGTTATCGTTGATAATTTTGAAAATAACTACGGAGTCATTGATAATATCGGAGGGCAGCTTTTGGTAATAACTGACAAAAACGCTCCGAAATATCAACTGGTACTGATCGATCCGGCCAAGCCCCAGCCTGAAAACTGGAAAAAAATAATTCCGGAGACTACGGATTTACTCCAATCCGTCAGCCTTGCAAACGGGAAAATCGTTGCGAAATACCTGAAGGATGTTACCAGTCATATTTACATTTATAATCTGGAAGGCAAACAGGAAAACGAAATCAAACTGGATGGCTTGTGCATGGTGGACGAAATCAATTCGACACGTAAAGACAGCGTACTGTTCTACTCTTTTGTTACCTACACCAATCCTGTCACCATTTACAAGTACAATCTGAACAATAACCAAACTTCGGTTTATTTCAAACCTCAGATCGATTTCAATCCGGATCTTTACGAAACCAAACTTGTTTTCTATCCGAGCAAAGACGGTACAAAAATACCGATGTTCATTACCTGCAAAAAGGGTCTGGCAATGGACGGGAACAATCCCTGCTTTCTTTACGGTTACGGAGGTTTCAACATCAGCAATACCCCGAGATTCAGTACTAGCACAGTTATTTTTCTTGAACAGGGCGGCATCTATGCCGTTGCCAACCTTCGTGGAGGGGGAGAATATGGTGAAGAATGGCATAAAGCAGGTACCAAATGCAACAAGCAAAATGTGTTTGACGACTTTATTGCTGCGGCGGATTACCTGGTTGCTGAAAAGTATACCAGCCATTCCAGGCTTGCCATCCACGGCCGCTCTAATGGCGGCCTGTTGATCGGAGCCACAATGACAGAGCGGCCCGACCTGGCCAAGGTTGCATTACCGGGCGTCGGAGTACTGGACATGCTGCGCTACCACAAGTTCACGATCGGCTATGCCTGGGCCGGAGATTACGGAACCAGTGACAATCAGGAGGAGTTCAACTGCCTGATCAAATACTCTCCTCTTCACAACGTAAAAGAAGCCAATTATCCTGCAACAATGGTTCTCACAGGAGACCACGACGACCGGGTGGTTCCGGCCCATTCCTTCAAGTTTGCCGCAACCCTGCAGGAAAAAAACAAAGGTGAAAATCCGGTGCTGATCCGTATCGATGTCAAAGCCGGACATGGTGCAGGCAAACCTGTTTCCAAACAGATTGAAGAACAGGCCGACATCTGGAGTTTTATCTTTTACAATCTGGGAGTTGAGCCCAAATTATGATTGCGGTATCCAATTTATCCCTCCGGTACGGGAAACGAAAATTATTTGACGAAGTAAGTATAAAATTTACTCCCGGAAACTGCTACGGGGTTATCGGGGCCAACGGTGCCGGCAAATCTACTTTCTTAAAGATTCTTTCCGGAGAGATCGAGGCAACTACGGGCCAGGTATCTATAACCCCCGGAGAACGTATGAGCGTACTCCGGCAAAACCACTTTGAGTTCGACGCGTTTACAGTACTGCAGACAGTATTGATGGGAAATAAAAAGCTTTGGAGCGTGATGAAAGAAAAGGACGCACTTTACGCGAAGGCTGATTTCAGTGATGCGGACGGAATCAAGGCTTCTGAACTCGAAATCCAGTTTGCCGAAATGGAAGGCTGGAATGCAGAAAGCGATGCTGCCACAATGCTGGGCGAACTGGGTGTAAAAGAAAGCTTTCACCAAAGGCTGATGTCGGATATGAACGGGAAGGAAAAAGTCAGGGTATTGCTGGCCCAGGCGCTCTTCGGAAATCCGGACATCCTTCTGCTGGACGAGCCTACCAATGATCTGGATGTGGAAACCATAAACTGGCTCGAAAATTTTCTTGCTGATTTTCAGAATACCGTCATTGTGGTATCCCATGACCGGCACTTTCTGGATGCCGTATGTACGCATGTGGCGGACATCGATTTCAACAAAATAAAACTGTTCACCGGCAATTACAGCTTCTGGTACGAATCCAGCCAACTGGCCCTGAGGCAAAAATCTGATCAGAACAAAAAGACAGAAGATAAACGCAAAGAATTGCAGGAATTTATTGAACGCTTCAGCGCCAATGCCTCTAAGTCAAAACAAGCCACCAGCCGTAAGAAGTTACTTGAAAAACTTGTTATCGAAGATATCGTACCGAGTACCCGAAAATATCCAGGGATCATTTTTAAAGCAGAACGGGACTGCGGGGATCAGATTCTTTCGGTGGAGAATCTCTCCAAAAAAAATTCAGAAGGTAGCACACTGTTCTCTTGGGTAAGTTTCTCCCTTAACAAAGGCGACAAAGTAGTGCTCCTTTCCAAAGACCATTCGGCCATTACCGCTTTTTTCGAAATCCTGATGGGAACCGAAAATCAGGATTCGGGAACGGTTGAATGGGGAAGTACAATTACAAGGAGTTATTTGCCCAACGAAAATGCTAAGTTTTTCAAGTCAGACGACAGCCTCATTGACTGGCTTCGTCAATATTCAAACGATAAACTCGAAACCTATATCCGGGGATTTCTGGGGAAGATGCTTTTTTCAGGTGAAGAAAGTCTTAAAAAATGTTCGGTACTTTCAGGCGGAGAAAAGGTTCGCTGCATGATATCCAGGATGATGTTAACCAATGCGAACTGTCTGATTCTGGACGAACCCACCAATCACCTGGACTTGGAATCGATTACCGCTTTTAACGATGCGCTGAAAGACTGGAAACACGTCTCTCTGTTTACCTCCCATGACCATGCCTTTGTTCAGAGTGTGGCCAACCGTATCATTGAAATTACTCCGGGCGGAGTGATTGACAAGCGCATGTCCTATGACGAATACCTTGCCGATGCCCAGGTTAAAACGCTCCGTGAAAAGCTCTATCCGAAACTGGAACAAGTCTGAATCATTGACTCCTTCTGAATCATCTACTCCTGTGGAAACCCGCCTGAATAAATTCATCAGCGAAACCGGATTCTGCTCCAGAAGAGGGGCGGACAAATTAATCGAGGAAGGAAGGGTGCTTGTCAACGGGCGACAACCTGAACTGGGTACCAAAGTTACAAGTGCAGACAACATAAGCATTGATGGCAAGCCCTTGATTCAGAAAAAACAGAGGATTTACCTCGTCTTCAATAAACCTGCCGGTATTACCTGTACGACAGAGCTGCACGTGAAAGACAATATCATCAGCTTTATCAATCATCCCGAACGGATATTTCCCATCGGCAGACTGGACAAGCCTTCTGAAGGGCTGATTTTCCTGACCAATGACGGAGATATCGTCAACAAAATACTCCGGGCAGGAAACAATCACGAAAAAGAATACCTGGTTACCGTTGACAAGACAATAGATCAGCACTTTCTGGAACAAATGGCCAGCGGTGTCCGGATACTGGACACGGTTACAAAAAAATGCCGGATCACAAAAGAAGGCGATTGCCGTTTCAGAATTATTCTGACCCAGGGTCTGAACCGTCAAATCAGACGGATGTGCGAGGCTTTGGGATATTCTGTTTTACGGCTGAAACGAATTCGCATAATGAATATAGACCTTACTGGCATTGCCCCCGGAAGCTGGAGACACTTCCGTGAAGCCGAAATGAGTGAAATGAATGCATTGATTGCTTCATCGGTTAAAACAGAAGATGCAGGGTAACCGTTCTATTTGTGTACCTTTGGTGTTCAGCGATTCGCTTATTTATAAATTAATAGTTGCCAAAATTGACCTTTAACGATTTTCATTTTGAAAAAGATCTGATGGAAGGCCTGGATTCCATGGGCTTCAGCAAGCCGACTCCCATTCAGGAACAAGCCATTCCGGTTATCATGAATAACCGGGACATTATAGCCTGTGCACAGACCGGAACCGGAAAAACAGCAGCTTATCTGTTACCGATCATCAATAAATTGTCCAAAAAACCCTCTGATTTTGTCAATACACTGATCATTGCCCCTACCCGGGAACTGGCTATTCAGATTGATGAAGCCTTGCAGGGTTTCGCTTATTTTGCCCCGGTAAGCTGCATTGCTATTTACGGGGGAAATGACGGTTTTTCATTTGAACAGGAGAAAAAAGCACTTACCCAGGGAGCGAATATAATTGTTGCAACTCCGGGAAGACTTATTTCTCACCTGAATATGGGCTACGTAAAAATGCAACACCTCGAACACCTTATTCTGGATGAAGCAGACCGTATGCTGGACATGGGTTTCAGCCTCGATATCAATAAAATTATCGGATTTCTTCCCAAACAGCGTCAGACTCTGCTTTTTTCGGCAACAATGCCTCCGAAAATCAGAACGCTGGCCAAACATATTCTGGTCAGCCCTGAACAGATTAACATTTCTCTTTCAAAACCTGCAGAAGGCGTTTTACAGGGAGCCTATGTCGTTTACAACTCCCAAAAACAAGAGTTGCTGAAAGGATTACTTAAAGGGAAAGACCTGGCCAGCATTATTGTTTTTTCCTCCACCAAGGACAATGTAAAACAGCTGGAGCGGGAATTGCTGAAACTTAAATTTAATGTATCCGCAATACACTCAGACCTCGAACAGGAAAAGCGAAACGAAGTGCTGAGGGATTTTAAAAACAGAAAAATACAAACCCTGGTAGCTACCGATATATTATCCAGAGGAATTGATGTAGACTCTATAGGATTGGTTGTCAATTACGACGTACCCGGGGATGCAGAAGATTATATACACCGGGTCGGAAGAACTGCCCGCGCTGAATCAACCGGAATCGCGCTTACGTTTATCAACCCTGAAGATCAGCGCAAGTTTAAAAAGATCGAAGAACTAATCGGTTCAGAGGTGAAAAAATTGCCTTTGCCTGAAGGTATGGGACCGGGACCTGAATACAATCCGGAAAAAAACGAAGGAAAGCCCCGCAAACGCTATTAATTTACCTTCCCGGCGTTATTGAGCTTCTGAATTAAATTCAGCTTCGGTTATTGGCACATCATCTTTGAAATAGAAAATCTGCCCCCAGGCCCATGTACTCTTTCTGTAAATTGCGGCATTGCTCCCCTTCACTACATAAAGCTTTACAATTTTACAATTTCCCTCCTGAGACTTTTCCTCGGTAACGCCCTGAGGATATTTAGACACGAGGGCATTGACGTATTGCTTTTTTACCTCCGGATCAGCATCCTTTGCAGGAGCAACAATGGCTGTTGATTTGGTGGCAGGAGTAACCTTAGCCGGGACGACTACAGCAGGTTTTGTTGCAGCAACAGTTTTTTCTTTGGCCAAGAGATCATTGATAACGGTAATTTTATCCTTTGGGTATTTTTCATCAGGCATAAGCGTCAGAGCTTCCTGATAAATCGGCTTCGCCGATTTGTATTGTTTTAACAAAAACTGCTTATCAGCATTCTCAATCAAACCTTTGTATTTCTCTTTTTTAGCCATTTCAGCGTCTCTTGCTGCCTTATCAGCGGCAAGTTTATCCGCCATTTCTTTGTCTTTCGCTGCTTTATCAGCGGCAGCCTGCTCTTCTATTTTTTTTATCTCAGCAAGCCTGTCTTTCGGTAGTTGTTCGGCTGGTTTTATGCTTAGCGCCTCATTATATCCGGCTTTTGCAGACGGATAGTCTTTTGAATCAAAGAATTTATTTGCCTTGGTAATAGCCAAAACATATTTGTCGTTAATTTCTTTTTCCCTGGCGGCCTTTTCTGCTTCTGTAGCATTCTTATTTGCAATATCGGTAAGGATTTTTTCTATTTCAACCAACTTGTTCCTGGGATACGCTTCCTCCGTTTTTATCCCTGCAGCCTCATTGTAGGCTGCTTTTGCTACGAGGTAATCCTTTGCAGCAAAGCCTTTGTCACCTTTCACAATGGCTGCATTGTATTTATCATTGAGTTCTTTTTCTTTTGCGGCCTTATCAGCTGCAAGTTTATCTGCGGCCGTTTTATCGGCAGCAGCTTTTGCTGCTTTATCTGCCGCAAGTTTATCCGCAGCTGTTTTATCCGCAGCAGCCTTTTCTGCTGCAAGTTTATCCGCGGCGGCCTTATCTGCTGCAAGTTTATCTGCGGCTGCTTTATCGGCAGCAGCTTTTTCAGCTGCAAGTTTATCCGCAGCCGCTTTATCGGCAGCAGCCTTTTCTGCCGCAAGTTTGTCCGCAGCGGCCTTATCAGCTGCAAGTTTATCTGCGGCCATTTTATCGGCAGCAGCCTTTTCTGCCGCAAGTTTATCCGCGGCGGCCTTATCAGCTGCAGCTTTTGCTGCTTTCTCTGCCGCAAGTTTGTCCGCAGCGGCCTTATCAGCTGCAAGTTTATCTGCGGCCATTTTATCGGCAGCAGCCTTTTCTGCCGCAAGTTTATCCGCGGCGGCCTTATCAGCTGCAGCTTTTGCTGCTTTCTCTGCCGCAAGTTTGTCCGCAGCCACTTTATCTGCTGCTGCTTTATCGGCAGCAGCCTTTTCTGCTGCAAGTTTATCCGCGGCGACCTTATCTGCTGCTGCTTTTGCTGCTTTCTCTGCCGCAAGTTTGTCCGCAGCCGCTTTATCTGCTGCTGCTTTGTCGGCAGCAGCTTTTGCTGCAGCGGCCTGACTTGCTGCATTCGCATCCGCAGTAGCCTTGTTTTTGTCCTCCTCCAACTTCTTCTTGTCCTCTTCTTCTGCCTTCTTCTGAACCACTGATAATTTTTCCAGTTTACTTCTCATAGACTGGGTATAACTCTCATCATAATTGAAATCGTTCTCTGAACTCTGATACGAAAACTTGGCAATGGGTTGACTCAGAATCGCATTTAATTCATTAACATCGACCCCTTTGGGTATTTCAAATAGGACAATTTCAGAAAGATCAACTCCTCCGAAGCCTTTTTTTCCTCTCGAATCAGGAACATTTTGGGTATTAAAACTGAAAATTTTGGTAATGTGATTCGCCTTGGTAACAGTAATAGTATAATTCGCATTGGGATCCAGAACGAAGTCAAATTTTCCATTACTGGTGGTAATGGTTTGTTTAACCTGAACGCCGTCTTTTATTAAGCTGACAACCGCGCCGTCCATTTTTTTGCCTCCTTTGGTAACCCTTCCGCTAACCGGAAAGTTCCAGGTCTGGGTTTGGGCCATGACCTGAAATCCCAATAGTAAAATCAGGGGTAATAGAATTACCTTACGTATTTGTATCGCTTTTATCAAGTAGATCGCTTAATAGACCCTCTTACAAGGCAAATATCGATAAAAACAAAGCACAGTCTTTATACCTGCTAAAAAGTATTGGCAATTTCTTTTTTAATGTAATCAATTGCTAATGAGGTAGGTAAGGACTTAATCCGGGAGGAGGATTCGATGAGTAGTTGGGCCAGCTCTGATGCCGGGGCAGATTCCGGAATTTTAATGGCCGCAAGATTGACCAACTTTACAATTTCCTCCTTGGCATTTCTGACCATTTCCCAGGCGGCATTACTCATATATATCTGCTGAGAAAGGTTGTGCTCGAACTCTGAGCGTATGGTTGAAATTAACTCGGCGTGAAGCTGCCTGGAGCTGAGCGTGGGGCGGCTAAGCCTCAAAACCAGGCCTGAGGGTGAAATCCGTTCAAGAAACAAAACCACCCGTTCATAGGCCTGCAGGCGAATCGGTGTCGTCAATTCTTTAGAAGCTATTTTAAGATTTACCAGGCGTTTTTTGCTTTCATTGTCCAGGAAATTTTTAATCAGGTAAAAGGCGGTTAAAAAAACAACAATAGAAGGAATAATAATTTTCAGCAGTTCAATGAATGGATCCATGTTTTTTTTATTTTTCTAAAATTACAAATTCTGTCCTTCGGTTTTTCGAGCGCCCTTCTTCGGTGTCATTACTTGCCACCGGCATTGTCTTTCCAAAACCTTTAAATCCCAGCAAGCGATCCTTTGAAATCCCCCTTTGCTGCAGAGCCTCTAAAACGGTGTAGGCGCGATCAGAGGAAAGAGCCAGATTATTCTGGTCATTGCCCACATTGTCTGTATGTCCACGAATCTCGACTTTGATTCCTGAATTTTCTTTCATGAATTCAACAAACTCTTCAATTACGATCATTGATTCTTTTTTCAACTCCGCCGAATTTGTTTCGTAGTATATATTGTTCAGGGTATACGTTTGACCAATTGCAATTTCTTTGGTTTCCAGATCAACCTTAACGGGTTTTCTGAATCCCGAATCATTCAGGGATACCAACTGAGAACTGAAAGCATAATCCTCCTTTTTAATCGTTAAAATAACATCTTTGGTTTTCTTCGTATTGACCATAACCGCATAGGTTCCATTGGAGGAATCCACTACTGCTTCAATACGCTCTTTTGTTGTGGCATCTTTCACTTCAATTTTCCCTCCCTCAATAGGGTTCCCCGAAGGATCTTTTATCCTCCCAACCAACAGTTCTACATTTTCAGGTCTTGCTTCCTTGTATAAATCAAATGAAAAAATATCCCATCCTCCGACTCCCCTGCCCTTCACTTTTGCTTTCTGATTGCTTGCAAAATAACCCAGGTTGCCGTCCGTACTGACAAAAAATCCAAGATCATCCCCGACATCATTTATCGGATACCCAATGTTTACCGGCTCAGTCCATTCCTTCTTATCATTTTTACGGCTGTAAAAAATATCATATCCACCTAAACCCATGTGTCCGTCAGACGAAAAATACAAAGTTTCACTGTCGGAGTGCATAAAGGGGGACTTTTCGTTGCCCGACGTATTGATTACTGCACCCAGATTGACCGGAGGACTCCAATTTCCGGTTTTATCTCTTTCCGTTTTATACAAATCGGCTCCCCCGAATCCACCCTTGCGGTCGCTGGCAAAATAAAGCGTCTTGCCGTCTGCCGCAATAGTAGGCTGTGAATCCCAGGCCACCGGGTCGTTTATCCCGGGAACCTTTTGAATGTCGCTCCAATCGTATCCGTTGAAATCTGAATAATAGATGTCGCAATTGGCCTGCACCCCTCCTTCGTCCTTACAAATGGTAAAATAAACATGCTTATTGTCTATCGAAAGTGAGGCTCCTCCTTCATTTTCACTTTTCTGATTAAAAGGGCTTTTCATAGGCTGACCCTGATCAAAATCTCCCGCCTTGTTTCTCTTGCTGTAACAGAAATATTCAGCCTCTGCATCGCTTTTCCAAACCCGGTCTTTTAGTTCCACCGGCATTTTTCGGGTAAACATCATCATCTGATTGTCCGGAGAAATGATCGGCAGGTATTCATCCCTGACCGTACAGATTCCTTTTACCGGTATAGGATCGAAGGGCACCGGCTTTTTAAAAATCTCCGAATAAAATTTCGAATACTTGTACATTTCTTTGGCCTGGTAAATAAAGGCATCGTATTTTTCATTGAACTTATTATCGTCGTCATCACTGAAATCAATGTACTTTTTCAAATACACTTTTGCAGAATCGTAATTCTCTTCTTCGTAATAACTGAATCCGACGTAATAGTAGGGATCTGAGTGGTACTTCGGACAAATCGAGATAACCTTCTTGAAATAGGGTACGGCCGGCTTAAACGGTTTATTGTCCAGAATCAGAGTCTTTATTTTCTCTGCTGCAAACATATAATTGGCCTCCACATAATCGGGCTCAAGGGCAAGGGAAGCTTCCAGAGCCTTCATCCGCTCCTCTTTTTTCAACTGTTTTTTATTGCAGCCTTTCTCATATAGCTCCACAGCCTTTTTATCCTCCATCTCCTGGCAGGAAACAAGTTTTACCTCTCCTTTGTTCTTTTTTTTAGGCGGCGCTGGTGCGGATTGAGCAAAAGCAAATTCACTCAGCAGTCCCGATGCAACACTCAGCAATACCGAAGCAAAAAGAAAAAAAAGGCCCGACTTGAATTTATTCACGATTTTCAATCCTTAATGCATGATGGTTACCTGGTATATGATCTGTTCCGCAGCACATGATCTGCCAACACCAGAGCAGCCATTGCTTCAACAATCGGAACAGCCCTGGGAAGAACACAGGGATCGTGCCGGCCTTTACCGGCCAGATCGACCATTTTCATTGAAGCATTCAGGGTCTTTTGCTTTTTCATAATTGTCGCAACCGGCTTAAAAGCAACTCTGAAATAGATATCCTCTCCATTGCTGATTCCTCCTTGTATGCCGCCTGAATGATTGGTAAGCGTACTTACTTTTCCCTTTTTAAGTGTAAAAAGATCGTTGTGCTCTGAACCTTTCATGCTGACACCTTCAAATCCAGATCCGTATTCAAAACCTTTGACCGCATTGATACTCAACATAGCCTTTCCAAGGTCGGCGTGCAGCTTGTCAAATACGGGTTCCCCCAGACCCACAGGTGTTCCCCGTATTACACAGGTAATCACTCCGCCTATGCTGTCTCCTTCTTTTCGAACCTCTTCTATGTGTTTAATCATGAGACGGGCCGTTTCTGCATCCGGGCAACGAACCGGGTTTGTCTCTGCATCTGAAAGACTAAGTTCGCTGTATAGCTTGCTGAGCTTTACAGCTCCAACCTGAGAAGTAAAGGCCTGAATCCGTATTCCTGATTTTTTCAGCAACAGTTTTGCGATAGCACCCGCCACTACTCTGGAAACAGTCTCCCTGGCTGAAGATCGCCCCCCTCCCCTCCAATCCCTTCGGCCATATTTGGCGTCATAGGTGTAATCGGCATGAGAAGGACGGTAAACGTCTTTCAGGTGATCGTAATCTTTTGACTTGGAATCCTCGTTGGGTATGATAAAACCAATGGGCGTACCGGTGGTTTTCCCGTCCGTAATGCCCGACAAAAACTTAACCACGTCAGACTCCTTACGCTGACTGACCAGTTTTGACTGGCCAGGTCTTCGCCGGTCAAGCTCAGATTGAATAAAATCCAGGTCCATCTCAAGGCCCGCAGGACAACCGTCCACTATTCCTCCCATTGCCTGGCCGTGCGACTCTCCAAAAGTGCTCAGACAAAATACGGTTCCAAAACTATTTCCTGCCACGGCATAAAAGTACGGAATTTGAAACTTATACCAATTTCCCCGGCATTAACTGAAACCAAACAGTTTTACATTACTCACCTCTACTATTTTGATATAAATGAGTTCATGAATGCTTCGCATTTCGTAAACTTGTCAAGTTTCAGTATATCTTTAGTGAATCGCAGAATGAAGATTCTGATAAAAAATATAGGCGTTTTGGTTCAAACGGAAGAGGCTTCAGGCGAAGGCTCTGGCAAGGGTTCTGGAGAAGGCTCAAGGCAAAAGGTCTGCGGAGCCCGGATGAGCGTACTTCCCTGCCTGAAAGACGCATGGATTGCCCTTGATTCGGGCCTTATAGCCGATTACGGGCCAATGGATAGCTTCCCCGGAATTTCAGACTGGTCGAACCTGAAGGTAATTGACGCTACTGGTAAGTGCGTTTTTCCAAGCTGGTGCGATTCCCATACCCATTTGGTTTATGCCGGCAGCAGGGAAAATGAATATTCAGACCGCCTGAAGGGTTTGTCTTATCAGGAAATCGCCATCAGGGGCGGTGGTATACTTAACTCCGCAGCATTGCTAAGAAAAACACCCGAAAAGGAGTTGTATGACTCAGCCATGCTCAGGATTAAAGAAGTTCTGCTTCAGGGAACAGGTGCCATTGAAATAAAAAGCGGGTACGGTCTCGACCTCGAAAGTGAACTGAAAATGCTCAGGGTAATAAAAAAAATAAAGGACACGAGTCCCCTGACCGTTAAGTCTACTTTTCTGGGTGCTCATGCCGTTCCTTCAGAGTTTAAAGGGAATACTGCCGGATACCTGAATTACCTGATCGCCGAAATGCTTCCTGCCATTGCCTCAGAAGGACTTGCCGATTATTGCGATGTGTTCTGTGAAAAAAACTATTTCAGCAAGGAAGAAACGCTGAAGGTTCTGGAGGCCGGTCTCAAACACGGCCTCAGGCCAAAGGTTCATGCCGAGCAATTGAGTCACAGCGGTGGCATTGAAGCAGGAGTTTGTTGTAATGCGATAAGCGTAGATCACCTTGAATTTGCCAGCGATAGTGATATTGAGTTCCTTAGGAATTCATCCACTATGCCAACTATTCTGCCGGGAGCTCAGCTCTTCCTCCAGTTACCATCCGCACCGGTGCGAAAAATGATAGCAGCAGGACTTCCCCTGGCAATTGCCAGCGACTTCAATCCGGGAAGCTGCCCAAGCGGAAACATGAATTTAATGCTGGGACTGGGCTGCATGCTTTACAAGATGACTCCCGAAGAAGTTATTCATGCCGGCACCCTGAATTCAGCCTATGCAATGGACCTTAGCTCCAGCCATGGCAGCATAGCCATCGGCAAAAAAGCAAATCTGTTTATTACCCGTGAAATCCCTGGCTACTCCTTCCTCCCCTATTCATTCGGAAGCAACCTGGTGGAAACCGTCATTCTCAACGGAGAAATTCAATGAGGCCTACCCATCGGTTTTCAGGCGAAATTTTCAAGTCCTCTGTTTTTTGGATGCTGATTTTTTCCTTTCTGCTCAAAACCTTTTTTCTGTTTTTTTTTTCACCCCCTTTCAGGCTCTGGGAAGATCATACGATCGCATTAAATATTTTAAGCACCGGTAATTTTTACATCGACATAGACGGAGCGGTAAACCATAGCTTTCAATTTCCCGTCTACCCAACTATTCTGTCGGTACTTTACCTGGTTTTCGGCTGCCATCCCATTGTCGCCTGCCTTTACAACAATTTCATTAATCTGCTTACGGGTTTTGTGCTGGCCGGATTATTAAAAGAATTCCTTGCCTGCCTGAACCTGTCTTTTCTATCGGAAAAGAAAAGAAAATCAGTTATACGGTTAACTGTTTTTGCCTATATCCTTCACCCCGCAATTAATTTTTACACCCTCTGCAATGTTCACCCTTTTATCCAGAACATGTTCTTTTTGCTTCTGGCCACTTCAATGGGCTTGAGGCTTGCAAAGAGAGTGTCTTCACCGCAAACTCCGGACAGAAAACACACCCTGGTATTTGGTCTTGTTTTAGGCCTGGCCATTCTTGACCGGGGAACCGCATTGTTTTCAATACTCCCATTTACCCTTGTCCTTTTTTTCAGAAAGGGGCTAACGAAGACCATTTCTCAACTTGCCCTGATTCTGCCTCTTGCAGTTGCGGTCTGCCTGCCCTGGATCCTTCACAATTATGCTACCGATAAGATAACCGGGCTTGAATCCGCAGCCGGAAAAGATATGCTTAAGGGGCTCCTGAAGAATTCAGAAGGCAGCAATTATTTATCCGACGGCAGTTTTTACAGTGAAGCCTTTTCAAAAGCTGAGATGGACCACATTGGGAGGCTCACAGCCGGACAGCAAAACACCTATTACATGCAACGGGTCAGGGATATTTGGAAAACACATCCTGGATTTGCCATAAAAATGTACCTGATTAAACTCAAAAATTTCTGGTGGTTCAGAACCCGCGCCGGAAATGAACAAAGCCAACGCATACAAAAACTTGTTCCGCTTTACAAATCGTTTTACCTCATTGTTTTACTGCTTGTTCTCGCTTCGTTCTATTACTTAAGAGGCAAAGTCCTGATTTTACTATCCGTTCCAATGGCGCTTTCGCTGCTTCAGGCAGCTTTTTATGTTGAAACAAGGCATCGCATAATTATTGAACCCCTGTTGATTTTTATTGCGTTGCTCGCCCTCACTTGCATTTTCTCCAGGACTCGCATGCCTTTTCTCCCGGAAAAGAATAGTAACTTCACAGATTAAATTTCAGGATCATGGAAAAATTAATTGAATGTGTTCCTAATTTCAGCGAAGGAAAGGACTTGCATTTGATCAAACAGATCACCGATGAAATTGAGAAAACAGACGGCGTACGCCTGCTGAATGTTGATCCGGGTAAGACCACGAACAGGACTGTCGTTACTTTTGTAGGTACCCCCGAGGCCGTTTGCGAAGCTGCTTTTCAGGCTATCCGAAAAGCAGCTGAACTGATAGACATGCGCAAACAGCACGGGGAACATCCCCGGATGGGAGCCACTGATGTATGCCCCCTGATTCCTGTTTCGAATATCAGCATGGAAGAAACGGCCATATGGTCGAAAAAACTTGCCGAAAGGGTCGGAAAAGAACTGAACATTCCGGTCTATTTATATGAAAATTCCCAACCCAATCCTTTACGCAAAAACCTTTCCCTCATCCGTTCGGGTGAATACGAAGGCTTTTTCAAAAAAATAACCCAACCGCAGTGGAAACCCGATTTCGGCCCTTCGGTTTTCCCTGCAGCCACCGGAGCAACGGTGATCGGGGCGCGTGGTTTTCTGGTAGCCTACAATATCAATCTGAATACAACTTCTGTCAGACGCGCAAATGCCATAGCTTTTGATGTCAGAGAAACAGGAAGAGTGAAACGAGAAGGCCATCCTGTTACCGGAAAACCAATAACAGACAGCAAAGGAGAGCCGGTCTATATTCCTGGGACGCTGAAATCGGTAAAAGCCATAGGCTGGTACATTGAAGAATTTGGCATTGCCCAGATATCTATGAACCTGACCGACATTTCGGTTACTCCGGTACATGCAGCTTTCGAGGAAGTATCCAAAAAAGCCATGGAAAGGGGCATCCGTGTCACCGGATCTGAATTGGTCGGACTTATTCCTTTAGACGCTTTACTGCAGGCAGGAAGGTATTTTCTTCACATGCAAAAACGCTCCCTTGGCATCTCTGAAAAAGAGTTGATAAAAATTGCGGTCAAATCATTGGGGCTCGAAGAACTGGGCCCCTTTAAACCTGACGAGCGCATAATCGAATATTTACTGGCAGACAAAAGTTCATCAAAACTGGCTAAGCTTTCGCTAAAGGAATTTTCAGAAGAAACGGCTTCTGAAAGCTCTGCTCCGGGAGGGGGTTCTGTTTCAGCCTACCTGGGATCATTGGGTGCGGCTCTTGGAACCATGGTCGCCAATCTTTCTGCTCACAAACCCGGATGGGACGAACACTGGGAGGAATTTTCAAAATGGGCCGAAAAAGGGATGGTTCTGCAAACCCGGCTTCTTGCGCTGGTTGATGAAGACTGCTCTTCGTTTAACAATATAATGGCGGCCTTTTCGCTTCCCAAATCCACTGCCGAAGAAAAGAACAGGAGAACTCAGGAAATACAAAGGGCTACTAAAACTGCCACAGAGGTGCCGCTGCAGGTGATGGAACTCAGTCTGAAGTCCATGGAACTGATTCAGGCTATGGTAGAAAAAGGAAATCCCAATTCTGTTTCGGATGCAGGTGTTGCGGCCTTGTGTGCCAGAAGTGCGGTAATGGGAGCGTATCTGAATGTCACCATTAACGCCAAAGGCCTTCAGGACAAAACGCTTGCACAGCAACTAATAAGCAAAGGAAAGGCGCTGCAGGAAAAGGCTGGTGCCCTGGAAACATCAGTGCTATCAGCTGTTAGCGCTAAAATAAACGGAAATTAGGTACAACCTTCTTATGAACAGGATTCTGGCGAGGTACGATGTGTTGCGGAGGTTCGTTTTTTCCTTCTCCATTCAGTTGTTGATGGTTCATTTCAAAAAGAACCTCACCATGATGATCTTCTGGCTGGTTCTGTTCGGTATTGTAAACGGATCCGTCGCTTCAAAATATGGTGTTTCCTTTCTTTTTCTAAGCCCGGAGTATTTTGACCGGGTAAATTTTCTTTCGTATTTCATCGTGGGATTTGCTGTAGGGGGATTTATAATGGCATTCAACATTTCCAGTTATATCATGAACGGCTACCGATTCCCTTTCATCGCTACGCTCTACAATCCCTTTTTAAAATATTGTATCAACAATTCCGTTTTGCCGTTTACTTTCGTTGCCACTTACCTGTATAAAGTTTACCAGTTTCAACTGAGCGAAAAAGTCTTTGCCACTGTTCATATTCTCTTTCTGGAGTCCGGATTTTTAGCCGGACTCATACTTTTTGTTTTTCTCTCGGTGTCCTATTTCTTTACGATCAACAAGGACATCTACAAAATGTTCGGTGTAAGGGGTCAGGAAGCGATCAGAGAAAGAGAAAGAATAGGCAAGCAAAGGCTGGAATGGAAAAACCTGAACCTGATCAAAGAATCCCGCGACTGGTATGTTGAAACCTACTGGACCCTGCCCTTTGTAAACCGGCTTGTAAGGCCGGTTCGCCATTACAAAAAAGAAATGCTCCGGAAAGTTTTTAAACAAAATCACCAAAATGCGTTTTTCTTTGTCCTGATTTGTACGGTAACCTTGTTTGTGCTGAGCTTTTTTCAGGACAAACCTTTTTTCATCATTCCGGCCGGTGCCAGCATACTGCTTTTATTTACCATGTTTATCATGCTGACCAGCGCGCTTTACGTCTGGATAAGGGGTTGGGCAAGCCTGCTGCTGATTCTGATTTTTCTTACCGTCAACGGACTTTACAAGCTCGACGTGTTTAACAATAGCAATAAAGCGTACGGACTCAATTACGATACCGTGAAAGCTTCCTTTACCAATTCGGTGCTGGACAAAATGAACTGTGATTCCCTTCAGCGGGAGGCTGACATACGCTATACCATTGAAATCCTCAACAAGTGGAGGCTTAAAAACATCAGCGCAAACGAAAAAAAACCCAAGCTGGTGCTTATCAATGCTCCCGGAGGTGGATTACGGGCCTCTCTCTGGACCTTTTATTCCCTGCAATACGCAGACAGTGTCCTGGGGGGTGAACTGCTCAAACATACCGAACTCATCACGGGGTCCTCAGGCGGAATGATAGGTGCAGCCTATCTAAGGGAACTTTACTGGAGAAAACAAACCGGACGACTAAACAGCACTCATTTTTCGGAATACGTAAACAATATGGGTAAGGACGTTCTGAATCCGATTGCCTTTAGCCTGGCCGTAAACGATTTTTTCTTTCCGCTTCAGAAAGTAAAAAAAGGCTCTTTTCAATACAATAAGGACCGGGGCTATGCATTTGAATGGAAGTTAAACCTCAACACAGACGGCATTCTCAACCGCTCCCTGCACGACTACCTCCAGCCCGAAAAAGAGGCAATCCTTCCCTTGATGATCTTTTCCCCCACTGTGGCTAATGACGGAAGAAAACTATTTATTTCAGCTCAACCCATATCCTATCTCTGCCAGAATTATTTTACCCAAAATGCTCATGTACAGCCCCTTTACGACGGAATTGAATATTCCCGCTTTTTTGAACCCCAGGGCGCTCAGAACACCCGGTTCAGCAGCGTACTGAGAATGAGCGCAACCTTCCCTTATGTTTCACCAATCGTTTCGCTTCCGAGCGAACCCCGCATCGAAGTACTGGATGCAGGAATGAGGGACAATTTCGGATTGGAAACTTCGCTTAAATTTCTTTTTGCTTTCCGTAACTGGATAACCAGCAATACAAGTGGTGTTGTTATTATTCAGATAAGGGACAAAAAGAAAGAGTCTCCGATTGACGAAAACCCAACCCGGGATATTCTTCAGAATGCAGTTTTGCCCCTGGGCTTATTGTACAGCAACCTGTTTAACATTCAGGATCTGAATCAAAATCAGCTACTGCAATATGCAAGTCTGTGGTTTGACCAGCAGGTTGACATTATCAACCTTGAAATGAAAAGAACTAAAGTGGATAATATTTCCCTGAGCTGGCACCTTACCAATAACGAGAAAAGCAGGATTCTTGAATCAGTTAACCTAAAGGAAAATCAACAATCCATTCAGAAACTGAAAGAATTGCTGAATTAATTCAAAATTAACTCCAGTTTACCCAACAGGTTGTTATCCCTTATACTCAAAGCTTTGGAATAGTTAAGTATACTGGCAATAACCAGTTCTGAAGGGTTTCTGTCACCTGAACCTCGGGCCAGGGAATCAGCCCGGGAAACTGATTTGTTTTTTGAACTTAATTTGAACAGCTGGTTCAGCGTAGTAGTTTTGCTCATGCAAATCGGGCTTTTGTTTGTTTACTCACAACAATTTGTTTACGTACAAATAACGCGGGTAAAACAGCCTTATTGCATCAACAGAAAAAAATTATGTAGATAAAACCAAGCCCTTTTCGCTAACCATTTTACGCAGGTTAATCAGAGCATACCTCATCCGGCCAAGGGCCGTATTAATGCTTACATTGGTAGATTCGGCAATCTCTTTAAAGCTCATATCATAATAGTGCCGCATCATCAGAACCTCCCTCTGATCCTCGGGAAGCTTGGTTACAAGTTTTCTTAAGTCCTTGTTAATCTGACGTTTAGTAATATCTTCCTCAGCCGTTGGTTCATCGTTCTGAATTAGGTCAAAAATATCAAACTCCTCTCCGTCTTCATTGGCCCCACCGCTTACTGTAGGCATGCGGCTGTCTTTGCGAAAATGATCAATCATTAGGTTATGAGCTATGCGCTCAACCCAGGGCAGAAACTTCCCTTCTTCATTGTACTGTCCCCTGCGGAGGGTATTGATGACCTTAAAAAAGGTTTCCTGAAATACGTCATTGGCCAGATCCCGGTCACTGGATATAGTCATGATATAGGAAAACAGTCGTCTTTTGTGGCGGTGAACCAAAGTTTCAAGAGCTGACTCTTCGCCCTTCATATACAGATTTACAAGCTGATGGTCGTCCATTAACTGCTGCGTACTCATAGGTACCTCCTTTTTTATGTTTAGTTAGCACTAAATAAAAAAGTAGCAGTTGTCTATTAATGGATCCGTTTAAGAAGTTAAACGCTGCAATAAACCGAATATTGCATACGCTGTACTAATTTTTACGCTACAAATATGTAACATATCGGGCAGAAAAGCAAATTAATAAGTATGTATCTTTCGTCATGCAATTACTTAAAAAAATGTGCTCCATTCAGGCTCCCTCGGGGAATGAAAAAGCGATGACGGCATTTGTTCTGGATTATGTAAAAAAGAACAAATCAAAATGGGTGGTTCAACCCAGAATATACAAAGGGAAAGATTTCCAGGATTGTCTGCTGTTGGTTTTCGGCAAGCCACGAACGGCAGTTTTTGCCCACCTCGACGCTATCGGATTCACCGTCCGATACAACAAGGAATTGATAAAAATAGGCGGGCCCCGGACTGAAAACGGTTATGCTCTGGTAGGCAAGGATAGTATAGGAAAAATTGAATGCCGGCTAAACGTAGCCAAAGACAACAAGCTCAGTTATACGTTTAACCGCGAAATCGACAGAGGTACTTCCCTGACGTTCAAACCCGATTTCAGGGAATCGGTATCCCATGTCCAATGCTGTTATCTGGACAATCGTTTAGGTGTATGGAATGCACTGAAAGTCGCTGAAACCCTTAAAAACGGCATTATTGCGTTCTCCTGCTGGGAGGAACAGGGAGGTGGAAGCGTGGAATACCTGGCTCGGTTTATATACAAAAAATTCAAGGTCAGGCAAGCCCTTATAAGTGATATTACATGGGTAACAGAAGGAATTAAGGCCGGAAAAGGAGTGGCCATTTCTATGCGGGATTCTGGACTTCCGCGCAGAAGCTATGTCGAAAAAATCATTTCCATTGCCCAAAAAAACAAGCTGACATTTCAGCTCGAAGTCGAAGGAAGCGGAGGAAGTGACGGCAACGCTCTTCAGCGCTCCCCTTACCCTTTTGACTGGTGTTTTGTAGGCGCGCCCGAAGAACAGGTGCACTCACCAAATGAAAAGGTACACAAAGACGACATTCAAAGCATGACCAAAATGTATCAGGTTCTGATGAAGGAATTGTAACGCTGATCAGACAGTACCGAAGGCTTATTCCTCCACTTTGTGGTGAAGACTTTGTTCAGCGCTCTGCTTAATAATATGATGGGAGGTTTCCACACCCAGATAGCGATCAATGGCATGATGAACAACATAAATCACCGGCGTCAGTAGAATCGCAATGATCAGCTTAATGCTGTAATCGGTCAGCGCCGTATTGAAAAAAATGCCGGTACTCATTTTTCCGGGGAGCCAAAAAGCAATTCCCAGCACCACAAAAGTATCCACAAGCTGCGACACAACGGTAGAACCGGTCGAACGCAGCCACATCATTTTTCCTCCTGTTTTGTCCCGTAACAGCCAGAAAATAAAAACATCCACAAACTGAGAAGTCAGAAAAGCGATAATACTTCCGACAATGATCCACATGCTTTGCCCGAAAACTGCATTGAATTGGTTGTCGTTTACTGATGCAGAAATAGGTGCAGCATGGACGCGGGTTGCAAACAACAACAAAATAAAGGTGTAAGAAATCAGTCCTGCCGTAAGCAGTGAAAGCTTTCGCACGCCTTTGGTACCAAAATATTCATTGATAATGTCTGTTGCTATGAATACCACAGGCCACGGAATAATACCGATACTCATAATAAAGGGGCCTTTTCCGAAAAAGGGTCCAAGTGCAATCAGCTTTGATCCGATCAACTCAGCGACTACCGCGTTTGTTATAAAAAAACCGGCCAGTACGATAAATACAATGTCCTTTCTTGAACTGAAAATCATGGCATTACTGGTTTTAAAGCGTTGTTAAAAATTCCTCAATCGAAGCATAAATGGATTTTAATTCTGATTCTGAAATGCAATACGGAGGCAACACATAAATAATATTGCCCAGTGGTCTCATCAGAATACCCTTGCTTATGAAAAACGCATAGGCCCTTTTCCGAAGATCATTGAAATACGAAGTTACTCCCGATGTTTTCAATTGAATCGCCAGAATTGTCCCTTTGCTTCTGGCCTCGACGACTTTCGGGTTTCCTGTCAATCCGGAAGCGAATTTACTATGCATCCTTGAGATCAGGTCTACCGAGGCAAATACATCCGTTCTTTCAAATACTTCCAGGCTCCCGATTGCCGCAGCACAGGCAATCGGATTGGCGGTGTACGAATGGCCGTGAAAAAAAGCAGAGGTCCCGTTTCTTTCAAAACTTTCGTAAATGTCGGCACTGCTGGAGGTAATTCCCATGGCCATTGTTCCACCGGTAAGGCCTTTGGACAGACAAAACAGATCGGGCTTTTCCTGAATCTGATCACAGGCAAAGAACGTTCCGGTACGTCCGAACCCGGTCATGACCTCATCTGCAATAGTAAGGATAGAATTTTCCCGGCAAACGGCAAGCATTTCGCTGAGGATGCCGGGTTCATACATGAGCATCCCGGCGGTACCCAGCACCAGAGGTTCGAAAATAAAGCAGGCGTACGCTGAAGCCATTTTGCCCGAACACCTGTTCTTCAACTCCTGTAAGACAGTCGCTTCCTGTCCTTTCAGGGGCACATCAATGTAGTCTACGTCAAACAAAAAACTCCGGAAGGGTTCGGTGAAAGCACCCCGTTCGCTTACTGACATGGCCCCGAAGGTATCCCCATGATAAGAGTTTTTAAACGCCAGTACTTTTTTCCTGGGCTGGCCTTTGTTGTATCCGTATTGAATCGCCATTTTAAGGGCAACTTCCACTGCTGTGGATCCGTTGTCCGAGAAAAACAGCTTACTCTGATTGGAGGGAAGTCTGGACAGAAGCTTTCCCGCAAGCACAACTGCCGGTTCATGGGTAAAGCCCGAAAAAATAACATGATCAAGTTTCTTCAGCTGATTACCTACGCATTCAGCGATGTGCGGATGCGAATGCCCGTGAATAGTGGTCCACCAGGATGAAATAGCATCTATGTATTTTTTACCGTTCTGATCAATTATGCAGGAACCCGAAGCGGATGCGACCGGAACCGGAATCCCGTAAAGGTCCTTATCTGAATAAGGATGCCAGACCGTCTTTCGGTCCCGTTCAATAAGACTGCTCATATCCCCTGAAATTGAGTTACGTTTTTAAGAACACTGGTCCTGCCGAATCCCGGTTCAAAAGGGATGTGCCCCAGTTTTTTTAAGCCGCTTTGCTTTAAAATCACCTGTTCGGATGCGCCGTTGATCTCGCCCGAAAAAATAATTCCCAGAACGGACAGCTTTCGGCGTTTGAGTTCGGCGCAGGTCAACAGGCTGTGATTGATACTGCCCAGGTAAAAATTGACAACCAGGATCACCCCCGCATTCAGGTGTCCAATCAGATCGGCTACCAGTTCGTTTTCATTTAAAGGAACCAGCAGTCCTCCTGCCCCTTCAATAACCAAAGTCTGATTTGCCGATTCGGGTAAAGTAATTTTGCCCAACTCGATACGGATTCCTTCTTTTTCAGCCGCAGCGTGAGGCGATGCGGCTTCCTTCAGGCAATAGGCTTCCCGATGAATACGGCTTTTCGTATTGCTGATCAACCTTCGTACCGTTTCAGCATCAGTCTCCGGCTCAGTTCCGCACTGCACGGGTTTCCAGTAATCCGCTTTCAAAGCTTCTGTTATAACAGCAGATGCGATGGTCTTCCCGGTGTCCGTACCAATTCCGGTTATAAAAATTTTTCTCATTTGTCCGGAGCGTCCAGAACATTATCAATTGCCTTCATCAATCCGTCTATTTGTTCGCTGGTATTAAAACTGTGAATGCAAATCCGTATGCGCTCCTTTCCCTGAGGAACAGTTGGGCTCGTAATCGGCCTCGCATCATAACCCGAAGCCTGAAGCCCTAAAGCCAGGGCTTTTACCCGCTTGTTTCCACTGACCAACAGGTGCTGGATAGGACCAGGATTTTTACTTATGGTAATCGCTTGCGTTACTTTTTGGTTAAAATACTGAATCCTGCTGTGCAGTTCTGATTTTGCAAGGGGATGCCTTTCGAGCATCTCGTAAGCGCATCGTATAGCCTGAAGACTGTACAAAGGTAACGCAGTCGAAAATATAAAAGGCCGTGAAAAATTAACCAAATGATCCCTCAGACTACTGCTTCCCAAAACAATCGCCCCATGGCAACCCAACGCTTTCCCGAATGTGTGAAGCCGGGCAAACACCGACTTTTGCAATCCCAGTTCACTTACCCTTCCTTCCCCTCTGTTGCTATTGCCATAGAGACCGGTGGCATGGGCTTCGTCAACAATCAGGCCCGCCTTGTAAACCCGGCAAAGTTCAGTTAATTCGGACAACGGAGAAAAGTCCCCGTCCATTGAATACAGCGACTCCACAGCCACGTATAATTGACCGACCGCCTTCGTCAGGAGCTGCTCAAGGTGTTTCAGGTCATTGTGTCTGAATTTATAGGTATGGGCATGACTCAGTCTTAATCCATCGATCACCGAGGCATGTATCATTTCGTCGTAAAGAATAGTATCTCCCCTGCCGGCAATACAGGAAAACAAACCCAGATTGGCATCGTATCCCGAGTTAAAAAGCAATCCGCAATCCGCCTGGTGGTATTCGGCAATAAAAGTTTCCAGTGCTTCGGCTTCCGTTGAATTCCCACTCAGCAGACGTGATCCGGTCGAACCGTTGACTCTTCTGACATCTGTAATCTTCTGCAAGGCAATTAACTTATGCAATTCCTCTGAACGCGCCAGGCCCAGGTAATCATTTGAAGTAAAATCAATAAGGTCAGAAGGCAAGACCTGTAATGCCCTTAAATTACCTTCTGAAATCCGCTTGCTAAGAGAACTACTTTGCATAAAGAACAATCAGTTCCTTGAAATGTCCAGGCGGACACCCGCGATAACACTAAAACTTATGATATTGTGTACGATTTTAGAATAATCGTAATCCGAACTGTTTTTAAAATACTGGTATTCAACCAATGGATTCAGAAACACATAAAGATGCTGGGTTAATTTATAGTCGGCTATCAGCCCTGCTCCCGTGTAAAAAGTGCTTGGCAAATCGCTGCCACCGAAAAAACCCTCATGGGCTGTACCACCCGAGTAGCCGTAAAATCCAATATTGCCCTTAAAATTAAGTGAGTAGAGTTTTTGCTGATCCACAATCAACGGAGCCTCGAAGTGAGCGTACATTTTTTCAAATCCAAAGGTCTGGTCAAAAATTATCTTACTTCCGTTTGATCCGTAGGAATTTCCGATAAGGGTCAGCTCATCCAGATAATTGTTTTCGAAACTTATTCCCAATCCCACACGAAATTTAGAAATCGGTGCCCCCACTTCAAAATTCACACAATTACTGGCATTGCTTGCCCTAAATCGTCCATTTTCAGATGGGATCAGGTTACCATCCCGGTCGTATAAACTGGAACTTCCGCTGTTTGAAAACCATTGAGAAGCACCGAGTCCATAACCCGCACTGATAAAATATTTTTTGCCCCTTGAGGAGTTGCTGTTTGAATAATAATCTTCAGTCTGTGCTGAAAGCCCGGCTATACCTATAAAAAACAATACAGTTGAACAGGTAGGTATCTTTTTCAATCCAATACGGTTTCGTTTACTAGAGTATTTTGTACAGTATTCTGTTTGGGTTTAAGTCCAAGGCTATCAAAAAGTCTCCTGTCCTGTTTGAAATCAGGATTCGCGGTCGTCAGCAGCTTGTCTCCTGCAAAAATCGAATTGGCACCGGCTAAAAAACAAAAGGCCTGTCCTTCATCCGACATGGCTGTTCGTCCTGCAGAAAGCCTGACCACTGTTTTTGGCATCACAATGCGCGTAGTCGCAATCATCCGTATCATATCCCAGATTGGCAACAAAGGTTGTTTCTCCAGAGGCGTTCCCGCTACAGGTACCAGTGCGTTTATTGGCACCGATTCGGGCTGAGGGTCGAGACGCGACAAAGTCAGCAGAAGCTTCACTCTGTCCTCAGCCGATTCACCCATGCCGATGATGCCGCCCGAACAAACCGTGACACCCGCTTTACGCGCGTTTGCAATTGTAGTAAGCCGGTCGTCGTAGGTTCGGGTAGTAATAATGCTTTTGTAATTTTCTTCAGACGTATCCAGGTTGTGGTTGTAAGCATATAAGCCCGCATCGGCAAGCCGCTGAGCCTGTGATTCGGTAAGCATTCCAAGCGTGCAGCAAACTTCCATATTCAATCCGTTCACGGCCTTCACCATTTCCAGAACGCGGTCAAAATCGCTGTTGTCACGAACCTCCCGCCAGGCAGCCCCCATACACAAACGCGAAGCCCCACCTGCCTTTGCTTTTTCAGCAGCAGAAAGAACCTGTTCGATGGGCATCAGTTTGTGAACATCCACACCCGTATTGTAGCGCGCGGCCTGGGGACAGTAAGAACAGTCCTCCGAACAGCCGCCTGTTTTAATTGAAATTAACGAGCTGACCTGAACTTCAGAAGAATTGTTGTATTTGCGATGAATTCCGGCAGCTCTATAAACCAATTCAAGCAAAGGGCTGTTATAAGTGTCCAGAATTTCAGTAAGGGTCCAGTCTGATCTGATATCTTTCATAGATAACGGGAATTAAGCGTTACAAACAAATTTAATCTTTTAATTCAATAAATTTGCAGGATGCGGATAGATATTATTACCATTCATGCCGAACTTATCAAAAGTCCGTTTGAGCATTCTATTATAAAAAGAGCCCTTTCCAAGGGCCTTGCAGAGGTTAATTTTATAAACCTGCGCGATTTTTCAGATACGAAGCACAAATCTGTCGACGATTACCAGTTTGGAGGAGGTGCCGGCATGGTGATGATGATTGAACCGCTGTCAAAATGCATTGAAAGCTTAAAAGCCGAGCGTAATTACGATGAAATTATTTACCTGAGCCCGGACGGAGGTCGTTTTGACCAGAAAACAGCTAATTTTCTGTCTACCTGCTCCAACCTGATGCTGGTATGTGGTCATTACAAAGGGATAGACGAACGGGTCAGGGAACTTTACATTACCAGAGAAATTTCGATAGGTGATTATGTGATATCCGGGGGAGAATTGGCGGCCGCCATTGTGGCGGATGCCGTAATTCGGCTGATTCCAGGGGTGCTTTCTGATGAAACTTCTGCCCTGTCAGATTCCTTTCAGGACGGCTTGCTTGCCCCGCCGGTCTATACCCGGCCTGCTGACTTTAAAGGGCTTCAGGTTCCGCAAATTTTGCTTTCAGGGGATCCCCGGAAGATTGAACAATGGAGAATGGAACAGGCACTTGAGCGCACCCGCAAAAGGAGACCTGACCTGCTAATGTGATTTTAGGAAAAAAACCATTACATTTGGTCTTTAATTGATTCTGCTAATTTAATTCTATGAGTGACGACACAGAGTTTATCGAGCACGCCTATAGTTTAATGTCTGATCAACAGATACTTCTGGCGTATCTGGGTGATGTAACTCCTGAATTGATTAATGCCATCCTGAAAGGCGTAAAAAACGATTCCATAGCGTTTCAGGAGGAAGAACTGCTCACCAAAAAGAAGGTTTACAATATTATCGTTGAGTCGCTTGAAAACATCAACCGCCATTCGGATGTAGAGGAAAAGCAGCAGCACCTTTCCCTCTTTATTCTGGGAAAGGCCGGGAAGCATTATTACGTTATTTCCGGAAATTACATCTACAACAATCAGATTGATAAGCTTAAAAAAATGATTGACGAGGTAAATGCGCTTGACAAAGACGACATCAAGAAAATCTACCGCAATATTCTGGCTGAGGGAAAACTCTCGGTAAAAGGAGGAGCCGGGCTGGGTATTATTGATATGGCCATTAAGTCAGGAAACAAACTCGATTACGAGTTCATTCCGACCGGAAACGACATTTCATTTTACATTTTAAAAACCCAGATCAGCGCAGAATTAGCAGTTTAACACACATTGTAAAGAGATTTATATGGACGCATTAATCATTGAACAAACAGAGTTTTCGCCAAAAGTAGTATTGGACCCTGTAAACAATAAATTTGAAATTTCGGGAGAGTCCAGGCCTGAAAACGCAAGCAAATTTTACGAACCCATTGTTAAGTGGCTTGAACAGTATCAGGCCGTCCTCTTTTACCAGAAAGGACAAAGCGGAAAAGCCAACAAAGTAGTTTTCGATATTTCCCTTGATTATTTCAACTCTACCTCAGCCAAGCATTTACTCGATATCCTGAAACAATTAGACAATTATTACAATGAGGGCCACGAGGCGCTGATTCGCTGGTTCTATTACGAACAGGACGAAGACATGCGCGATTCGGGAGAGGAATTCAGCAAACTAATAAACGTACCTATCGAATTCATCGTTAGGGAATAATTTTACCTGTATGAAAAAAATTTTAGCGAACGATGGGATCGATGCCCAGGGAAAAAGCCTGCTCGAAAAAGCAGGCTTTACTGTAATAACCGAAAAAATTGCACAGGAAGACCTGGCCCAGGCCATTAATAAAAATAACTACGATGGTCTTACTGTAAGAAGTGCAACCAAAGTACGTAAAGACATCATTGATGCCTGCCCTAACCTCAAACTGATCGGACGCGGGGGCGTAGGGATGGACAATATTGATGTCGAATACGCCAAAACCAAAGGCCTTCAAGTGGTGAATACACCTGCCGCCTCCTCCCTGGCTGTCGCAGAATTGGTTTTTGCCCACCTTTTTAATGCGGTTCGCTTTTTGTATGACAGCAACCGCCAGATGCCGCTGACAGGAAGCACCCAGTTCGATGCCCTTAAGAAAAAGTACGCCAAAGGAACGGAGTTAAAAGGCAAGACCATGGGTATTATTGGGTTCGGCAGGATCGGTCAGGCCGTGGCTAAAATCGCGCTTGGCACAGGAATGAAAGTCATTGCCACGGACCCCTTTATACGTGAGGCGAACCTTGAAATCGAAATTGCAGGTGCGAATCCGGTCAAGGTCGTTATAAAAACCATTCCAATGGAAGAAGTGCTCAGGAGTGCCGATTTCGTCACCCTGCATGTTCCCTCCGGAAAAGTGATCACGTCAAAAGAATTTTCGATAATGAAAAAAGGAGTTATCGTGGTGAATGCTTCCCGGGGAGGAGTAATTGATGAGAACGACCTGATCGCAGCTCTCAATCAGGGTATAGTCTCCCATGCCTGTCTCGATGTTTTTGAAAACGAACCTACACCAAGTCCGGCTATTTTAACTCATCCTAAAATTTCCCTTACACCCCATATCGGAGCAGCGACTGAAGAAGCCCAGGAACGTATTGGCATTGAGCTTGCGGAATTGATTATCTCCAGGCTTAAATAATCCGAAGCTGCTGATGGCGAATATCATCCCCTTTAAGGGAATACGACCGGCCGGCGACAAAGTTCAGTTTGTCGCTTCCAGATCAGTCGACGGGTATACCAGAAACGAATTACAGGATAAACTCCGCAGCAACCCCTATTCCTTTCTGCACATTATCAATCCCGATTTTCAGGATGGTATACATACGCAGCCCGGCAGTGTAGAGCGCCTGAAAAAAATAAAACTCCGTTACCGGCAGTTCAGGGAGAATGGAAACCTGAAACAAGACCAGCAGCTTTCGTACTATGTTTACCGCCAGCAAAAAAATTCTACCACCTTTACCGGAATAATCGGATGCAGCAGTATTGACGACTATTTCAGCGGGGTAATCAAAATCCACGAGCAAACCCTAACTGAACGGGAAGAAAAACTGAAGGACTACCTGGATATTTGCCAGTTCAACGCTGAACCGGTTCTGTTCAGCTACCCCAATGACAGTGAGATTGACCGGATAACGCAGCGTATCTGCCTGGAAACTCCGGCCAACGACTTCAGCACAACCGACCAGGTCAGACACCAACTCTGGATGGTGAGTGATCCCGGATACGTTACACTGATCAGGGAACGCTTCAGACAGATTCAGTCGGTATACATCGCCGACGGACACCATCGATCTGCATCTTCTGCCTTGCTGGGCAAGTCAAGAAGAGCTGAAAATCCCGGATACAAAGGCGATGAACCTTATAATTATTACCTGGGTATCTTTTTTCCCGAAACCCAGCTTAAAATTTATGATTTCAACCGGGTTGTACACGACTTAAACAAGCTCAGTACAGCTGAGTTTCTTCAACGGATTTCTGAGAAGTTCGAAATGGAAGAAAAAGGATCAACCGTTTATGCACCGGTTCGGAAACACAACTTCAGTATGTATCTGAATTCAAACTGGTATTCGCTGACCGCAAAACCACGGATCATACACGATATTGAACCTGTGGGATCACTCGATGCTTTTATCCTGACCGAACATATCCTCTCCCCCATTCTTGGCATACACGACTTAAAAACAGACAGCCGGATAAAATTCATTCCAGGTGTAAAAGGAATGCAGGCCCTGCAAACCAAAGTGGACAGCAGAGATGCCGTAGCCTTCGGACTTTATCCCGTAGCTATGGAACAACTCAAACGCATCGCCGATACGCATTCGATTATGCCGCCCAAAACTACATGGGTGGAACCGAAGCTGAGAAGCGGGTTGGTAATTTATAGTTTGAGTGATTAGCCAATAGGGATTAAATTGAATATTGCAGAAAATATATTAAAGTTCAAACAAGAGCTGCCAGAGTCAGTTCTGTTGCTGGCTGTTTCGAAGACGCATTCTGCAGATCTGGTAATGCAGGCCTATAAAGCCGGCCAAAGGGATTTCGGAGAAAACAAGGTTCAGGAATTGATTTCAAAGCAGGTCCAGCTTCCTGCCGATATCCGCTGGCACCTGATCGGGCATCTTCAGTCCAACAAAGTCAAATACATCGCTCCCTTTATCAGCCTTATTCATTCCGTAGACAGCCTTGGCCTGTTGGAAGAAATAAACAAACAGGCGCTTAAAAACAACCGTATCATTGATTGCCTTCTTCAGATTTATATCGCCGGTGAAGAAACCAAATACGGATTAAGTTTTGAGGAAGCCAGGCAAATTCTGATTTCGGATGCCTTCAGGAATCTCAACAATATCAGGATAACCGGATTGATGGGAATGGCCTCCAATACTGAAGATCAAAACCTTATCCGGTCTGAATTCAGGGGCTTGCATGATTTTTTTATTCAGCTTTCCCATGTAAATTTTAAACCCGAAATCCTCAGCATGGGTATGAGTTCCGATTATAAAATTGCCATAGAGGAAGGCAGTACACTTATTCGGGCCGGCAGCCTTATTTTCGGCAGCAGAATTTAAGTGTATAGATTAAAACAGATCTGAAAGATTTCTATTTTTGTCTTCTCAAATTTCGCTTTTCATGAACAAGAATTCTGAAAACAACAAAAACTATTTCGACCCCAAGGAGTACAATTCGCTGATTGTTGGAGCCGAAGAAAAAAAGGCAAGCGCCAAAAACAAAGCCAGCCTTATTGCTCTTCTTACCGACTCCCACAACAGGGACGTGCGGGAAGACGTATTAAAGCTGATCAAGAAAGAGCCCAGATCCCTTGAATTTCTGATTGACGCCATCGAAGACAAGAAACTAAAAAAATACCGGATTGAGCTCATTTCAGCCTGCTGGGAATCGGGTATCGACTGCAGAAACAAGCTCCTTTATTTCGTTCAGCTGGCCACCAGCTCGGATTACCTCTGCTGTATAGAAGCTTTCAGCGTCGTTGATGGAATGGACATGCCACTCGATCAGAAAGAACTGCAGAAATCAATTGAGCACCTCAATACCTACCTCAGCAGTTCCTCAGACGAAAAAACCACGTTGTTAAAGGAACTGGGGCTTCTTCTGGAATCTTACAAGGAATAATTGATTTTTTTGCCCAAAAAGTCCGGTCCCCCTACCCAGGAATATTAAGTAAATTTTGGCTATTCACTTAAAAAGTATATTTTTGCACTCCTCAAGACCAAAGGACTGGTAGTTCAGCTGGTTAGAATACGTGCCTGTCACGCACGGGGTCGCGGGTTCGAGTCCCGTCCAGTCCGCTGATGAATCAAATGAACCTCGCCAACGGCGAGGTTTTTTGTTTTCCGGAAAGTCTGAAAGCTTGCTTTCAGAGACTTGGAGGAAAATAAAAAACAGCCTGAAAGGCTTCACTTGATTGTGACTCCGGGACGCCGAGGGTCCATGAGCCGACAAAGGAGGCGAATAATTCCGTCCAATCCACGAATGAGTAAAACGAGTCCCGCCCACTTGGGCGGGATTTTTTATTTCCAGAAAAGCCTAAGAGCTTGCTCTTAAAGGCTTGTAAGGAAATAAAACAGCCTGCTAAATTTTGGGGGCTAAAGGGAAGGATATAGAGCGCTAAAATGACCTTAAGGCCATAGAAGTGCCCCTATTTGACGAATTTCACAAGCACTTGATTGAAAAAGGACTTACGAGCAGAGAAGCGGACCGTTACAAAAATGATAGCCGAAGCTTCATTGGCTTTTGTTCCATAAAACTCAACATCAGTAGCCTGGCAGACATATCGCGACCGATGCTTTCGAAGCATTTGGATAAAATGCAAAGGGCAAGCGGGAACAGTGAAAACCTGAACGAAGAAAAATACAGGAAAAATTGTAAGAATTTCAGATGTACTTATTATCCTTAGCTTCTTTAATTGCATCTTCGCGGGAGTGGACATTTAATTTGCTGTATATATTTTTAATATGGGATTTGACCGTTTCCAGATCAATAAACATATCTTTTGCAATCTTATTTCTGCTTTTCCCTTTAGCAACCTGCTCCAGTATTTCTGTTTCTCTGCGTGTCAAAGGGGAATCCTGATTTTTATGAAATGACTTAATTACAATTTTTGCTATATTCATACTCATTGGCGCACCTCCGTCTGAAACTTCCTGGATAGCTTCAATAATTTTTTCCGTTGAGCAGTTTTTGGTAAGGTAACCCGAAGCTCCGTTTTTCAGAGCACTGAAAACCAAATCTTCATTGTCAAATACGGTGAGCATGATAATGTTACAGGAGGGTAAAGTAGATTTAATTTTGGATATAGAGTCAATTCCCTTTATGCCTGGGAGCTCAATATCAAGTAAAACTACATGAGGTTGGTCAATGGGTAGACTTTTGAGTGCATCTTCCACATTTGAATAGGAACTGACTACCGTATAATTTACTACTGCATTTATAAGGTACGAAAACCCTTCTCTGATTGTCTTATCATCTTCAATGATAACAACGCGAATTTGTTTTTCTTTTATCATTCCTTTGTTTTGATTGAATTGTTTGGCAAATCAATTTTTATTTCTGTTCCTTCTCCCGGAACGGAACTGATATTAATTACCCCGTTCATACGAATTACCCGGTTTCGGATATTTTTTAATCCGTTCCCAGGGTATGAATCTGTTGTTTTAAAACTCTTTCCATTATCTCTAATAAAAAGAGTAATATTCCCAGAATCTGATATACTTATCTTCACGCTGACCTTGGCAGCATTCGAATGTTTAAGTATATTATTGTAAATTTCCTTGAAAACCATTATCAGGTTTCTGGTAATATCCAGTTTTAACTTTGAGCTTTGTGGATTTACATTGTGTTCATATTCAAAATCCATTGAAGTGTATTGAAAAAGTTCTGTTCCAATATCTTTGAGATGCTCTATTGTTTCATAAACATCATCACTCTGATTATTCAGAGACCATAGAATATCCCTTGTTCCATTATATAGATTCAAGATGTTTTCCTTTATTTGTTGCAAAATTTTGGCAGATTCAGGGTCTGCTTCTTTTAGTTTAAGTATATCAGTTAATCTGACACCCGAACAGGTATTTGAAATGGGAAAAAGCGAAATGAAGAGGATGCAGGGAGAAATAAGAACCATTGAAATGAAATTGGGATATAGTAATGATGAAGTTTTTTATAACTATTTACTAAGCGATACGTTTTATTTGAAGAACAAAGAACAGGTTTTAACCCGGTACGCCGAAATAGATAAAATCGTTAGAAAAAACATTGGCAAACTATTTCCTAAATATACCATACCTGAAATTGGTGTGATGGAGTGGCCTAATTCTAATGTAAACACACCACCAGGCATGTATCTGGACAAAAAAAGCAATGCTTACGGAAAGGATATTTTTGAGTTTAACTTTTACGGACAAAAACATAACAAACGAGCAATGGAATGGCTCTATATGCACGAGGCTATTCCTGGCCATCATTTACAGTTTGAGGCAAGAAAAAACAGCCAGGATAGCTCTTCACTTAAAAATAATATTTTTTATTTTGGTAATGCGGAAGGCTGGGCTTGTTATGTAGAGGACTTTGGGAAAGAAATTGGACTTTATAAAAATGACTATTCTTATCTTGGTAAGTGGCAGTGGGATTTGGTCAGATCAGCACGTCTTGTAATGGAGGTAGGCATACATTATTATGGATGGAGTAGAGAAAGAGCCTTACAATACTGGAAAGACAATATTAAAGGACAGGATGAAATTGCAGGCCGGGAAATAACACGCATAACTAACTGGCCAGGACAAGCATTGTGCTACAAAGTAGGAGCTCTTTCTATCAAGAAAATTGTTAATCAAAGATTAAAACGTGGCGATTCAATAATTGATGCGCACCGCTTTCTCTTAGATCATAGTGATTTTCCTTTACAGATTTTACTGGATAAGAGATAATCTAAAAAATGAATTTCGATCTTAAATTGACCCGACAAAAATGGTAAAAGGCTGTGATCAAATACAACCTATGTCGTTGAAGGTAAACGAATATAGCCAGTACGACAGAGTGATCGCTCACCTCCTATGTACTAAAAGGGATAGGTGCGAAAAAAAAAGATTAACTTACCTTCTGGTTTCTGACGCGGACTTTTTTTCAAGGGTTTCCTTCACCGACAACTTTTCAATATATTACTCCAAAATTTCCTGCTCGGCTTCGCTTAGTTCTGCCCCCAGAACGCCACCAGATTTTCTTATGCGTTTTTTCAAATGCCGAATAATGCATCGGTACTTTTTTCTCTCCTAACATTTTGATAAAATACGGCTCGGCGCAGGTACAGTACTTTGGAAGAAGGGGAATTTCAATAAGGTCTTTTTAATTTTGCTTTATCTTCCACCGAATTATTGAAGAGTTAGCGAATTATTCTCATTCGAACTATGGTCCTTATTACTCTGGAAAAGCACCGGCTGTATCAGTTTAAACTCAACCCGTCGGTTCACCTCATATTGGTCTTCACTGCATTCGACGTTCTTTACGCAATTATTGAGCGGATGTTCATATCCGTAACCTTTGGTTTTAATCCGGAGTCTGCTGACACCCTTGGAGGTAAGATACTTTAAAGACGCTTCTGCCCTCTTTTCAGAAAGAGCAATATTGTACTCAAAGGTTCCGCGGCAATCGGCATAGCCGCTTATCTCCAGTCTGGGGATAGGATTTAAAAGCATATACTGAGCAACCTGATCAAGTGTACCAAGAGCATCTGGCCGTATGTCATAGTTGTCAAAGTCAAAATTGATGTTGGAGAATGAAGTTTGATTTGACAGCGGTTCCTGATTTTTTTCAACCGGTTGACTATTCTCAGCAGATTGGAACTTTGCTAAAGAATAAGCTCGGTTGATGATAGTATCGTTGATCAGTTTTCCAACACGTAAGGTATCTTCCAGTTCATAATAACCAGAGGCAGAAACAGTCAAAAGCCAGTTCGAATTTCCAGGCAGTTTAAACTGGGTCAGTCCTTTTGAAAAAACCAACTGACTGTCTGATTTTGTTGCGATGTTAACATAGGAAACGGTGCCACTGTCCAGTGGAAGAGACGACTGAAAATCATAAACAGAAACGTTTACCCTTGCGAATTTGATCGTATCCTGCTGATTGGGTCTGTATCCAATAGTATAGATACTCGTTGAGACTGATTTATCCATATTGTCCCGGTCCAAATCAAAATGATAAATGTCATCATTCCCTGTTCCCCCTCCGCGGTTACTGGAGATGTAACCGCTTCTGCCGTTTTTAAGAAAAGCAATGCCAAAATCATCCGTAACAGAATTAAAAGGGTATTTCATCGGGATTGCTTTGGAGAAGGCTCCGTTTTTTTGAAGTGACACACAGATGTCAAGTCCCCCGAAACCGGCATATCCGTCGGATGAAAAATAAAGATTACCTGCAGAATCCAAAACAGGATAGATCTCCCGACCTGAAGTATTTACCGCAGGTCCCAGATTAACCGGACTGCTCCAGCCGTCCTTTTCACGATTGCAAACGTAAATATCCGAGCCGCCAAAGCCACCAGGCATGTCGGAGGAAAAATATAGTTTTGAACCATCGGAACTGATAAAAGGATAAGCAACAGAATAGTTATTACTGTTCAAAGATAAAGGAGTCATCCCACTCCATTTATACTCACCCATTTTAGCCGAATATATTTTTATCCTGTCTGGTGCCTGGTCTTTCCTCAGACTTTTGGGAAGGTCATATCGTGTGCGTGAAATGTAAATGCTGTCATAATTTTTTGAAAAAAAAGCGGGGCCGTCATGGAAATGAAGATCGATCATATTTTCTTCCATTACCACAGGCATACCAAATTCACCGGACACCGTATCCTTTTTTGCGTAATAAATATCCTGGTAATATCCACCTGTCCACCCGTCAATTATTTTGTCAAACATAGGCTCACGCCGGGTAGACGTAAAAACGATACCATTTTTATAAGGCACTGCACCGAAATCTGAATAGACCGAATTTACTCCTTTCACATCATCCAGCTTAATGGGCAGATCCCATTTATGATCTTCCGTAACAATGTCGCAGGAATTCAGGTACATTTTTCCAATCGTATCCGACGGCATGAGGCTGTCGTATTTTTTAAATTCAACTTTTGCCAGATCATACCTATTGTTATTTTTCAACAACAAGCCGTAAGTAAGATAAAACCGGGAGTCCGGGAAAGGACCGAAATTATTCACTTCAGTATAACTATTCAGAGCCTCTTCATAGTTGTTCATTTTTCGGTAACACTCTCCCAGCTTATAAAACAGCTGCTGACTCGGATGTTTATGAGCCGCTTTCTTATAAAGTCTGGCTGCTTCAGCAAAATCATCATGATTTGCAAGATTATCCGCCCTCTTTTCCTGTGCAAGGAATGGAATCGAAAATATCGCCAGCAGAATTGTCAGTCTAATTTTTTTCACGTTTCAGGCTTTAGTTTAAAAAAATCTTGGATTTACTATGTTTGTTTTAGAAATATTCAGGTCCCAGCCAAGCATAAGCTCAAATGTTCCGTTATTGTATTGCTGCGTAGCATTCAGATAGCTGTCGTAGGAAGCTCCTATGCGAAACCTGGTTCCTACTTCATATTCAATCATCGCTATAAATACATTATCCGTACCCTCCATGCCAATCCTTGGAGCGGTTCTCATACCAATGCCTGCAAAATATTTCTGATAAAAAATCAACGAGGCATTGTATCCGATATTGACCGGGGCTGCCGGTACATAGGTAATCTGAATGGATGGACGCAGATCAACAATTTCATTCAGCTTAAATACGATTCCTGAGATTAAATAATAATGCCGGTAGAACATGGCCGGTTCAGTTATGGCAGCCTCACTCATTAATGTATTATTGTCACCAAACTTAGGCTCCAGTAAATGAGTAGCTGAAGCACCTGCATAAAACCGATTTTTATATAAATAGATGCCAAAACTGGCGTCAGGTACTAACGAAGAGGCCACTGTGGTCGGAAAAACCGGATCATTCTTATTTTCAAGGACAAGCTGATTACCAAAAATTGTCAGATCGTTTAAGGCTCCCTGCAAGCCAAAAGCAAGCTTGTAGCTTCCAACCGGAATGTAATACGAGTAGGTTGCCTGTACCCCGGTATTTCTCATAGGGCCTTCCTGATCATTATAAATCTGAAGACCTAAACCCACTCTCGAATTCGGTACAGGGCCGTTCATGTTAATTGATTGAGTTTCCGGCGAGCCCTGCATACCATACCATTGGGTCCGGTTAATCAGAGTACCTGAAAATGCTTCCCGGCTCCCTGCGTAGGCAGGATTAATTTCAAGCTGGTTGAAAAAATACTGGGAAAAGCCTGCATCCTGCTGAGCCAGCGAATTCAGAAACAAAAGTCCTCCGGCAAGTAGTGTAAAAGCTTTGGTTTTCATTTTTACAGTTTTATCGTTTAATAAATACCCAACCTTGCTTGGTTTGGCTATCGTAACTGATGGTGTAATAATAGGTGCCGTCCGGCAAATTTTCCCCTTGCATATTTTGCCCTGACCATACAACAGTTTTGCTGTCATAATTAATTCCAACCCATACCTCATCTCCCCACCTGTTAAGGATCAGTACTTTATTTTCAGGGTAATCATAAAGCAAAGGAATATCCCAGGTATCATTTATACCGTCGCCATTAGGTGAAATAGCATTATAGAATAGATTGGATGCGGTCGCAGTGATCTGAATCACGGTCACTCTGACAGAATTTGTTTTTGAACATCCAGTTGAAGTATCCGTCTCAGTTAATGTATAGGTTATCGTAGAATCGGGACTTGCTGTTGGCTCAGAAACGCTTGCAGAGCTCAAACCCTTGGCAGGCGACCAGCTATAGGTGTTTCCGCGAAGAGCAGCTCCACCGATGGCAACACTTGTGCCCGGATTAATGATTTGATCAGGACCTGTATAAGCAAGCGGAGAAGGATTTACAGCAATCGTTACGGTACCTGAATTTGAACAGCCGCCGGTTGAAGTTACTGTCAATGTATACGTTGTCGTTGCAGCTGGATCAGCTGTGGGCTGTGAAACCGAAGCAGAACTCAGACCCGTTGAGGGAGACCAGCTATACGTATACCCGGTGACCGGTGCAGCTCCAATAGAGGTACTTGATCCGTTACAGATGGTAGTTCCGGCTCCCGGATTGGCAACCGGGTAAGGATTGACAGTAACGGTAACCGAATCTGATTTTCGACAACCGGTAGCTGAAACAGTCTCTGTCAGTACATAAATTGTTGTACTGTCCGGGCTGGCCGTAGGTTCTGAAACCGAAGAGGAACTCAATCCGGATGACGGTGACCAGCTGTAGGTATCACCCGATACGGCTGCCGCGCCAATAGAAACAATCGCCCCCTTGCACATCGACTGATTTGCCCCGGTATTGGCAACAGGAAGCGGATTGACTGTAACTGTAACAGAATTACTTTTTTGACATCCGGTCGCTGAAATGGTCTCCGTTAAAACATATGTTGTAGTGGTGTCCGGACTGGCTATGGGTTCTGAAACAGAAGCCGAACTCAATCCTGCTGAGGGTGACCAGCTATAGGTATCTCCGAATACTGAGGTCTCGCCAATAGAGACGCCTGATCCCTGGCAAATGGTCTGATTAGACCCGGCATTAGCTGCAGGAGATGGGTTAACAGCAATGGTAATGGAATCTGATTTTTGACATCCGGTTGCCGAAATCGTTTCAGTTAACAGGTACGTTGTTGTTGTGTCCGGACTGGCCAATGGCTCAGAAACTGAAGTCGAACTCAGACCCGCTGCAGGTGACCAACTGTAGGTATCGCCCGACACAGGCGTTGCACCGATAGTAACACCTGATCCCTTGCAAATGGTTTGATTCGGACCGGTATTGGCAGCAGGAAGCGGATTGACCGTAACGGTAACAGAATTACTTTTTTGACATCCGGTTGCCAAAATGGTCTCCGTTAAAATATATGTTGTAGTGGTGTCCGGACCGGCTGTGGGCTCTGAAACAGAAGTTGAACTCAATCCGGTTGAGGGCGACCAACTATAGGTATCCCCTGATACAGGCGCTGCACCTATGGATACCATTGATCCTTTACAGAGTGCCTGATTCGCCCCTGTAGTAGCTGCAGGAGATGGATTAACGGTAATGGTAACCGAATCTGATTTTTGACATCCGGTTAGTGAGTTTGTTTCTGTTAAAATATACGTTGTCGTCGTTGCCGGGCTGGCTGTAGGCTCAGAAACAGAAGTAGAGCTCAAACCCGCCGCAGGCCACCAACTGTAAATTTCATCCGACACCGGCGCTGCTCCAATAGAAACACTCGATCCGTTACAAATGATCTGATTAGATCCGGCGTTAACTGCAGGAGCCGAATTGATGTTAACAGTAATGGTAACAGAATCCGTTTTCAGGCATCCGGTTGCTGAAACTGTTTCGGTTAATGTGTACGTTGTTGTTGTATCAGGGCTGGCAGTAGGCGCTGAAACGGAAGTAGAACTCAAACCAGCCGCGGGCGACCAATTGTAGGTATCACCCGATACGGATGCTGCACCAATAGAAACACTTGATCCATTACAAATGGTCTGATTCGGCCCTGTATTAGCTGCAGGAAGCGAATTGACCGTAACGATAACAGAATTGCTTTTTTGACATCCGGTCGCCGAAATGGTCTCTGTTAAAGTGTACGTTGTAGTACTTACAGGACTGGCCATGGGCTCTGAAACAGAAGCAGAGCTCAAACCGGTTGACGGCAACCAGCTGTAGGTGTCACCCGCTACAGGTGCTGTACCAATAGAAACAGCTGATCCATTACAAATGGTCTGATCAGATCCGGCATTAGCTGCAGGAGAGGTATTCACAGTTACAGTAACAGAATCTGATTTTTGACATCCGGTTGCCGAAACTGTTTCGGTTAATGTGTACGTTGTTGTTGTAATCGGGCTCGCTGTGGGCTCAGAAACAGAAACAGAACTCAAGCCGGCTGACGGCGACCAACTGTAGGTATCACCCGATACAGGCGCTGCACCGATAGAAGTACCTGACCCCTGGCACAGGGTCTGATTCGGTCCGGTATCAGCGGCAGGAGTCGGATTGACTGTAACAGAAACAGAATTGCTTTTTTGACATCCGGTCGCCGAAATGGTCTCTGTTAAAGTGTACGTTGTAGTACCTACAGGACTGGCGATGGGCTCTGAAACAGAAGTTGAACTCAAACCGGTTGACGGTGACCAACTGTAGGTATCGCCTGATGCAGGCGCTGCACCGATAGAAACACCTGATCCTTGACATATCGTCTGATTCGGCCCTGTATCAGCGGCAGGAAGCGGATTGACCGTAACAATAACAGAATCTGACTTCTGACATCCGGTTGCCGAAATGGTCTCTGTTAAAACATACGTTGTTGTAGTGTCCGGACTGGCTAATGGTTCAGAAACAGAAGTCGAGCTCAAACCCGCTGCAGGTGACCAACTGTAGGTATCACCCGATACAGGCGCTGCACCGATGGAAACACCTGATCCCTGACACATAGTCTGATTGGCTCCTGCATTAGCTGCAGGTGCCGGATTTACAGTAATAGTAACCGAAGCTGATTTTTGACATCCGGTCAAAGGAAACGTTGCTGTTACCACGTACGTTGTAGTAGTGGACGGATCTGCCAGGGGTTGTGGAACAGAAGTTGAACTCAATCCGGTTGACGGTGACCAGCTGTAGGTTTCTCCGGGAACAGGAGAAGTCCCGAGGGTAACAGTTGCTCCGTTGCAAATTGTCTGATCATGCCCGGCATCAGCTATTGGCAAAGGATTCATACTAACCACTGCGGGAGCCGAATAGCTCGTACATCCGTTGGCATACGTTATACCAACTGAATAGTTACCGATTTCAGCTACCACAATACTTTTACTCGTATCTCCATTGGACCAGAGAAATGTTGCACCATTGGAAGAAGTAAGTGTAACAGAGTCTCCCTGGCAAAAACCCAACGTATCTTCGGGTAATATGTGGGCAGCAGGTACCGGCTTCACTTTAATTGTGAGTGAATCCGTTGCCTGGCAACCGGTTACTAAATTTGTAACCAATAGGGTATACGTTGTTGTATCATCCGGACTGGCTAATGGAGCTGAAACTGAATAAGAACCCAATCCACGATCCGGAGTCCATGAATACGTATAACCAATAACAGGAGGGGATCCTATCGAAATTGTATCCCCGTAACAAACAGTTTGGGGTAGCCCTGGATTGGCTACAGGTGAAGGATTTACGGTAATTAACACAAGAGCCGTATCACACATGGAAGGACTTGCATCATCACAAACCACGTATACAATTGTATCCTTACCACTGAAATTTGCAGTTGGAGTGTAATTGATGGAATTCCCATTCAGTGAAGCAATGCCATTTTTGGGTCCTGAATAAATACTCGTGGTCATTCCGTCTCCATTAGGATCACTGTCATGTTTTTGCACATTGCATACGACCGTCCCTCCATTTTCACACATAATGATTGTGTCATTTGCAGCGACCGGGGGCTGATTTGTCAATACACGGAAAGCATGAATCACCCTGTCAGATTCACATTGCCCATTTGTTGCAAATAAAAACAGGAGCGAAATCAGGATTACATATTGCACGGGTACCTTCATATCCATTTTATTTTTTATCAAATGTATTCCACAGGTCAAGTCACAAATTTATTTTGTGATACTTGGTATTTAAAATAAGATAACTCGCTATTCGGAAAAGACGGTTGAAGTCAGAGATGTCGAAATCTTATACTAGGTATTTTAACCAATCTTTACTTTCCTGACTAAATCTAGCTTAGCGCATCCAATGTACTTCCAACATTACAAACAAACGGATGAAATGGATTGCGGTCCAACCTGCCTGCGAATGATCGCAAAACATTACGGGCAAAGTTTCAAACTCCAGGAGTTACGGCAATTGTCAGGCACTACACGTGCAGGAAGCGGCTTGCTGGGAATCAGTGAAGCTGCGGAAAAAATAGGATTCAGGACCATTGGCGTAAAGCTGAATTTTGAGAGGCTTCTCGTTGACGTTCCTTTACCATGCATAGCACATTGGAACCAAAATCATTTCGTGGTCATCTATAAAATCAAAAACAACACGGTATGGATTGCGGATCCGGCCCATGGCTTATTAAAATACAGCAAAGCAGATTTTCTAACCTTTTGGAAAAGTGATGCCAGCGATGGCATTTTACTTTTGCTGGAGCCAACTCCCGGATTTAACGGAAATAGGGAAACTGCCGATTCATCTTCCTTACTCCAGAAGGAAAGAGTACAGGGTTTCGCGTTCCTGTACAGTTACCTCCATCGCTACAAAAAAATGCTTGCTCAGTTAATCATAGGATTGTTTGCAGGCAGCCTGTTGCAATTGGTTTTCCCTTTTTTAACTCAGAGTATTGTAGACATTGGAGTTGAGCACAATGATATTCATTTTGTATACCTCATCCTCTTTGCTCAGTTAATGCTGTTTGCCGGCAAGGCTGTCATAGACGTACTACGGAGTTGGATTCTGCTGCACATCAGCAGCAGAATCAACATTTCATTGATTTCAGATTTTTTCGTTAAACTGATGAAACTTCCGATTTCATTTTTCGACATAAAAATGACCGGAGATATCCTGCAACGAATCAATGACCACCATCGAATAGAGAACTTCCTGACCTCGACAAGTTTGAATGTATTGTTCTCGGCAATGAACCTGATCGTATTCAGTTTCGTATTAGCCTATTACAATGGTTCCGTTTTCCTAATTTTTCTCATCGGCAGTTCGCTCTATTTTTTGTGGATTTCATTTTTTCTTAAAAGGCGGGCTGAAATTGACTTCAAAAGTTTCACGCAGAATTCAAAGAACCAAAGCAAGGTAATGGAACTCATTACCGGCATGCAGGAAATCAAGCTTCAAAATGCCGAACGTCAAAAACGCTGGCAATGGGAAAATATACAGGTTCGATTGTTCAAAATAAGCAGTAAGGGCCTGGTTCTGGAGCAAATTCAAAATACAGGTTCAGCTTTAATCAATGAGTTAAAGAACAGTTGCATCACCATTGTATCCGCTAAACTTGTTATTGATGGTCAAATTTCCTTAGGCATGATGCTTTCAATAAGTTATATAATCGGACAACTCAACAGCCCGGTCATTCAGCTGGTCAGCTTTACGCAAAGCTTACAGGATGCCCGTCTGAGTCTCGAACGGCTGTCCGAAATACACAGCAGGCCGAATGAAGAAACAGTGTTCAATGAATGCGCAACAGAAATCGGGCAAGTCGCTTCCATTGAAACGAGAAAACTTTGTTTCCGATATGCAGGATCGACCCAAAATTGGGTTCTTAAGGATCTGAACCTGGTTATTCCGGCAAGAAAAGTCACAGCTATCGTCGGTTCAAGCGGAAGCGGCAAAACAACCCTTTTGAAAATCCTGCTTAAATTCTACGATCCGACTTCCGGAGAAATTCTGTTAAACTCCGCCTTATCCCCTGGCAACAGAATAAAACTCAACTCCGTTTCTTCAAAAGTCTGGCGAAATTCTTTTGGGGTCGTTATGCAGGAGGGGTTTATTTTTTCAGACAGCATTGCACACAATATTACGGTAGGCGCTGAAGATATTGACACAATCAAACTTAGACAAGCGGTAAAAATTGCAAACATCGGTGAATTTATTGAGTCTCTGCCTCTGGGCTACAATACAAAAATAGGCATGGAAGGAACAGGAATAAGTACAGGGCAAAAACAGCGTATTTTAATTGCCCGTGCCGTTTATAAAAATCCCGATTATTTGTTTTTTGATGAGGCCACAAGCGCCCTCGATGCGACCAATGAAAAAATAATAATGAATAATCTCGGGCATTTTTTTAAAGGGAAAACCGTAGTCATTATAGCACATCGCCTTAGCACGGTAAAAAATGCAGATCAGATAATCGTTTTGGAAAAGGGCAAAATTGCAGAGCAGGGTAATCACGCATGCCTGGCTTCCAGAAAAGGAACGTATTATAATTTGGTTAAAAATCAACTGGAACTTGGCAATTAAAATGACGGAAGAAAAAGAAATTGAACGAAGGACTGATGAGGTAAATGAACTGCTTTCAACAGTACCGGCCTGGATTGTGCGATGGGGCATTGCCGTTGTATTTTGTCTGATACTTACAGAATTTTTACTATCCTTTCTTATCCGCTCTCCCGATCTTCTTTCAGCCAAAACCACCGTAACGACAATTCACCCTCCGGTGACCCTTGTTGCTAAAGCGAGTGGCAAAATCATCGCGTTAAATTATTCAAACAATGAAGCAGTAAAAAAAGGTGCCACAGTACTGGTTGTAGAAAATACAGCAAATTACAAGGACGTCTTAAAAATTTCTGATATGCTGGATTCCCTGAAGTCCTGTTTAAGGCGTAAACATGCACTCCCCGAAATTGCTTCGATCGACTCGTTTCAACTCGGTGAACTGACACCTGCCCTTATTTTGTTTTTTAACAGCTACAACGAATTCAAATTGCAACTAGAAACCAATCCTCAATTAAAGGAAATTGCCATCATTGACAATCAACTCACAGCCTGCCAGTTTCTGCAAAACAATTACCAGGACCAGGCCAATACAAATAAGGAAGAGCTTTCACTCGCAGAAAAGGATTTTGAAAGGGATCACAACCTATTCCGGAACCAGGCCATCAGTGCCAGAGAATACGAAGACAAAAAAAGAGAGTACCTGGCAGCCCGATGCAACTATGAGGGATTGAAGATAAACTGCCTAAACAATACAATTACTGTAAATAATCTGAAAAGAAACAGATTGCAACTGCAAATGCAGGCCATCAGGGATGCCGATCTGTATAATCAGAATCTGACGCATGCCATTCAAAGTCTGGAGTCGCAAATTGAAGCCTGGAAACAGACCTGGTTGCTGACTTCTCCTGTCGACGGGAGAATTTCGCTATTTAATTTCTGGAGCGTGCATCAGAATCTGAAACAGGGAGAAGAGGTATTGACCATTATCCCCAATGAGAAACAGGAAGCTATTGCCAGACTGCTTTTACCTGTTCGGAATTCAGGCAAGCTGAAATCGGGGCAAAAGGTGAACATTCGATTGGACAATTACCCCTCTCCTGAATACGGAGTGTTGAATGGATTTGTCAAAAGCATCTCTGAAATACCTGAAAACAATCTCTTTTCCGTTGAAGTATCACTTCCTGATCAACTCGTCACCAGCTATAAAAAGAAGCTGAAATACAAAGAAGAAATGCAGGGTACCGCTGAAATAGTAACCGAAGAATTAAGCGTATTTGAACGGGTGTTTTATCATTAGTCCTGGGTTAGTTCATTATCTGAAATTGCAGTTTCAGAATCAACATAGCCAAATCCCTTGTAAACGCCTTTTGAAATAAGACGGAGTTATCTCATCTGAGTAAATTTAAAAAAATTGACCGAAAGCTCGGATACTATCACCTATATTTGTGTTCTCATGCTGACCGCTCTGTTTTTTGTTTTGTTTGTAATGATCCTGGGAGGAGCCGTGATGTTTATTGTTGTCAGCTTTATTGAACGCTACAGTGCAAGAAAATCAACAAGAGCGAAACGGGAGGAAAACTCAGAAAAAAACTGAATAGCTCAATTCTTTTTTTTCAGCAACTTCCTTAATATATTGAGCGCAGTCATCGCTGTACGTTCAATGTTTCGTTCTCTGTTGGTTCCAAACAAAAACTTTTCAGACTGAACACCTTCGGGGTAAGCAATGGCTATCCAAACGGTACCGACCGGTTTATCTGCCGTACCTCCATCCGGACCGGCAATTCCGGAAGCGGCGATCACATAATCCACATTCAGTTTTTTTTTCAGGCCCAGAGCCATACTTTCAACTACCTCCTTACTCACCACACCAAACTGAGCAATAAGAGATTCCGGAACATTGAGCTCCAGCATTTTGACTTCATTCGAATAGGATATGACCGAGCCCATATAATAAGCTGAACAACCCGGTACCCGGGTCAGCAAATGCGAAATGTATCCTCCGGTACAGCTTTCAGCTGTAGCAAGGCTTGCTTTCCGTTGTTTAAGCATATCCCCGACTATCTTTTCCAGAGGAGGCTCTTCCTCTCCGAAATTTTCGTAGCCGTATATGTAATCCGAAATCAAAACTTTCACTTTTTCAATTTCGGCATTTACCTTTTCGGACAACTCTTCCCTGTCCGAACCATGGGCACTGAGCCTCAACCTGACCTTGGAATTGGCCGGAAGATAAGCCAGTTTAATATTTTTTGATTTCAGGTTATCCTCCCAGTCACTGATAAGCTCACTTAAAAAGGACTCCCCTATTCCCTGGGTAAGTATGGTTTTGTGAAAAATGGCAGGTAAATTAAAATGCTGCTTCAGTCTGGGCAAAACATCATTCTCGACCATAGCCATCATCTCATAGGGCACTCCCGGCATAGACACGATTACTTTACCCTTTAATTCAAACCACATTCCCGGAGCCGTTCCGTTTTTGTTCCGAATGGGCGTGCAATTCGATGGCACTTCGGCCTGCTTTCGGTTTAGCTCGGTTACCTTAAGTCCCCTGTGAGCAAACATCCTTTCCAGGTCCGAATAAACTTCCTGATTAAACCGTAATGAAGTCTTAAAATAGGCACACAGGACTGATTTTGTAATGTCGTCTTTGGTTGGGCCCAGGCCACCGGTTATAAGCACAATGGACGAAACCGAAAGCGCAAGGTCAAGCGCATGCAGGATATCCTCCGGTTGATCTGATACGGTTGTCTTTCGATGTACCTCTATCCCGGATAAATTCAGTTTCTGGCCCATCCATGCTGAATTGGTATCTACCACTTGCCCGATTAAGAGTTCATCCCCGATTGTCAGTATCTCTGCTTTCACCTGTGCTTATTAATTTTTAAAGTAAATATCTTAAATAAACCTAACTTTGTCCCTGCATACCATTAAAATGACAAATAAAAAATACATACAGATGAACCGAATTGCCCTTTGCTCCGCACTCCTGGCCGCCACCTTGTTCGCAGGCGCGCAAATAGACCTGAAAAACACCATTAACAATGCTGCATCCCAGGTAAAATCATCCACAGGGAATGGCAGCGGATTGAGTACTGATGATGTAGTAAAAGGGCTAAAAGATGCACTGACCGTTGGCACCAACAATTCATCCTCTTCAGCCTCCAAAGCAGACGGATTTTTCAAGAACCCTAAAATCATGATCCCTTTCCCGCCTGAAGCCATTAAAGTAAAAAATACATGTGACAAATTGGGGATGAAGTCTCAGGACGACAAATTCGTTGAAACCCTCAATCACGGTGCAGAAGAAGCGGCCAAGAGCGCTGCTCCGATTTTTCTGAATGCGATAACCTCCATGAGCATTGAAGATGGTTTTGCCATTTTAAAAGGCTGCGACACTGCAGCGACAACTTATTTAAAGAGCAAGACAGCCTCCGCTTTGCTGGATGCTTTTAAGCCGGTAGTTCACAACGCGCTTATTAAAGTAGATGTGACCAAATACTGGACACCTTTGATCACTACCTATAATAAAGACCCTTTTGCGAAAAAAGTAAATCCCGACCTGGACGCTTACGTTACCCAAAAAGCCATTGACGGTCTTTTTCTGCTGATTGCAATTGAAGAACGAAAAATCCGTAAGGATCCTGCCGCCCAGGTTACGGATATCCTTAAAAAAGTTTTTGGAGGACTCTAGACGCTGGCAATTTCAGAGCTAGTGATAAACCTTTCTTTTTCCGATTCGGATGGGATTCTGCAGGTCTCTTTACGGCCGAACCAACGGTATCTGTTAGTTGCAATTTTGTCGTAAATGAAATCCCGGATAAAAGGCGGGACCAGAATAAAAAGGTAGAAAAGCATATAGATTCCTCCCAGCTGTTTAAGAATCCTTAAAATTGCTGTCGATTTATAGTAAACAACCGAATTCTCCATATAAACAAGGGATCTGATTGCTTCAGGCTCAATTCCCCTGGCCAGGAATATATTTTTCCCGGCTTCTGACTGCAGGGACGCAAAACGAAAACGCCCGGCTTTATCTCTCTTAATGATAGAATCTACCGTGGAATTGCACAGGTTGCAGACACCGTCAAATAAAATTAGTTGAGACATTGGGATTCGAATTTAGCTAATCTTGTTCCTTTTCCATATTTTTGAGGTCGTGAAAATGAAAAAAACACTATTGATTCTGCGGGGCACATGTGCCATCGTATTCCTTTCTGCCTTCTTATCCTGTTCAAAAACAGTTACCACTCCCCCTGTCACATATGGAAACGTTTATTTACAAATACAGAATAACCTGGGATCCGGCCTACTTGATACAGGTATAGTGCTGGCTGACCCTTCGGGAAGAAATTACAAATTCAGTTCAGCAAGATATTACATTGGAGGCATAACCCTCAAGGGCGAAAACGGAACCAATGTGTCCCTGGGAAGTACAACTTATTTTCTTGAAAATGTTGGGTCCTCTGCATTTCTTGCAGGTTCAGTACCCAGTGGTAATTATATTTCAATAACATTCAGCATTGGGATCGATCCGGTAACGAATCAGACCAACCCTTCAACGTATACGGCTGGTACAGCACTCGCTCCGCAGAACCCCGCAATGTGGTTTGGAAGTACTACTAAGGGATACATGTATTTAAATGTGCAGGGCTTGGTGGATACCACAGGTACCGGAAACGGAACGCCAACTGTCCCGTTTACAATACAGTTAGGTCAATCCCAAAATGTACGGACGACCAGCATTAACCTGAACAGCAACCCTTCAGACTATTTTTACATCTATGGCAGCCAGAACAATACAATTAACCTTATTGCCGACTACAACGCAATACTCAAAAATATAAAATACAGTGCTCTCAGCGGTTCCTGTACGATTACTCCGTTTAATGCCAATGCTGGGCTTGAAAGTACTATCGCAGGTAACATCTCAAGTATGTTCAGCCTGCAATAAAAAATGCAGATGATGAAATCAATTCTGATCGGTTTGATTATTGTGGGCCTGTTTCTGCAGGCATTTAACAAAGTCGGTATCCTGGTCAGTTATCAGATTAACAAAGAGTATATTTCAAAAAATCTGTGCGAAAACAGAGATAAACCCCTGCTGCATTGCAACGGAAAATGCCACCTGGCAAAACAACTTCAGAAAGCCGATTCAGAAGACACCAAAAACGGCTCACAGCGAAACAATCTCCAGGACGCTTTTAATTTATTTTCAGCTCGGTCAAATCCTTTAGACTTGAAACGATTTGCTGTTTTTTCTGAATTGCCCACAGTCTATGCTGAACATTATTCCTTTCAGCACAGCGTTTCGCTGTATCACCCCCCAACCGTTTAACTCCGGCTCCGGCTACTTAACCAGCGCCTCTTCCGTTTTGTTTCAGCAATCCGTTTATCGGATTGCCATTGATATTAGTGTACTAACCTGCTATTCTTAAACCATAGTTATGAAATCAATTCAGTACGTCCTAACCAGTGTCTTCATCCTTGTGTTCTGTTTAATTTCCGCCTCCGTAAACGCACAAAACTCCCTTAGTGGTCAGGTAACCGATCTGATGACAGGAGAAAATCTCCCAGGAGTCCTCATCTATTTTCCCCAACTCAAATTAAGTGCCACAAGCGATTCAACAGGCAACTACACAATCACCAATCTACCCAAAGGAACCTATGCTGTTGAGGCCATGGTACTGAGTTATACTACTCAGGAGAAACAAGTCAGCATCGACGGGGAAACAAAACTTGATGTCAGTATGATGAGTTCCAGCTGCACCTGCTGCGAAGTTGTGATTACCGCCTTGGGAAATATCACCAGCACGCTGCGCTCTCCAGTACCTGTTACACTGGTTTCTCATGACGACATGCTGCAAAACACCTCCAGCACAGTGATCGATGCCATTTCACTTCAGCCGGGGGTAAACATGACTACTGAAGGAGTCATGACAACCAAACCCCAGATCAACGGAATGGGATTCGACCGGGTGCTCGTGCTTACCGATGGATTGCGTCAGGAAGATTTTCAGTGGGGAGACGATCACGGAATTCTGATCGACCCCTATTCTGTACATGATGCCGAAATCATCCGGGGCCCTGCCACTTTGCAATACGGAGCCAGCGCTGAGGCGGGAGTAATCAACTTCAAAACTGAACCCTTTGCTGAAAACGGCACGATCAAAGGAAGCGTACTCACCGAATACCAGACCAACAACGGCCTGATAGGCAATTCATTTGCCGTTGGCGGAAACAATAACGGTTTTGTCTGGAACCTCAGGGGCAGCAGTGAAGAATCCCACGATTACTGGAATCCCAAAGACGGATATGTCTGGGGAACAGCCTTCCAGCAGCAAGACGTGAGGCTTACCCTGGGGCTGAATGAATCCTGGGGATACTCCCGTCTTTCATTTAACGCTCTTCACCGCCGCATTCAGGTACCCGATGGAAACCGGGATAGTACAACCGGAAGGTTTATGTTCGATTTTCCGCAAAATGGGCAGCTTTTCCCGACCCGGTACAACTTCCTATCCTATGATCCCACCATTGCCAGTGATAAAATACTTAACGAATACCAAGTCTGGTGGCAGAATGGCATCAACCTGGGAAAAGGCACGCTGGGGTTTGACATCGGCTTTACCCGGAGCGAACACCACGATATCGACACCGGTCTTGTGGGTCAGGGAAACATGGCAGTAAACGACATCCCCTATTCGCTGAAATATCAAATTGCGGGTCAGCAATCCAGTCTTAAATTTACGGCAGGGCTCAACGGAACCTATGAATTTCAGAACAATTACCCCGAAGCCCCCGCGCCTTATTACAGTGACTATGAAATCCCCAACTACACCGATTTTCAGATCGGAGGATTCGGTATACTGCAGAAAGATTTTAAAAACCTTACCATCAGCGGAGGACTGCGATACGACTACAGTAATTTTACAGGCCAGGGAATGAGTCTATTGTACAGCGGCACTTCTTCCCAGGAAATTGTTCCGGCAGGAACAACCGGATCCATTGTTCAGTTTTCGCCCTTTAACAATACCTACACAGGCCCTTCGGGCAGCATTGGAGCATCCTACCAATTACCCGGTAACAACTATGTGAAGCTCAATGTTTCAAAAAGTTACAGGGCACCTGCGATAGATGAACTGACCAGTAATGGGGAGAACATAGGAGTTAACGCTTTTCAGGCTGGAAATCTGAACCTGAAGGCTGAGCAGGGCTACCAGGTTGATCTGGCATATGGCATTAACGGCAAAGACGTAAGCTTTGAGGTCGACGGATTTTATTATTATATCAATAACTACATTTTTGCAAAAAGGGTTGCTGCCAAAAACGGAGGTGATTCAGTCATGCCCAGCCCAACCGGTACTATTCCGTTTTACCAGTTCAAAGCCGATACCGCCACTATTGCAGGGTTTGCAGGCTATTTTAACATTCATCCATCAAAAACTCCCTGGCTCGAAATCGACAACGGGTTCACCTACACGTATACGTATCTTCCCGGTAAGAATGATTCAGCCAGGCACCTTCCCTGGACGCCGGCCCCCCGTCTGACCACCGAAATAAAAATCAAGCTGAAGGACAAGCCCGGTTCAATTCTGAAAGGGACCTACATTAAATTCGGACAGGCCAAGTATTGGGCTCAGAACAACGTCTACAGTGCCCTGGGTTCCGAACTGCCTTCCGTAGGGTATAGTCTGTACAATATCGGGGTTGGAACAAATTTTGTGAATCCCAAAACTGGCCGGGTTGTTTGCTCTTTCTTTGTCAATTGCAATAACCTTCTGAATATAGGCTATGCAGACCATCTGAATCTTGCCCAGTATTTTGAAGCGTACAACGGACGGAGTATATTGGTCACCAACCCCAGCCAGGGCATTTACAACATGGGAAGAAATATAGGCTTTAAACTTGTTTTGCCGTTCAGGTAAACGATGAAGGAATCCTTACCTTTGAAGTGTGTACGGCATTTGTAATCTTAGCATAGTCCCCTGCAGAAAAAGGCCCTCAGACCGCTCAGAAATGGTCAGCCAGCTTCTGTTCGGGGAATGCTTTGAGATCCTCGACTCACCCAGCCATCCCAAATGGCTGTGCATAAAAAACGCTTACGATGACTACATATCCTGGATAGATAAAAAACAATGTCAGCTCATTTCTGAAAAAACCTTCGCAAAATTCCGTAAAGAAGCGCCTTCCCTTTCATTTGAAATCGTACATCCGGTAATTGACCGACTTAACCACAGTGTTTTACCGGTAGTTATCGGAAGCACGCTTCCTTCCCTGACCGGCAAAGAGTTTGAAATCGAAAAAGTCACTTACAATTTTGACGGGCAATCCCTGAAACCTGAGACCGAAAAAGCAAGCCGAAAAAAAATGATTGATCACGCCCTGCTTTATCTGGGTGCGCCTTACCTCTGGGGCGGGCGCAGTCCATTCGGACTGGATTGTTCGGGTTTCACCCAGATGGTTTACAAACTCAGCGGAATCACCCTCCTCAGGGATGCCTCCCGGCAGGCTGAAATGGGCACCGCAATTGATTTTGTGGAAGAAAGTGAACCGGGAGATCTGGCCTTCTTCGATAATGAATCAGGAAAAATTGTACATGTTGGTATTTTGCTCGGTCAGAACAAAATCATACACGCTTCAGGAAAAGTCAGGATCGACAGTTTCGATCATTACGGCATATACAATGAGGAAAGCAAGGGCTATAGCCACTCTTTAAGGATTATCAAGTCCTTTTTATAGTGGATTATCAAACCTTTTTTTTAAAGGGATCAAGACTCACTTTTGTAACACTCCCGAAATCAACCTTAATTTTAAAAGCATTCTCTAACGGTATCCCCTCCAGCTGACAAAGAGCAGAACGAATAACGCCCGCATGGGTAACGACCAGGATCGTGTCATTTTCATTGTTTTTCTTTACTACGTGTTCCCCAAGAAAAGATTCCACTCTTTTGTTTAAATCGATAAAACTTTCACCCCCGGGAACCTGCTCATGAACGAAATCAATCATCCATTTGTTCAACTCTTCGGGATCAATATCATCCCATCTTTTCATTTCCCAGTTTCCGAAATTCAGTTCCTTCAGCCGTACATCCCGAAAAAACAAAACATCCCTTCCCATTTTTTCAGCCAGAGGACTTCCGAACTGAACGCACCGTTTCGATGGACTTGAATAAATAACCGCTTTGGCCAGAGCCCATTTTTTTATAAGTTCATCCGGCAACCCAGAAAAGGGTTGCCGGAGCTCAACTTCAGCATGACCATAGCAAATACCCTTTTCCAGATTGACTTCGGGGTGGCGAATCAGATATAGTTCCACAATGCAATAAATGAAAGGTATATGACAACTTCGCAAATCTGCTGTGCAGCCCCCAGGCAATCTCCCGTATATCCTCCAATCCATTTACGGAAATAGGAAGCAAGGTAAATCCGCAACAGGATGACCGGAATCAGTATCCCTAAAATAGGGAGATGGTGAACTGCAAAAAATCCAAGAGGAAGAAGGGTAAAAAACAAACCGACAAGAATTTCAATCCGGGTAAATGAACCAACTGCAGAAACAGACTTGCTGTCAGCATCCTCCCTGGCATAGGTATCGGTAAATGCGATTGAAATGGCAGCGTACCTGCTTAACGAATGCGAAACAATCAGAACAAAAAGCAACTTAATTGGTTTCAGAGCCGGATTGGCATACGTTGAATTCAAAATCAGGTTGGTCAGTTTAAGTATCAGCAGGAATTTCAATAGCAACAACAGGACAAGTCCGATAACGGCATAAGCCCCTACCCGGCTATCTTTCATAATATCAAGAATCTTTTGCTTTTTCCACCCGCCTCCAAAACCGTCGCAAACATCCGCAAAACCATCTTCGTGAAAAGCGCCCGTCAACAGTATCCCGCTTACCATACTCAAAACAACCGCAATTTCAGGGGATAAATTCAACAGCAACGACAACAGCAATACAAAACAGGAAACGCCGCCATAAATCCACCCGATCAGCGGTAAATAACGTGCAGACTTGTTCAGGTAATCCGCCGAATGATCGACCCACTTCGGGCAGGGAATCCGTGTGTAAAAAAGAACCGCGGTTAAAAATATTTTAAATTCATTTTTAATCATTCAGGTAGTCTTATCTAATCATTTAGGAGTACTTACATCTGCACTTTCAAAACTCGCCATTTCATTTAAAAAAGCAACTGCAGATTGAATTATCGGAAAAGCTACTGCACAACCTGTACCCTCCCCAAGCCGCATTTCCAGTTGAAGGATTTCCTTTACCTGCAAATAATTTAAAAGCAGGCGATGACCTTTTTCAGCCGAACAATGACAGAACACTGCATTACTTTTTATTTCCTTATTTATTTTGAATGCAATCAGATAAGCTACGCTGCTGATAAAACCATCCACAAGAATCAACATGTTATTTTTAAACGCTTCAAGCATTGCTCCGGCCATTTGCAGAATTTCAAATCCGCCAAAATATTGAACGATTGAAAGTACCTCAGAATCCCCCTCGTAATTCGACAATGCGCGGCTGAGAATTTCAAACTTGTTGACCATTTTTTCATCACTCAATCCCGTCCCCTTGCCAATGCAATCGCTCAGCGGAATCTTACACAACAGGCTCATTAAAACCGAAGCGGCGGAAGTATTGCCGATACCCATTTCCCCAAAACCAATGCAATTGCAACCCGAATTAGCTATACTTCTGACAATTTCAGATCCTTTCGCCAGGCACTCATCCAGTTCCATCCTGCTCATAGCGGGGCCATAAAGAAAGGATTGGGTGCCCTTGCCCATTTTTTTATTCACCAATGCCGTCGTGGAAGGAAAATCATAATTAACTCCTGCATCAACAATCGTCAACTCAAGGACATGCTGGCGACAAAAAACATTAATCGCTGCCCCTCCTGCCAAAAAATTTTCAACCATCTGCCGGGTAACTTCCTGCGGGTAAGCGCTTGTACCGTGCTGGGCAATACCATGATCAGCAGCAAAAACAACGACATGAGGTTTTTTGATTTCAGGATGAACATTTTCAAAAACCTCTGCAACCTGGGCCGCGAGGCGTTCCAAAATTCCAAGAGATTGGACCGGTTTGGTTTTGTTATCAAGGGCATTTTTCACTTCCCTTCGAACAGATTCCGATCCAGATCCACGTCCAGATTCAAATTCAGGTATAGGTTTAGGATCAGAATCCATATTGTTCAATTGAGAAATTTCCTCAACCGAAGGCCCTTTGGACTTGCTGGCCCATTTCAACTGCTGCAGCATGGGCTGCTTGTCGTAATCGCTGGCTGGTTTTCCAATGCAGAAATAGCCAATGGGCTCCATCTCTTCCGGTAAACCGATCAGTTTTTTGAACCGGTAATAATTCAGAATGGATACCCAGCCCATAGAGTAACCCTGGGCGGTAAGGGAAAGCCAGATATTCTGAGCTGCGCAGACGGCACTGAACTTGATTGTTTCATTGCTTGCAATAGTGCCAATGGAAAAAGTGTTTAGAACAGACCTGTCATAGGCAATAACCAGTCCGCATGGAGCTTCCAGGATGGCCTCCAGTTTTAAAGAAGAGTAATGCTTTTTTTGGTTTTCATCGTTAATCTGCAACAAAGCCTTTTGATTGTATTCTTCAAAGAGTTTTTTAACGCCCTGCTTGACTTCCGGAGAATAAATGAGGTAATATTTTGTTGCATCGGTCAGACCAACGGATGGCGCCATATGCCCAGCTGCCAGTGCTTTTTTTACTACCTCTTCCGGCACACTTTCGTCCGTGAAATGGCGGGTATCCCGCCTGGACTGAAAAGCCTCTTCAATGGTCAGCATTGGAAGACTTTATTTTTACAGGTATGCCCGAAACCATTAACACGACCTCGTCCGCCAAAGCTGCAATGTGCTGATTCACCCAGCCCTGCAGATCAGTAAATTTTCTTCCCGCAGGTGTTGACGCATGAACACCCATTCCCAATTCATTGGAAACAATGATTAATTTTCCTTTTCCTGAGGCAAGGCTGTTTAGTTCAGCCTTGGCCTCACTCAGGCATTTTTCAATGTCCTGTTTATTGTCCACAAAAAAATTAGTGAGCCAAAGTGTTACACAATCAATAAGGGCCACCTTACCTGCAAGGTTTACTTTGCTTAATTCCTTTTCAACTTCGAGGGAAGTCCATCTATCATCCCTGTCCTTCACATGCCGGTTGATCCGGTCCTGAAAATCATCATCCCATTTCCGGGCAGTTGCAATATAAACAGGGTTCTCAGTTAAGGTCAACGCCAGCTTCATGGCATAAGAACTTTTACCCGAACGGGCACCTCCTGTAATAAAATAGATCATTTGATTCCTGTCAAAAGATAATCTGTAATTTTTTTGTCAATGATTCTTTCAAGGCAATCCGGACAACGACAGTCTTTTTCAAAATCAAGAGGCATGATCCGGGGTAAATCAGAACACCAGCATTCCCCTTCTTTCCCCCCTGATCCGCACGTAAAAGAGACGCTGCACTCCGAACAAACCTTTGCTTTAACTGACTCCAACGGATGAAAGATTAAAAGGCCTGTATTTTTTTTTCAGTTTTTCAGGGACAGCGAATAGACCGGGGTGAAACAGTGCAGCCAAAAGTTCAATCCCATTGACTAGTGTTGTGCTTGGTTGAGTAAAGAGATCAGCATCCGCAAAAAACACAGCGTTGTTTTTCACTGCCAGCAGGTTATCCCAGTCCGGATTCGAAGTAAGTCTTCCTGTTTCTTCAACTGAACGCTCCACCTTAAATCCGCAGGGAGCAACAACTAAAACCTCAGGATTGTATTTCAATACTTTGTTCCAGTCCGTAACAACAGAGTATCCGGCCGGATTGGAGAGCATATCTACTCCACCTGCCTGAGCGATCTGATAGGGAATCCAATGCCCGCAATTGTATATAGGATCCAGCCATTCCATAACCATAACTCTTTTTAGAGGGGCATTGTTCTTTCTCAAGGTATCCACAATCCTGTCCGTAACCTTTTTCAGGCCCGCAAGCAGCTCGTATGCTTTTTCCTCACGACCCATTGTTTGGGCAATGATCAGGGCATTTTGGTAAACATCGTCCAGGTTTCGGGGAATCAAAGGAACCAATAAGGGCTTTTTCTTCAGCTTATGAACCGAGCGTTGTACCATACTCGTGTCTATCTGGCAAACATCACAAACATCCTGGGTAAATATGATATCCGGAGAAATGGCCTGCAAAAGATCTTCATCAATGTAGTAACTGCTTTTACCCATCGCTTTTGACTCCGAGACAATACGGTCAATCTCGCGGCTGGTATACGAATGCCCCTCCAGGTAAGATCTTACAACTTTTGGTTTATCAGACGAGCATTCGAACGTTACGCCACATAAGTCGGCATCCAGTCCCATCTGGTAAATCATCGAAGTGGCTGCAGGTAAAAAAGAGCAAACCTTCATTTCGTAACCAGCCTTAAGGCTGGCATCTTCAGCTGTGCCAATTCAAAAGCACCGAACAAAACGGCTGAGTACAAGGCTGTACCCAGGAAGAAATTTCTTAAAAATGGCAAGGCCAGTACATAACAGTTAACAAGTCCATGTATATCCCTGGCATAGGGCTTGCCGGTAGTGAGGTCAATAGTGCCCATTATCCAGGAACCAAAATCCGTAACAATCCAATGGGTAAGGGAAGCAACGACAGCTGCCATCAGCACATTTTTAAAACTTACCTTTTTAATCAGCAGGTTTCCAACCAGAACAATAAGCACGAATACCCCGTAGGTAATGTACCAGCCATTGTAAAGAAGAGTTCCGTACTGCCCCTTATAAAACAATTGTTCAATGATTATATCACTGATGAATAAGGTTAGCAAGGGAAAAACAATCGCTTTCCATTTTTGGTTAAAATACGCACCTCCAAAAAGTGCCATAGCCCCAATTGGCGTAAAATTGATCATAGGACTGTGACCCAGCACAGTCAGAAAGCGGGTACAGCCCGCAACTATCACCATAAAAAGCAAGACGATAAACCTTGGATTAATTTTAGTTGCCATAATTTTTACGTTTTAATATTCGTATGTTCCCTGTGTACCAAAAATAAGCAAAAACATTCAATATTTTCCTGTTAAAATACATATCTCAATCCTCCGTAAAATCCCCTGCCCCTGGTTGCATATCCTATAATTTCAGAATACTGCGTGTTTAATATATTTTCCACCCGGACTGATCCAAAAAGTCCTTTTGCAAATTCATAGCTGGCCGAACAGTCCAGCAACGTATAATCCTGAACCATCGAAGAATTAAGAGCTCCATTAGGTCCAAGTGAAGAGTCATAATAAATATCGCTGCGAGCTCCTGCAAAACGCACATCAGCCTTTAAGATAAGTTTATGCAACGGTTTATACGTGAGAAATATATTAGCAGTACTTGGCCTTCTCACCAAACCAACAGAAGTGGTGGATTGAGTTAAATAAGCTCCGTTAGAAAAAAGCTGAACCAGATTTCCCTTGGTATGAGAGGTGTCAATGCCTGATGCCTGGTATTTGATTTCGCCCTGGATGAGCGACAAATTAGCTGAAAGTAACAGTTTGTCCGAAATTTTAGAGCCAATGGAAAACTCAAATCCATGTGCATATTGTTCACCCGCGTTTACATAGGTATCTCCCCTGTAATCAGCGTACGTAAGAGAATCCACCGGTTTTGATCTGTTCCATAAGTAGGCGTATTCGATGTCATTTTTTACTACCGTATTGAAATACGCAATGGAAAACCACACCCGTTCATTGACTTTTTGTTTTATTCCCAATTCAAATGAATTACTTTCCTCAGGCACTAATTTCGAATCCCCCAGGGCTATCTGGTCAAATCCTGTAGGGGAAGTCGACTGCGGGGAATAGAGCTCGTAAAGAGATGGGGTGTTAAACCCTGTAGTATAAGAAGCATACAGCAGCGTATTATTTGAAAGTTTTAAGGTCGGATTAATCTCGTATACAAATGCATTCCCAAACTCGCTGTTATTTACCAATCGCCCGCCAAGAGACAATGTAAGAACAGCCAATCTCTGGCTGATCAGTACTCCGTTTAAATCTGCATGCAAAAAACCACTTTGGGTCACCTCTTTGATTTTAAGAGAATCCAGATCGCTATTTGATTCATAAAAGCCATAGGGGGATGCAGATGAAGAATACGTAAGAGTCGTTGCCGTCATTTTTTCAATATACGAACTTACTCCGGCAACCAGATCAATTCCTTTGGTATGGTAATTCATTTGCAAATCATTGCTGAAAACAGATCCTTTGTAGTCCTCTGTGTTATAAATTGAAGGATTTGCCAGAGAAGAGTCCTGAACTAATTTTCGTTCCATTGTACTGTAGCCCCCGTACCAGGAAATCGACAATTTATCATTGAACCGATAAGCAGCACCGTATATAAAAAGATTCCGGTTAAAATTCTGACTGTAGGCCGGGTCATACCGATAGGCCCCATCATCAATACTGGTTTTTTGCTCAACAGATTTATACGAAACAAAAATGTCCAGTTTGTTTTTTTTGTACCCCAGTTTGCCAAATAAATCTGTTTTCGTAAAGGGATTGCTTCCGAATTGATAGGATTTGGGATTTTTGAATGTATCAACAACTGCATCAAAACCGGCACAGCTGGTATTAAAAACCTCAGCGCTTGCATAGAACCCGCTTTTGTCCGAATAATTCAGGAAAAGATTCTCTGTCTGCAAACTTCCGTTCGGATTAAATACTCCTGCCTTCACCTCTGCGTCAATATGCAAACCAGACCTTTCGAAATTCTTTTTGGTAATCAGGTTTACGACTCCCCCGATAGCGGATGAACCGTACATAACACTGTGTGAGCCTCTCACAATTTCAATCCGTTCAATGTTTGAAAGGGATATTTCTGAAAGATCAATAGAATTATCTGTTGAGGTAGGGTCCGTTATTCTCACCCCATCGATCATAATTACAACTGCGTTGGAATTTGCGCCCCTCATGAAAATGTTGCTTAATGATCCGGGAGCCTGCTGTCCGCCCACAACATAAATCCCTTCCTGTTCTGATAAAAGTTCAGCCAGTGAATTGGCGCCTGAATTTTTAATTTCCTCTTTGCTGATTACCGTAGTGCTTCGTCCGACTTCAGCCGGATCTTTTTCACTGCGCGTGGCAGAAACAATAACCTCCTTCAGAGAATTATTCTTTGTAGTGTCTGAGATTTCCTGCGCCTGAATAAGCGAACAGGACATACCCGCCAGAGCGAGTGTATGGAATACTGATTTCATACGGTGTTGGTTTTAAGTTTTTCGCGAACTAAACCAACAATACACAACAAGTGTATTGTCGACAATTACAGGCAGATTTTCTGGCTTATGGCCCAAGGCCAA
>JABDFU010000005.1 GCA_013286385.1 Bacteroidota bacterium
TGTTGCTGAACGACAACGGGATCTGAAGTGCCGTGAATCAGCAGCAACTTTCCCTGTAAATTATCGACGTAATTAAGAACATTGCTGTCGGTATAGCCTTTGGGGTTCTCCTGAGGGCTGTCCATGTAGCGTTCGGTGTACATCACTTCGTAATAATCCCAATCGATCACCGGGCCGCCCGCAACGGCGGCCTTGAAAACCCCCGGATAACGGGTCATAATAGAACAAGTCATGAATCCTCCGAAACTCCATCCGAACAATCCCATGCGCGTACTGTCCACCCAACTGTGTGATTTCAGATATTTTACTCCCGAAAGCTGATCTTCCATTTCACAGGAACCTAATTTCCTGAACGTAGCCTGTTCAAATTCCTGACCGCGGTTTCCGCTTCCTCTGGGGTCGAGCGTAAAAACCACATAACCCTGTTCAGCCATATACTGAAACCAGTAATCCCTGCAGCCGTAGTTCCATCCCGAGTTAATCAGCTGCACATGCGGACCTCCATACTGATAAACGATTACAGGATACTTCTTTGCAGAATCAAAATGAATGGGTAAAAACATTCTGCAATATAAATCCGGCCCGCCGCTGTTTTTTAGTTTAAACAGCTTCACCTGCCCCAGCTGATAATCCTTCAAAGGATCAGAAGAATTTAAAATGACTCTGAGCTTTTTCCCCTCAGTACTGTAAACAGCAGTCTCCAGAGGTGTATGGATGCCGGTAAACTGATCTATAAAATACGAACCGCTTTCACTGAAAAAAGCCTGATGCATACCCTCTCCCTGAGTAAGTCTTTTGATTTTGCCATCTTTCAGGTGAACGCTGTAAACATTGTTGCTGATGGGGCTTTCCTTAGTCGAAGTAAAAAATAAATTTTCACCCCTGGCATCAAATCCCAGAACTTCAGTCACTTCCCATTGTCCGCTGGTGAGCTGGCGAACAAGCAAACCGTTAAGATCGTACAGGTACAAATGGTTCCAGCCATCCCTCCGCGATTGCCACACAAAATTTCCGGGATTGTTCTTCACAAACAAAACCGGATGCAGAGGTTCAGTGTATTTTTCATTCGATTCAACAAACAACGTTTTTTCAAACTTTCCGTTCAGTGCATTGTAACTGTTCAGGTTCATCCAGTTCTGATTGCGGTTCAGTTCGGCAATATAGATGTGCTTTTGATCGGGGCTCCAGGCGATATTGGTAAGGTAATGGTCTTCTTCGGGTTTGGGGGTAAGTAAAAATACACTCGTGCCGGTCTGCGTATCGTATACGCCCACTGTAACAGCATGACTCTTCTGTCCGGCCATTGGATACTTTATATTTTTAACTTTTGCCGGCTTGGTTGTCCAGTCAATAATTGGATAATCCTCTACCATGGTCTGATCCATGCGGTAAAAAGCAAGCTTATCGCCCTTTGGCGACCAGAAGGTTCCCTTGGTTATTCCGAATTCCTCCCGGTGAACCGATTGTCCGTTCACAATATTGATATTGGTATCCGCGGTCACCACTCCGTCCGTTATTCCATCCAAAACATACAGATTGTTCTTGACTGTATAAGCTGAATATCCGGTTACGGGAGCACTATCGACATGCTCAAAGCCTCTGCGATAACCTCTTCCGGCAGTAAGAACCAGGGTCTTCTTTGTCAGATTATAGGTCCATAAAGACTGCCTGCACTCAAATGTAAATTCGCTTGGATTCTGCCATTCAATAACCGGAAATGCAGCCAGACTATCCGGTCCTATTTTGAGTTTAGGCACAGGACGCATCAGCACGTTCAGCTCATCCTTACTTACCACATCCATTTTCAATTTACTGCTCGCAGAAGCCCGAACCAGAATTTCATTCTTATCCCGGGTTTCAACATAGCTGAAATCATCACAGCCTTTTACCCAGGTCATTTGTTTCAGTTTTTCAGGAGCCAGCTCTTTTTTAAAACCAAGCATAGCTTCATCCATGGTCAGCAGTTTGGTCTGAGCCAAAGCAGGGTTAAGGAACGAAAGAAAGAGAGAGAGGGAGAGTAAATGCGAAACAAAAATTGAGAAGTGGGATCTGAGATTTTTTTTCATACGAGTTTTTAAGAAACGTTACTTCCGTTTTCAACTGGTTTAACCGGAGCGACAAAACAAAGTTCTGCATTCAGGTTTTCTCCCATCAGAATCATTCCCTGGGATTCTATGCCCTTTATCTTTCTCGGCGCCAGATTCACGAGGACACTTACCTGCTGGCCTATAATTTTTGCCGGATCATAAAAGCCGGCGATTCCACTCACAACAGTTCTCACATCGATACCGGTATCAATCTTCAGCTTGAGCAATTTATCTGTTTTAGGTACACGTTCGGCTTCCAGAATCGTGCCGATACGAATATCGATTTTTGAAAAATCTTCGAAGCTGATATCAGCTTTGGCCGCGCTTACCTGTTTTAAGGTGCTGAGTTCATTCATTTTTTTTGCGTCTTCTAATTTTTTGATCTGAACTACAACAGCCTCATCTTCGATTTTATCGTAAAGCAAGCTTACCTTTCCGATCTGGTGGTCCGCTGTCATGAGATCTGTTCGCGCAGTATCGTTCCATTTCAATTGATCGATATTCAGCATGTCGCAAAGTTTTTTTGCACTAAATGGCAAAAAAGGTTCCATCAGAATCGAAAGATTAGCCGAAACCTGCAAAGAAATATTCAGTATGGTTTTTACCCGCTCGGGATTACTTTCTGAAATTTTCCAGGGTTCATTATCGGCCAGGTATTTGTTTCCGAGACGGGCCAGATTCATCAATTCTCCAAGAGCCTCCCTGAATCTGAATTGATCAAGAGAATCGCTTATGCGCTTTGGGAATTTCCTGATCTCCTCCAGCACCAGCCTATCCTGTTCATTCAATTCTCCTACAGCAGGAACTTTTCCCGAGTAATAATTATTTGTTAAAACCAGCGTGCGATTGATAAAATTTCCGAGAATCGCCACCAACTCGTTATTATTCCTGGCCTGAAAATCCTTCCAGGTAAAATCGTTATCCTTTGTTTCAGGCGCATTCGCACAAAGCATATACCTCAATACATCCTGCTTACCCTCAAAATCACTTAAATAGTCATGCAGCCATACAGCCCAGTTTCTGGAAGTCGAAATTTTATTCCCTTCCAGGTTCAGAAACTCATTGGCCGGAACATTATCCGCAAGAATATAATCTCCGTGGGCCATCAGCATGGCCGGGAAAATAATGCAGTGAAAAACAATATTGTCCTTGCCGATAAAATGAACAAGCCGGGTTTCCTTATCCTTCCAGTAGAGTTCCCATGAGCCCTTTCTGGCCTTTACCGTTTGACGGTTAAAATAATCTTTTGTCGCAGAAATATACCCGATCGGAGCATCAAACCATACATACAAAACCTTTCCCTCCGCCCCTTGCACCGGCACTTTTACGCCCCAGTCCAAATCCCGCGTCATAGCGCGGGCTTGCAGACCCTGATTCAGCCAGCTTTTGCACTGCCCGTAAACATTGGCCTTCCAGTCTTTATGCGATTCGATATACGTTTCGATCCCGGGCTGCATTTTATCCAGTGGTAGAAACCAATTCCTGGTATCCCTGAGTACAGGCTTTTCTCCCGAGAGCGTCGAACGGGGATTAATCAGTTCAGTCGGACTTAAAGTGGATCCGCAATTTTCGCATTGGTCACCATAGGCATTTTCGTTTCCGCATTTGGGACAGGTTCCGACTATGTAGCGATCTGCCAGAAACTGCCCGGCTTTAACATCAAAATATTGCTGCGTAATTTCTTCGGTGAAAATCTTTTTGTCGTACAGCGTTTTGAAAAAATCAGAGGCCGTTTGTTCATGCACAGCTGAAGATGTACGGGAGTATATATCGAAAGAAATGCCAAAGCCCTCAAACGAATCCCCCATCAGCTTATGGTATTTATCCACCACCTGAAGAGGAGTAATCCCTTCCTTTTTCGCCTTGATGGTAATCGGTACCCCATGCTCATCCGATCCGCAAACAAACAAAACATCTTCTCCTTTCGACCTCAGATAACGTACATAGATGTCGGCCGGCAAATAACAGCCGGCCAGATGCCCTATGTGAAGCCCGCCATTCGCATAAGGCAAAGCAGCAGTAACAATATGTCTTTTAAAAATCATAAATTCGCACAAAGATACAATATGATTTCTCCCCCACTTCTCAAAAAAGGCGATAAAATTGGCATCGTCGCCCCGGCCGGTGCCATTCAAATGGAGAACCTTCGCCCTTCCCTTGACATCCTGCATTCATGGGGCCTTGAGATCGAACTGGGAGCAAATCTGAACAAAGCCTTCCACCAGTTTTCGGGCCGTGATGATCAGCGCAGCGAAGACCTGCAGCACATGCTCGATGAAAAATCCATCAAAGCAATACTTTGCGCAAGAGGTGGCTACGGTACGCTGCGGATAATTGACCAGCTCAACTTCAACGCATTCAGTAAAAACCCCAAATGGATCATAGGCTTCAGCGACATAACCGTTTTGCATTCTCACATTCAAAAAAACTTCGGCATTCAAACCCTGCATGCCCCGATGGCCCTTCAGTTTGCCCAGAATGCAGAAGCGACAGAAAGCATTCGCAAAGCCCTTTTCCACGGCCAATACAGCTTCGAAATAGTTCCGCATCCCCTGAACCGCCTCGGCTCCGCCTCGGCGGAAGTAACAGGCGGCAATCTCTCCCTTTTATACGCACTTCAAGGCAGCGCCTCCGATGCAGACACAAAAGACAAATTTTTATTTATTGAAGACCTGGGCGAACAGCTCTATCACCTTGACCGCATGATGGTCAGTCTGAGGCGCGCCGGAAAGCTGGCACCAGTAGCAGGCCTTATTGTCGGAGGCATGAGCGACATGAAAGAAGGCAGTATCCCCTTCGGAAAAACCTTTGAAGAAATTATCCTCGATGCCGTTTCACAGTACAATTACCCGGTCTGCTTTAATTTCCCTGCAGGTCATATAAACAAAAACCTCGCCTTGGCTTTAGGGCTCAAGGCGAGGCTGGATGTACTTGAAAAGGAAGTCAGCCTTAACTATCTCCAGTAAAGAAGCCGGCTTATTCAATAACAATACTATCCTTCGTTATCTCATTAATAAAATCATCTCCCTCTTTATAAAACCGGGTAGGATAAGGATGAGTTTCAATGATTGGGTATTTGATATTGATCTTTGAGTACAATTTCAGGTTTTCGAAAACATTTTCCCCAAATTGGTCCGAAACCATTAAAAGGTCAATGTCCGACCATTCTCTGGCCTGGCCCTTTGCCATTGATCCGAACATTAATACTTTATAAAACGACAGCCCGTTCGATTTACATTCCTTAACAAAAGATTTGGCAGTATTTATTGCAGTTTCTCTAGTAACCATAACCTTATCTCATTTGAAGATTCTATAATTGATTTAGTAAATTTTTCATCACAAATAGTGTGCATTTTTGTCAGGTATTCAGGGTACCTGCCCTCTAACTGAAATCTGTTCAGGCTTAACAAAAATTCACTTCTTTTCTCCGTCAATTCAGCTGTAGTTGCCGAAAGCAAGTAAATTAAATTATGTGTTCTCGGAGGAATATTTTCAGTATTGCATTTTATCCACAAAGCCTTGCATAATTTCTCAATTACAAGATGCGTAAAAATAGGGATTGCAGATTATTCTTACCCTTAAATAGAGAATCTACCGCATTCCAATCGTCCTCAGCTTGCTCTATCCAAAATTTAATATGCTCATCCTTGGATTTCATTGGTCTAAATTAATGAATTACCACAAAAGGGCGTAAAAAAAACCTCGCCTTGGCTTTAGGGCTCAAGGCGAGGTTGAATGTACTTGAAAAAGACGTCAGCCTAAATAAACTATTAATTCATTTCGAATTTCTTGTATTCCTTAGGGGCTTCAAACAAAACAGGATCAAGTATCTTCTTTTCGATTTTCAGCACTTCTAAACGCTCAACTTCTTTCCCAGTAGTATTATCCGTTTGAATAGAAAGATAAGGGAACCCGTCTCCGGCATTGCCTTTCAGCAAAAGGTAATAGATAGCCGATTTATCCTTACGGTTCATGAACTTCAGGAATTTTACAAAAAAATCGAAACCCGATCCGCCAATGTAATATTTAATCGTTGTGTTCTCCGTTTTATTGTTTACAACCACCTCTTTGCAATTCACTCCCAGCAGTAATTTACTGGCTTTTGTGGAAGTAATCTCGGGTGTTCCCATTGCAGCAACCGGGCTTCCGGGTTTCTTTTCCATCCACAATTTGCGTTCCGGATTAAGTGCTTTAAAAGTAGTCTGCTCGCCGCTCAGGTCGATAAGGCTGGTGCCGCTGACCTGCTTCGACTTCGAGCCGATTTCATCCAGCCTCACTTTAGTGCCTTTCACGTAAAACACATACTTGGTAGTATCCACTGAATTTGTTCTTTTGAATTCAATGCTGCCTTCAAACTGCGCAAATGAACTCAAAGCCAATACAGAAAATGCGAAGACCGAAAATGCGATTTTAGATACGAATTTTTTCATGGGAAATCTGTTTATTTTACATGTTATTTCACACGAAAATAGTAATTTATGAGCAATAAACAAACCGGTTCAAAAGGTGAACAATTGGCCGCCAGCTACCTGATCGAAAAAGGATTTGTCCTTCTCGATACCAATTGGAGGTTTCATCACCTCGAACTTGATATAGTAGCCCTGAAAGACGATTTTTTGGTAGTAATTGAAGTAAAAAGCAGAACCAGCCTCGACTCAGGAGAACCACACGAATGGGTCAGCCGTAAAAAACAACTTCATCTTATTCATGCCACCAATGCTTACCTTCTGTATCACCAGCTCCAATATGAAATACGCTTTGACATTGTTGCAATTCTGTTGACTTCGGAAGGCCCTGTCTTTAGCCATTTCGAAGACGCCTTCTCAGCCATTGGTTAAATAAGTACCTTAGCCGAATGGCACGAGAATTCAACAAAAGAAAAACCCGGACTGCCGGTAAGCAGCCCGACAGGAAACCCCTGCCTGCCGCAGGCAGGCGGCAGCAGGCTTTCGGTAAATTTCACCGCAAACCTTCCTTTAACCCCAACAAAGACCTGGAAGGCGGAGAAGAAAGCTATTCCAGCCAGAAAAGAAAAAATTTAAGGGAAGAAGACCGAAAAGGCCCCTACGAGCGCAAACCCCTGCCTGACCTGCCTGCCGCAGGCAGGCGGCAGCAGGCTTTCGAAAGAAAATCCTCAGACAAAAAACCCCTGCCTGGCGGCAGGCAGGGCTTCCGTAGAAAAAAACCTGTTGGTCAGAGCTACAAAAAAGTCAGCGAAAACGAGAGCCTCTCAAAAAAAGACGGGCTCATCCGGCTCAACAAATACATTTCAAACGCCGGCATATGTAGCCGGCGTGAAGCTGACGACCTGATCAAAGCCGGAGCAGTTAAAGTCAACGGCATTGTCGTTACCGAAATGGGTTACAAAGTAAAACCAGATGACCAGATCAATTACGGAGGTGAAACACTCCGGAAAGAAAAACTGGTTTACGTGCTGCTTAACAAACCCAAGGACTTTATCACAACCCTCGAAGACCCCGGAAAACGCAAGACCGTTTACGACCTTATTAAAAATGCCTGCCGCGAACGCATTTATCCGGTAGGCCGTCTCGACCGAAATACCACAGGGGTATTGCTGTTAACCAACGACGGTGAACTCACAAAAAAACTCACCCATCCCAAACACGGTATAAAAAAGATTTACCACGTCACCCTCGACAAACCCCTTGCAAAACCCGATTTAGACAGCATTGCAAAAAACGGCGTCGAACTCGAAGACGGACACATCCTTCCCGATCAGATCCATTATGCAGCCGATGGCTCCAACAAAAAGGAAGTGGGACTCGAAATTCACAGTGGCCGTAACCGCATTGTGCGCCGTTTGTTTGAGCACCTGGGTTACGAGGTACTAAAACTCGACCGGGTTGTATTTGCCGGACTCACCAAGAAAGACCTACCCCGCGGAAACTACCGCCTGCTCACCGAACAGGAAGTAGGATTCTTAAAAATGCTGGCCTGAGAGCAAACAACTATTTCTTTTTGATCACAGCAAACAGACTACCTGTATCCAGGTACCAGAATTTATTTTTCAATCCGAATAGTCCGGCTGCAGCACCTGCAATCAGCCTCAGCAATTTGAAATTATACCTGCTCAGCCGGTCGAGCAAAAATCCCGTATCCGCATACTGGCCGCTCGCCGAGGTATGGATAACCTGTAAACCGTAAGGCTTTATTGCCCTGGAAAGCGTCTCAGGAGTAAAATACTGGATGTGTTCCTGGGGTTTGTACTGAAACCATTTCTTCCCGAAAAGCTTTCGCTGGGCAGAAGAAAAATCAGGGGTAATCAACGCAACGATACCGTCCTCATCCAGCAAATCGTGAAACTTGGCAAAAGCCGATTTCAGGTCAGGAATATGTTCCAGTACATCGAACATGGTAATGAGTTTGTATTTTTTTGAAGATGTAAATTCCTCAAACGGACGTTCGCTGACCGGAATATTTTTTTCCTTTACTTTGGCGATCATATCCTTGTCCAGCTCAATTGCCTCAACCTCCCAGCCTCCGGTCCGCATAAGTTCAAGAAAATAGCCCGAAGCACAACCCACATCCAGCACAGCGCCCCTGGTCTTGCTCAGATAGGGTTCGATATCTGAAATCCATTTTTCAAAAGTTTTGATCCTCAGATTTGAGGTCAGCTCATAATCCTTGTAACCATACCCCTCACTGGCACTGGTAAAATAATGATCCGAATACATTTTATACAAATCACTGTCCGGGATACGCGGATTTACAAAAACGAAACCACAAACTGCACACTGAACAATGTAGAAACCCTTTACATCATAAAGCTTTCTCGATTCAGCGCTTCCGCAAACGGAACAAGGGTATGTTTTCAGTTCAAGGTTCAAGGTCGGTTTCTCCTGAGCAATTGAGTCCGAAGATAAAGTTTTTAAACTTATTTTTTGCTTATCGGATGGAAGCAGCCCTCTGGAGATAGGAATTCGCCTTAGCCGTATCTCCAAGGGCCTTGTACACCAGGGAAATATTGTTCAGAGTGCCCTTGTTGTAAGGGTCTTTCTGCAGCGCTTTTTCATAATACCCGGCGGCCAATTTATAGTTGCCTGAATTGTGGTAACAGGCACCGATGTTTCCCAGCGCATCGGTAAACGCAGAGTCGGTCTGCATAATCTTCAGAAAATAACCAAGCGCAGTCTTGTACTTTTTCTGGTTGAAGAAAATCACCCCGGTATTGTTCATGGCCATGCTGTAATTCGGTCTGAGTTCAATGGCTTTGGCATAAACCCTTCGTGCATTGGCGGTATCTCCCTGATCAAAATAGGTCACCCCAAGGTTATACCAGACTTCCGCATCATCCGGATAAATTTTGATCCCCTTATCGTACTCCGATACCGAAAGCCTGAAATCCTCCGCCCTTTTCACCGGATCCCTCTCCGCTTCTCCTCTTACACGGTATTCACTGGCCACAGCATAGTGAGCCCTTGCGCTTCCGGTAGAAACATCGAGCCCGGCAACAAACAAATCGAAGTTATTGGCCCAGGCCTTATTCCGGTCAAACGTTTTAAAGGAATACAGCGCCAGTAAGATGCCCAGAATCACAAACACCTGAGCGCCTTTAACCCATTTCAAAGATCTCAGGTCAACCTTCAGCAAGGCCAGCAGACCCATCACCAGCACCATGCAAAAGCCAAGAGAAGGTACAAAAAGAAACCGCTCCCCCATTGTGGCTCCGATTTTTACCACAAGATTCGAAGAAAGAAACAACGTGATCAGGTAAAACAAAATGGCAAATACATAGACGTCCTTTTTCTTAAACTTCAGAATAACATAGGCACCCATGCCCAGATAAATAACTAGAGAAAGCAGAGCTTTCCAGTACTCGTGCCAATCTTTAAACTTGACAATCGGCACCTGGTTAAACGAATAATCCCAGGTCAGGTCAACCGGAAAAATCATCAGCCAGAGGTATTTTCCCAGAATAACAAAATTGGTTGCCAGCATCTCTCCTCCGCTCTTTGCAGCCATCAAACCGTTATTCATCACCACAATTTTATCCTTGAATGTAATGCTATCCAGAACGCCAATACGTACAACCATGTAAAGGACAATCAAACCAAGGAAAGGAGAGGAGATACTCAGAATTTTATTCAGGGAAACTTCAGAAAAATAATACAGCATCAGCGGCACAACAAGCACAAAAGTCAGACTGTTTTCTTTGCACAAGATCGAAGCGGTGAAAAACAGAAGGGAATAGTAAAAATACCTCTTTCTCTTCGTGTTTTCGATATAAACAAAAAGGTTATAAAACGAAAGCAAACCAAAAAACCAGCCCAGAATTTCATCCCTGCTCTTAATGCTCGCAACAACTTCGGTATGAACCGGATGAAATACAAAAACCAGCGTAATGGCAAGGGCAAAAAGGGGATTGAATTTTTTAAACACTTTTTGCAACCACAAAAGCAAAATCACACAGGACAATCCGTACAGAAGAATATTAAAAAAATGTTCGGCTCCGGGACTATTGCCAAAAAAGGCCGTGTCTGCTACAAAATTCAATACAACCAGCGGACGATAATTCGACTCATTGGCATTGTTAAAACCGACAAGGGAACCCTTTGCAAATGTATTCTTCAGGGCGGCCCCTATTCCATTCTTAAAACCCTCCTGAACAAAGCGATTTTTTTTCGTGTAGATATCGTCATCCAGGGTATAGCCATTCTTCAGGGTATTCGCGTAAAGCAGGAAAGCCGAAACAAATACCAGACCCAGATGCCACATGGGAAATTTTGCTATGGGCTTGGTCTGTTTGGCTAAAGGCTTGGTCTGTTTGGGTTGCACCATAAACTGGGTTCAAAAATAGAAAATTTATTCGCTTCAGGGCCCGTTCTTAATCAGATTAAAATACTACTTTTGGGCATGGGATTTATTTCAAGTATTTCAGCACGCCAGATTCTCGATTCCCGCGGAAACCCAACAATAGAAGTAGAAGTAATTACAGACACCGGCACATTGGGCCGGGCTTCTGTTCCCTCCGGAGCATCAACCGGAGAGCATGAAGCGGTTGAACTTCGCGACGGAGACAAAGGCGTTTACATGGGCAAAAGCGTACTCAAGGCGGTCAACAATGTCAATACAGTAATCAAGGAAGAAATCAACGGTATGTACGTTTTCGACCAGACGGCCATTGATAAAAAAATGATCGCCCTTGACGGAACCGATAACAAAAGCAGCCTGGGCGCGAACGCCATATTAGGCGTTTCGCTTGCTGTGGCCAAAGCCGCTGCTGAAGAAGCCCGCCAGTCCGTTTACCGCTATGTAGGCGGAGTGAACGCAAACACCCTTCCCATTCCGCTGATGAATATACTCAACGGAGGTGCGCATGCCGACAACAGCATCGATTTCCAGGAATTCATGATTATGCCTGTCGGTGCAGAAACCTTCAGCGACGCCCTTCGTATGGGCGTCGATATTTTTCACACACTCAAGAAAGTGCTCAAAGACAAAGGGTATTCAACCAATGTCGGGGACGAAGGCGGATTTGCTCCCGATATAAAATCCAACGACGAAGCCATCAAAACCGTTCTCAAAGCCATCGAAACGGCAGGGTACAAACCCGGGAAAGATGTGTACATCGCCATGGACGCAGCGGCCTCCGAATTTTACGATGCCAAAACAAAAAGTTACATTTTCAAAAAGTCAACAGGCGACAAATTAAAGTCCTCCGAGATGGTCGACTTCTGGGTGGACTGGGCAAAAAAATACCCCATCCTCTCCATCGAAGACGGACTTGCCGAAAACGATTGGGACGGATGGAAACTGCTCACCGAAAAACTGGGTAAGAAAATGCAATTGGTAGGAGACGATATTTTTGTAACCAATGTAAACTTTCTGCAAAAAGGCATTGACAACAACGTGGCCAATTCTATACTTGTAAAAGTAAACCAGATTGGCACCCTCACCGAAACCGTAAATGCCGTTCAGCTCGCCCATACCAACTCCTACACCAGCATCATGAGCCACCGCTCAGGCGAAACCGAAGACACCACCATTGCCGATCTCGCCGTGGCCATGAATTGCGGACAGATCAAAACCGGTTCAGCCTCGCGCTCAGACCGCATCGCAAAATACAACCAGCTGCTCCGCATCGAAGAACAACTCGGCGAAGCCGCACGTTTTATTGGTAAAAATTTTAAATATGTTAAATAGTACAGTTCGCCCTAATCGCCATTCGCTAATGGCTAATCGCTAAAACATGGACACACTAAAAGAAAAATTCTCAGCTAAAGCCCTTCCGATGGCTGCTGAAGTCAAGACCCTCATCAAAGAACACGGAGACAAAAAACTGGGAGAATACACCATCGCCCAGGTTTACCAGGGCATGAAAAGCATTATCGGACTGGTCACCGAAACCTCCAAGCTCGATCCCGATGAAGGAATACGTTTCAGAGGCTATACCATACCCGAACTTCGTGAAAAACTGCCCAAATCGCCAAACGGAGGAACAGAACCCCTTCCCGAAGGTATATTTTATCTCATGCTGGTGGGCGAACTTCCCTCCCTGGATGACGTAACGAATGTAGCCAACAACTGGGCCAGGCGAAGCATTGTTCCCAAACATGTTTTTGACACTATCGACTCTCTTCCTTTATCGACGCACCCGATGACCATGTTCAGCATCGGCATCATGGCCATGCAAACCGAATCGGTCTTTGCAGCCGCCTACAAAAAGGGAATCAACAAAAAAGACTACTGGGATTATATGTACGAGGACTCCATGAACCTCATTGCCCGCCTGCCCCGTGTGGCGGCTTACATTTACCGGAAAAAATACAAAAACGATGTTCACATCGAACCCGATCCCAAACTCGACTGGGCAGCCAACATAGCCCACATGATGGGGTACGAAGACTTTAACGTACAGCGCCTGATGCGCATGTACATGACTATACATGCCGACCACGAAGGAGGCAATGTGTCTGCCCATACCACTCACCTGGTCGGATCTGCCCTGAGCGATCCCTACCTTTCCTTTGCAGCTTCCATGAACGGACTGGCAGGTCCCCTGCACGGACTTGCCAACCAGGAAGTAATTGCCTGGATTATGCACATGCGCGAACAACTCGGCGGAGGATTGCCAAGCGAAAAACAAATTGCTGATTTTATAAAAGCCACACTCGAAGAAGGCAAGGTCGTTCCCGGATACGGACATGCTGTTCTGCGCAAAACCGATCCCCGTTTCACCGCCCAGCAGGATTTTTATCACCGCTATATCGCGGTGGACGGCAAGAAAGACGACCTCTGCGAAATCGTTCAAACCATTTACAAAGTCGCGCCTCCGATTTTATCCAGCACCGGAAAAATAAAAAACCCCTGGCCCAATGTTGACGCGCATTCTGGTGCACTTCTGATGCACTTTGGCATAACCGAATTCGATTTCTACACCGTACTCTTCGGAGTCTCCCGTGCATTGGGCGTACTGGCCTCCCTCATCTGGGACCGCGCACTCGGACACCCGATCGAACGTCCGGGTTCCATCACCACCGAAGGCATCAAGAAAAAAATCGCAGCCATGGCAACTGCAAAGTAATGCCCTTAAAGTAATGCCCTTTAGGAATCTTCAGCAGTTTATTGATAAACTTGAAGCCTCGGGCGAACTCGTTCGCATAAAAGAATTTGTAAATCCCGATCTCGAAATCTCCGAGGTCGTCGACCGTATTTCAAAATCTGAAAGCAGCTCCAATTCCAGCTCCGGCCCAAACAAAGCCCTGCTCTTCGAAAATACCGGCACCCCTTTTCCCCTGCTCATCAACTCCATGGGCTCCTACAAACGCATCTGCATTGCGCTGGGAGTAAACAACCTTGATGACATTGCCAAAGACATAGGCGATCTCTTCAAAAAGCTGAGCGGTCCCAAAGAAGGGATCATGGATAAACTTCAAATGCTTCCCATGCTGGCCGAAATTTCCTCCTGGATGCCAAAAACATCTTCAGCCAAAGGAGAGTGTCAGCAAATAGTCCTGCAGGATCCCGACATCACTAAATTTCCGGTGATGAAATGCTGGCCCGAGGATGGAGGCCGTTTCATCACACTGCCCATCATTCATACCAAAGACCCCAATACAGGAATCAGAAATGTAGGCATGTACCGCATGCAGGTCTTCGGACCGAAATTAACCGGAATGCACTGGCACAAGCACAAAGTTTCAGCAGGGCATTTCAACGCGTACAAAAAACTGGGAATTAAAATGCCCGTTGCTGTTGCCCTGGGCGGGGACCCTGTTTACACCTATGCGGCAACCGCTCCCTTGCCCCCCAATGTAGACGAATACATGCTGGCCGGATTCCTCCGCAAGAAAAAAGTCGAACTCGTCAAATGCCTCACCCAGGATATTCAGGTCCCTTCTGATGCCGACATTATCATCGAAGGCTATGTAGACCCCGCAGATGAATTGATCTGGGAAGGGCCCTTTGGTGACCACACCGGCTATTATTCGCTGGCCGACTGGTATCCAAAATTCCACATCACCTGCATAACGCATAAAAAAAATGCAGTTTACCCATCCACCATTGTAGGCATACCTCCCGAAGAAGACGCCTGGATTGGAAAAGCCACCGAGCGTATTTTTCTTGCGCCGATCAAAATGACCCTGCTTCCCGAAATCCTCGACATGGAACTTCCCATCGAAGGCGTATTTCACAACCTGACCATTGTAAAAATAAAAAAAGAATATCCCGGCCACGCCCAGAAAGTCATGAACGCCATGTGGGGCGCCGGACAAATGATGTTCAACAAAATCCTCATCGTGGTCAGCGAGGACATAAACACCCACAGCTACACCCAGGTCGCCCAGGCCCTGACCGCTAACGTCGACCCTGCCAGCGATATTTATTTCAGCCAGGGCCCCATGGACGTCCTCGATCACTCCTGTTCGAAATTCGCATTCGGAGGAAAAATGTGCATTGATGCAACAGAAAAACTTCCGGAAGAAGTTTTTAATTCAAAGTCCAACGTTCAAGACCCCACAACAAGCAAAGTTCCGACTTTCAAACTTTCAAATTCATTTTCTGAGATCAGCAGCCTCAATACCTCCCTGCTCGAAAAAGGAATCTCTGCCGTTTTTATTTCCGTTCAAAAATCCCGTCCAAACCACATCCGTGAACTCAATTCCAGATTGTTCGCCTTGCCCGAATTCAACACAGTAAAATTCATCATCTACGTAGAAACCAATGTCGATGCAAACGACACAGCTGATGTCATCTGGAGATTTGCCAACAACATCGACCCCAGACGCGACAGCTATATCATCCCGGCCTCAAAAAATTCCTCGGGAGAGGCTGTTTCCTGCTCGCACATTGGCTTCGATGGTACCCGAAAAACCAAAGAGTTTGACAATTTCGACCGCCCCTGGCCCAACATCATCTGTTCTGATGAGGCAACCATAAAACGCATAGACGAAATCTGGGACAAACTCGGCTTAGGCCCTAAGCTCCCCTCTCCTTCTTTGAAATACCGCAAACAGCTTTACAAAGGCGGGGCAGTCGCTTCCTAAAATCCCAAAACCATGAAAAAAATACTGCTGCTCGGCTCCGGTGAATTGGGAAAAGAATTTACCATCGCCGTGAAATGCCTGGGCCAATACGTTATAGCCGTGGACTCCTATAACAATGCCCCCGCCCAACAGATGGCAGATGAGCGGGAAGTAATCAACATGCTTGACGGCACCGAACTCGACCGCATCGTGACCAAACACAAACCCGATATCATTGTCCCCGAAATTGAAGCCATTCGTACCGAACGTTTTTACGACTATGAGAAACAGGGCATTCAGGTAGTCCCCAGTGCGCGCGCGGCCAACTTCACCATGAACCGCAAGGCCATCCGCGACCTGGCAAGCAAAGAACTCAAACTCAGAACAGCAAAATACGCGTACGCAAAAACCTACGACGAATTCAAACAGTCCGTTCACAGTATTGGCATCCCCTGCGTAGTCAAACCCCTGATGTCCTCTTCGGGCAAAGGTCAATCCATTGTCAAGGCAGAAGAACAGATTCAGAAAGCCTGGGATTATGCCATGACCGGCACCAGAGGCGACCTGAAAGAAGTTATCGTGGAAGAATTTATAAAATTCAATTCTGAAATCACCTTGCTCACCGTAACCCAGAAAAACGGACCGACTCTGTTTTGCCCGCCGATCGGCCACCGGCAGGAAAGAGGAGACTACATGGAAAGCTGGCAGCCCCATCCGCTGAAAGAGCAGGATCTGAGAGATGCAAAAGAAATGGCCGACAAAGTCACCAAAGCCCTGACCGGCTCAGGTATCTGGGGTGTAGAATTTTTCCTTACCGACAAAGGCGTTTATTTTTCAGAATTATCTCCCAGGCCTCACGACACTGGTATGGTCACCCTTGCCGGCACACAGAATTTCTCTGAATTCGAATTACATGCCCGCACAGTCCTCGGTCTTCCGATTCCCGAAATCATTCTCGAAAAAGCCGGAGCAAGCGCCGTAATCCTGGCCTCCCACGAAGGACTCCTTCCCCTATACACAGGCCTTGAAGATGCCCTGAAACATTCCCAATCAGACCTCCGCATATTCGGCAAACCAAGCACAAGACCCCACCGTCGGATGGGTGTAGCTTTAACCCACGACAAACCCACAACAGAAATTACCTCCCTGATTGAAAAAGCAAAAGTAATTGCAAAATGTGTACGTATTCAGACTTCGTGAACCGGTCACTAACTGTGACCAGTTTAAGAAATCACCACATACTTCTTCCCCGGCAAAACCCTGATTTGCTCCTTCAGCTCCAGGTTGAGCAATAAAAGCGAAACCTCGCTGCATCCAATACCCAAAGCTAAAAGAAGCTCATCATAGCTAAGACCATCTTCCTTGTCGTGCAATAATTTCATCACCTTTTCTTCATCTTCGCTTAAGCCCTCAAACAGGGTACATTGATTCTTGAAATTCAAATCACCTACATCAGCCTCTTTATCTGCCGCACCCACATCCGTCTTCTTCCGCTCCCATCCCAGCATGCGCATCACATCAAAAGCCGATTCAACCAGCGCCGCCTGATTGTTTTTAATCAGGCGGTTGCATCCGGCAGAACCTTCATCCCCCACTCTTCCCGGAAAAGCGAAAACATCTCTGCTGTACGAATTCGCTATGTCAGCAGTAATGAGAGAGCCTCCTTTGAACCCTGATTCCAAAACAACTGTGGCATCAGACATCCCGGCCACAATTCGGTTACGTCTGGGGAAATTCGAAGCATCTGAAGGGTCCTTGCTCATAAATTCAGTCAGCAATCCGCCCGAAGCCAGTATTTCCTGTGCGGCAGCAAAATGTACGGCCGGATATATCCTATCCAGTCCGTGTCCCAAAACGGCAACCGTTTTCAAACCCTCCCTAAGAGCCGTCCGATGTGCGCAAATATCAATTCCATAAGCCAGGCCGCTCACAATCAAAACGCCATCCTTTCCTTGGCCGAAACCACTTTCCCTGGCCAGATCCCTGACCAGCTCCTCGCAGCATTTTTTTCCATAGTAACTTGCCCTCCGTGTCCCTACGATACTTACTACCCGGTCAACATTTAAATCCGCCTCACCCTGATAATAAAGCAGAACAGGGGCATCACTGCAATGCGTGAGACGGAAGGGATAATCCGCACCCTTAAAATAAAAAGTCTTTATTTTACGCTTTTCAATAAATTCAATCTCCTCCTCCGCCCTTCGCAGTATAGTCCTGCTTTCAACAGAACTCACCAACCGTTCCCCAATTCCTTTTACTTGAAGCAGTGCTTCCTTTTTTTCTTTGAATACCGCCTCCGGACTCCCGAATAAATTGATCAGGTGTTTCGCCATTGCATCCCCAACCCCCGGAATCAGCTTAAGGGCAATCGTATACTTCAGTGCTTCATTGGTATCCATAAACCATAAACTTACTGCTTCCAGGTCCTGAAAAATAAAGTACAAATACTTATATTCGTTCCCATGATACTACCCGTAAACATCCAGAAATGGATAAGCGAAAATCGCCACCTGCTCAAGCCCCCGGTCGGCAATAAGGTAATCTTCAAAGATGACGGCATGATTGTGATGGCCGTTGGCGGACCGAATTCCCGCAAAGACTACCACTTCAACGAAAGCGAAGAACTCTATCAGCAAATCCAGGGAGACATCGTAGTCGGTATTCAGGAAAACGGAAAGGCGGTGGATATTCCTGTAAAAGAAGGCGAACTTTTCCTTTTGCCCGGCAACACGCCCCATCAGCCCCGCAGAGGGCCCAATACAATAGGTCTGGTCATTGAACTCAAGCGCAGAGAAAACGCAAAAGACGGCCTGCTTTGGTTCTGCGAAAAATGCAACACTAAACTCTACGAAGAATATTTCGGACTCAGCAGTATCGAAGACCAGTTTCAACCCATTTTTATAAAATTTTACAGCGATAAAAACCTGCGCACCTGCAAAAAATGCGGACACGTTATGGAACCACCTCCAATTCCGGCATGAAGAAACCTGTCCAAAAGCAGGCCAAGACCAAACCCAGTCCTGCCAAACCTGATCCCGCTAAAACCAGCACACGCCTGCGCCTTATAATTGCTCTCGCTCTTGCCGCAATCGCCTTTCTGTTTTACGCCAACACCCTTCAGCACGATTATGCCCTCGACGACTTTTCACTGATTAAAGAAAATGCCCAAACCAAAAAAGGAACAGCAGCCCTCAAACAGATTTTCACCAGTTCTTACCGCAGCGGATACTACCTGCCAGACAACGACCTTTACCGCCCGCTTTCCAAAGCCATGTTTGCGATTGAATGGCAACTGGCACCTGACAAGCCGGCCCTGGGACACTGGGTAAATGTCCTGCTGTATGCATTCACAGCCTGGCTCCTTTTTTACACGCTTCTCCTTTATTTTCCTCATCCTGACAAGCTCTGGTTCTGTGCCCTCACCACCCTGCTCTTCGTTGCCCATCCCATTCACACGGAAGTCGTGGCGAACATAAAAAGCCGCGACGAAATTCTAAGCTTTCTCTTTTTTCTCTTTATGGCCATGAGCGCGATCAGCTACGCCAAACAAGGCCGTATCTCCGGTCTCCTGTTCGCAGCTATCAGCTTCTTCATTTCCCTGCTGTCCAAAGAATCGGGCATTACATTTCTGGCAGCAATACCTTTGATGATTTATTTCTTCACCGATGCATCCGTAAAAAAACAGATCATCCTGGCCTCCACCCTGCTCCTCACCGGACTTATCTTTTTCATCATCCGAACCAAAATTCTTGGCGCCCCTCCGGGGCTCAATCCTTCCATCATGGACAACCTGCTGGTGGGAGCCCACAACAAACTGCTTCAGACCACATCAGCCATTTCCATACTGGGGATATACCTTAAGCTGCTTTTCTTTCCACACCCGCTGGTATCTGATTACTCATTTAATCAGATACCCCTCGCCGGCCTTACTGACTGGCATTTCCTGCTCTCCTTTCTGATCTATGCAAGCCTCGCCGCATACGCGATCCTTAAACTCAAAGAAAAAAATCTGATTGCCTTCGGCATTTTATTTTTCTTCATTACCATTTCCATCACCTCCAACATCGTCATGCTCATCGGTACCTCCTTCGGTGAACGCCTTTTGTATGCACCGGCACTTGGCTTTTGCATCATCATCGCTTACCTGCTCACAAAATACTTCAAACCCGAAGACAAAAGACTCTGGGCAATCACCACAATACTAGTCCTGCTTTTCTTCACAAAAACGTATTCCCGAAATCAGGCCTGGGTTAACAACGTAACGCTCCACTCCACCGATGTGCTCAACTCACCCAACAGCGCACGGGCACATTATTACTATGGTAACATCATAACCCAGAATGAATACCTTGACACAATAAAAGACCAGAAACGTAAAAATGCAGTGCTCGAAACCGCACTGCATGAATTAAGACGAACCATAGAAATCTATCCGGCCTATGCCGATGCCTATCACAAGATTGGCAAAATTACAACACTAAGCAATCAAAACGACACCGCGGCCTTTTATTACAAAAAGGCCCTTAGCATGAATCCCGGCAATTCAATGTACCTCAACAATTACGGCACCGTGCTCTTTCACCTGGGCCACCTCGAAGAGGCCCGTCAGCAGTTCGAACTCTCCACAAAAACAAATCCCCTGCAGAGTGACGCCTTCAGCAACCTGGGAAGTGTTTACGGAACCATGGGTCAGCAAATGGCATCCCAAAACCATCCCGAAGAAGCCCGTAAATACTACGATCTGGCCATAGTCAATTTCAAAAAAGCCATAGACAACACACCCGACTACGCCCCCGGATATACCATGCTGGGCATCACTTACCGCAATATCGGGGACGAAACCAATGCGAAATTCTACCTCGACCGGGCCGAGCAACTGAAGACCCGGGTAAAATAAAGGCCAGAACCAAATAATCCGCATACTTAAAAGTGTACAATTTTGCATTCAAATTGCAAATTTGTACACTTTCTTTTTTTATATTTGCTTATGGTAAATCGAATTATTGAGGGGCATATCCAAAAGCTATGGAAGCATTTTCCGGTAGTCAGCGTTAACGGTCCCCGTCAGTCCGGCAAAACCACCCTTATCCGAAACCTGTTCAAGGCACTTCCCTATCAGACTATGGAAGACCCCGAAATACTTCAGTTATCCGAAAACGATCCCAGAAGATTTCTTGAATCCTTCCCAAAAGGAGCCATCTTTGATGAAGTTCAGCGCTCCCCTCATCTTTTCTCCTATATACAAGGCATCGTCGACGCTGATCCCAAAAAAAGATTCGTACTTTCCGGTTCGCAAAACTTTCTGATGTCTGAACGAATTTCACAGACCCTTGCCGGTCGTGTTGGGATTGCCACTTTACTCCCGTTCAGTTATCAGGAAATCAAATCCGCGAAAATAAAAGTAAAAAACCTCGAAGACCTTTTGTTCAGGGGGGGCTACCCTCGTTTATACGACCGCAAGATTCCTGCCGACATTTACTTTCCGAACTACGTGTCAACTTACCTCGAACGCGATGTCAAACAGATCAAAAACATAGGAGATTTAAGTGTATTTACCCGCTTTATCAAGTTATGCGCAGGAAGGGCGGGGCAATTGCTGAACCTCACCTCTTTATCGAATGATGCCGGCATTTCGGTCAATACGGTAAAATCCTGGCTATCCATACTCGAGGCGAGCTATATCGTTTTCATGCTGCAACCCCATCACACAAATTTCAACAAACGACTCACGAAGACTCCGAAAATCTACTTTTACGATACCGGTTTGCTGTGTTATTTGTCTGAGATTAAGAAGGCATCTCAGTTAAATTCGCATTATAACAGAGGAGGGGTCTTTGAGAACTTTGTCATCGCCGAACTGATTAAAAAATATTACAACCAGGGGAAAAGACCGAACCTTAATTTCTGGCAGAACAACCACGGTAAAGAAATTGATCTCATTGTCAACCGGGGAAACCGCCTCACCCCGGTTGAAATAAAATCTTCGGTAACTATGAATCCCAAACAATTAGACAACATTGACTACTGGCATAAATTGTCAAAAGAAAACTCAGAAAATGGCTATGTTATCTATGCCGGCGACCAGGACATCCGGTTAAGCCGGGGAACAATGCTTTCCTGGAAAACATTTTCCGAAAAACTGAAAATTTAACCCTTTAAAAGCCCGATGAATCCCATGCTTGCCATCGACATACACACCCATATCCTCCCCGAAACCATGCCCGACTGGGCGAAAAAATTCGGCTACGGAGGCTTCGTCAGTCTCGAACATCACAAGCCCTGCTGCGCCCGCATGATGATTGATACTAAATTTTTCCGCGAAATCCAGGAAAACTGCTGGTCCCCCGAAGTCCGCATTCACGAATGCGACCAGTTCAGGAAGCACCACGGACACCAGGAGCACAGTGGACATCAGGTGCAGGTACTGTCCACCATCCCCGTGATGTTCAGCTATTGGGCCCAGCCAAACGACTGCCTTCAGTTAAGCCAGTTCCTCAACGATCACATTGCAGGCATCGTTCAAAAATACCCCAAACGCTTCATCGGCCTGGGCACACTTCCCATGCAGGCCCCTGACCTGGCCCTGAAAGAACTCGAACGCTGCAAACAGATGGGCCTTGCCGGCATACAGATCGGCTCGCATGTAAACGATCTCAACCTCGACGACCCCAAACTCTTTCCTGTATTTCAGGCCTGCACTGAACTCAACATGTCCCTTTTCGTTCACCCCTGGGACATGATGGGGCAAAGCAAAATGCAGAAATACTGGCTGCCCTGGCTGGTAGGCATGCCTGCCGAAACTTCCCTGGCCATCTGTTCGATGATCTTCGGAGGCGTACTCGAGCGCCTCCCAACCTTAAGAGTTGCCTTCGCCCACGGAGGCGGTTCCTTCCCCTCAACTATAGGCCGTATCGAACACGGTTTCATCTCAAGACCCGATCTGGTCGCCATCGACAACAAAGTAAATCCCAGAAACTACCTGGGAAAAATCTGGTTCGATTCCCTGGTCCACGATCCCAACATGCTCAAATACCTTGTCGACCTCGCAGGCCCCCGCCGCGTCGCCTTAGGCAGCGACTACCCCTTCCCGCTTGGTGAAACAGAGCCCGGGAAACTCATATGCGAATCGAATTTTTCAGAAGAAATCAAAAAAGCGCTGCTATACGAAGCAGCGCTGGAATGGCTGAAAAAAAGGAAAGAAGAATTTATTTCCTAAATTATACGTATCTTTGTATAAATTCATACGTAACATGACAACCAAACTAACCCTGTCAATCGAAAAAAGCGTTATCAGAAAAGCCAAGGATTATGCTTTAAAAAGCGGCAGAAGCCTGTCTGACCTTATACAATCTTATCTGGAAAACCTTACCAGCAACTCAGAAACAGATATGGAAAAAATGCCTCCCGATTTGCAAAAACTCTTTGGCGTGACAAAAATTCCTACATCTTTGGATCATAAAAAAGAAATACGAAAAATACTTAGCTCAAAACACAGTTAATTGGAGCATCTGTTTTTAGATACGGATATTTTAATTGATTTTCTGGGAGATAGAAAGCCCTTTTCGAAATTCTCCGCTCAATTATTTATTAAAGGACAGAAAAAGAAATATAAACTTTACACTTCAGGAAATTCTATAACAACAGCCTATTACATATTGTGTAAAAGCCTTTCAGAAAGAACTGTACGGGAATTGATTCCAACACTTTTAAAACATGTTGAATTGATTCCCATAAACGAAAAAGTCTTATTGGAAGCCGTCCAGTCAGACTTCAAAGACTTCGAAGACGCAGTGCAGCATGCAAGCGCATTAACCGAAAACAGAATAAAATGCATTGTAACACGAAATTTACGGGATTATAAAAAAAGCAAATTAACAGTGCTAAGTCCTGAGGAAATGTTAAAGATTTCCTAAACACAAAAACAGCCCCATGAACTACAGCGCCAGTCAAATCGCCAGCCTCCTGAAAGGCACCATCGAGGGCAATCCCCATGTCAGCATCAGCAAATTGTCGAAAATCGAAGAAGGTGAACCCGGCTCACTTTCCTTTCTGGCAAACCCCTTGTACACACCCTATTTATATACTACCAAAGCTTCCCTGGTAATCATCAATAAGAATTTTGCGCTGACTGCCCCGGTCAGTACAACCCTCATTCGTGTGGACTCAGCCGAAAATGCATTTGCCATACTTCTCGAAATGTACAACACCGTGAAGCTCAACAAAACAGGAATTTCAAAACAATCCTGCATCGAAGAAAGTGCCAAAACAGGACAAAACCTTTATGCCGGCCCCTTTTCCTACATAGGTGAAAACGCCAGAATAGGAAACAACGTAAAAATTTACCCCCAGGTCTACATCGGGGACAACGTAGAAATCGGAGACAATACCACCCTGTTCTCCGGATCAAAAATTTATTCCGGTTGCAAAATCGGCAAAAATTGTATCATCCATTCAGGAACCGTCATTGGCAGTGACGGATTCAGATTTGCACTTCAGAACGACAACAAAAAAATTCCACAGATAGGAAATGTGGTCCTCGAGGACAACGTCGAAATAGGGGCAAACTGCGCCATCGACAGAGCCACCCTGGGCTCCACCATATTAAGAAAGGGTGTGAAATTTGACAACCTGATTCACATTGCCCACAATGTAGAAGTAGGGGAAAATACCTATATCGCTGCCAATTGCGTCATTGCAGGCTCCACCAAAGTAGGTAAAAACTGCATGTTCAGCGGGCAGGTAGGATTGGTGGGTCACCTGCAGATTGCCGACAATACCATTTTTGCGGCCCAGTCAGGTATCTCCAAAAGCATTACAAAAAAAGGCGGAGGCTACATGGGCTCTCCGGCTTTTGAAGTGGCGAAATACCGCAAAGCCTATATCCATTTCCGAAATATATCCGATCTGGTCGACCGTGTCAGCAAAATAGAGGGCTCTGATCCTGAAAAACCTTAAGAAACGCAGTTATTCAGCTTTCTTTTACAGGTTCTCCGTGCCCTGAACTACATAAATCGGCCTTCCCTTGGATTCGTCGTAAATGCGGCGAATATACTCCGCAACGATCCAGATCAGAATAAACAAAAAGCCGATCAGCATAAACAAAGCAATTACCAGCCATTTGTAAAGCGGATAAACTACATGGTTTAGTATACTATCCCCGCAGATGTAAACCAGAAATGAAAAACCTGATACAATACAAATCGTCCCTATAACCAACCCCATACGTAAAGGCAAAGAAGAAAAGCTAACCACCCCATCCATTGCCAGCCTGGCCATCTTAAAATAATCGTACCCGCTTTTCCCGTGTATTCGCTCGGGTCGGTCAAAATCAACAATTGCATAATTAAAACCAAGCCAGGCCACCATTCCACGCAGGTACCTCGATTTTTCCCGCATGTTGTTGAGACTGTCCAATACCTTCCGGTCAACCAGCCTGAAATCCCCGATATCTCCTGTAATTTTGAGATCCGAATACCGCTTCATCAGAGAATAAAAAATACGTGCCGTCACCACCTTCATAAAACCTTCCTTTCGAAGCCTTCTCCTTGCAAATACAACCTTTGCTCCCTCCCGCCATTTTTTGATCAGTTCAGGTATCAGCTCAGGCGGATCCTGCAAATCGCAATCCATTGTAATAATAACATCTCCTTTCGAATAATCCATGCCGGCTGTTAATGCAGCCTGCTGTCCGAAGTTGCGGCTGAGATTCAGCAATTTAATCCTTCTGTCACTTTTCACCAGGCCGGCAATGACTTCAAAAGAGTTATCAGAACTCCCATCGTTGACAAAAATCAGTTCGCAGCCACAGTCAAGACTTCCAATCAATTCAAATAACTTATCCCTCAAGAAAAGGATATTCTGTTCCTCATTATAGACAGGAACTACAATAGAAAGTAAATCAACCTTCTGATCCATATACACCCGGCCTCTGGTTGATTAAAGATAGAACATATTAATATATTCTTACAAGGTAACTTTTCATCTGGTGACAATACTATAAATCAGCCACAAATAGAAGATTTGCAGTGTACACATCAAGCCAGACAAAATTCCAAGGCTTTGCACAATGCTCTTCAGGAATTCGCCGCCATAAAAAAGTGATAAAAGAGTTAACCCTGCTCCAGTCAATGAAATCAGTAACATCAGCCGGAGTTTACCAAGAATAACCAAGGCACCCGAAACCGAAGTCTTTACAAATTCCAGATAAAACCATGGAGCAAGAATACGGGCAAATTGTCCGGCCGGCCTCCATTTTTCACCGAAAACCAAAGCGAACAGATAAGGTCCTTCCATCAGAAAAAACAGCAAAAATGGCAAAGCCAGCAAAGCCGAACGTCCCATTGCATTTCTGACCAGCCGGTCAAGTTTTCCTCCGTTGTTATAAGTCTCCGAACCCTTTTGGTAAAAAACAGCTCCCAGAGGAATGGCGAGAATGCCAACCGGCAATACAAGGGCTCTTAAGGCAAAGGAAAAAAAACCGGTTTCGGTACGGTCAAAAAAAAAGCCCATCAGGATAAGAACACCATTCATTAAAAACAAGTCCGCCAGCGTTTGCGGCAAATTGAAAGCAGGTATAGACTTGTATTCTTTCGCCTGCCTGAACATTTCCCTGAAGCTCACATTCCTGAAATCAACTACTTTTTTTCTCCATAGAATAAAAAACAAAAAACAGACTGTCAGCAATAGTCCGATCAGGTTTCCAGCCAGAAGTCCCCAGATATGAAATCCGTATGCCCCCAGTACCAAAAGAAAAGAATTGCTGATAAAAGACTGAACAAAGCGTCCCCAGGAAGCCGTTTTAAAGGCTTTCACACGAACCATCCAACTATTGAGCAACTGCATCAATCCCAATAAAAAGACAAACAAAGGCAGAACGCCGTTTTCCAGGGGATCCATGAACCGCTTGACCAGCTCAGAATGAAAAAAAAATTCGTTCACAAGCACCCACAGCAAACAAAAAAGGCTGAAAAAACAAAGGAGACAAAAAGCAAGTCCGGCGGTGTTTGCAGAAGCCTTATCCTCTTTCAGAAGAATAATAGCCAGCTCATACCGGGCTGAAGCAACTGCAGCCAGGCCGCTCACAATTGAAAAATAAATGGCAAAAGTTCCGATTTCCTGTGGAGAATACAGACGGGCCTGAAGCGGAAGAGTGAGTGAAGAAATGGCTTGGCCAAGAACACTTCCCAAAACCAATATAAAAGAATTTCGGGAAAAATCAGATTTGAAAAGATTAGACATCCCTAAATATCATTATTGCTTATCTTTAGTCAGAAGATCGAAATACTAAAATACAATTTAAGATTCTGTATTGGAAACACCTGAGAATAAAAAGATATCCGCTAGGTTTAGCAACCTGGATGCGGTTAGAGGATTAGGAGTAACCATATTGTTCATCGCTCACATTGAAACGCTAAAAAGCTATTTAGGTTTTCCTAACTTCTCGAAACTGTTTGTCCAATACCATTTTGGTTTTATTACCCTTGTTGTCTTTTTTGTACTAAGCGGATTTTTAATAACACATTTATTACTTTCTGAAAAAACAAATAAGGGAGAAATTTCCGCCTTGGGATTCTACAAAAGAAGAATTTACAGGTTATGGCCTGTTTATTACCTTGCATTTGGTGTTGCTGTTTATATTTTACCACATTTCCATATATTCACTTCAATTTCATATTATTCGATCGAGATTTTGAAACCGACAAATTGGGTGGGAATAACTCTCTTTTTATTTCACCAGCCCGATGTTGCTTTTATTAAGCATGTGTATCAGTTCATCGGGCAATTTTGGTCTATCGGTGTGGAAGAAAAATTCTACTTTATATGGCCATTGCTTTTGAAGTACGCAAAAAATCCTCTCAAATCCCTTCTGGTAACGTTAGCCATTCTGCTGATCCTGAAGACAACAATTTTACTTGGGGTGATTTACATACCAGGCTCCAACACATTGGGATCCATTCACACGTATTTTACGCGTTTTATGGTCGACTCTATGCTCATGGGGGGAATCATCGCTTGTCTTTCCGTTCAAAAACACAGATTTCTTGAACGCTTGTACAAACGTTCAACGCAATGGGCTGCAGGTGTTGGAATTGCACTACTTTTAATTGCTTCCTTTTGGGGGGGCATGACCCATTATTTTCTTTTTGCACCCATGGTATCCGTATTTATTCTGAACATGGCCACCAACCCAAACTCCTTGGTTAAAATCAGCAATCCGGTAACCAACTACATTGGAAAAATTTCTTACGGAATGTACATGTACTCCATTATCGTAATAGTATTTACAATTTCAATTGCACAAAAACTACATTTGGAAACAAACGAATGGCAATTCAATGTCTTCATTTATTTGTTCTCCTATCTTTTGGCTACAACGGTTTCATCCGTTTCTTACTATTTTTTCGAAAAAAAATTCACGACAACAACTGTATCCAAAATTTAAAAAAACGGATTACATGTTCCTTTATACTTTGTGAGGTCTCCCTGAAAATTTCATCTGCAGTGTGTCTGATTTTCCCGTTCCAGGGAGTCAATGATCTGAAATACAAATATTCGCGTTTAAAAGGATGCCTGTTCCAAAAAAACCATGGCTTGCTGACACCTGTAAAATGAACCATTCCGGGGTTTCTGCGCAGTTTGGTCAACTCCGATTTACTTATATTATAATAGCCTGGCAGCATTTTATCAAAAAAGAAATTGGTATTGACATTCCAATAATTATCCAATTTAAGCCATCGGTTTCCAATCACGGCATTCAAAACATCCTGATCCCAGAATTTTATTTTAGTGCTATCCCTGCTAATAAAAATAAGAGCGGCACCTGTAATGTCTTCCTCACGCCATTTTGACAGATTAATGAACAGGAGACCCGAATTAAAATAACCTCTTCCGGATGGGATTCTTAAACTTTCAATATGCCTCTTTAATTCATCTGTCCGCTGCCAATGTTCCTCGACTGCTCCAATCAGAAAATTGTTTAAATCACTTTCCCATAAAGAGCTGATTTTATCACGAATGATAACGTCGCAATCCAGGTAAAGGACTCTTGAAATTTCCTTTGACAAAAACTCTGGTATGTAAATCCTGTAGTAGGCGGCTTTAGTAATACGCATATCAGTCGGAACTTTTTCCAATAGTTCATCCTGAACCTTGTAAAAAGTACACAACTGATGATTTTCCAAAACAAATCGCTCCAGCTGCAATTTATTTTCGACGTTCAGTCCGCCTTCAAAAATGTGAATATGAAACCATGAGTCCCGGTTCGTTTGAAACAATGAAGCAAGCATAGTTGCACAATGGGGAACAAATTTATCGTCACTCGAGCAGGCAATATGGAAAATTTCAGCCATTTAATTTAAACTACGCACTTTTATCTTGGCATACGTCTCCAGGAGGATCTTCTTCAAGGAAAATTTGGCCTCATTTTTCCACGGAGTAGTGAGACAATAATTCAAATACTCTGTTTTAAATGGATGACTGTTCCAATAGCTCCAGGGCTTGCTGTATCCTGAAAAATGAACGACACCTGGATTTTTCTTCAGTTGCTTCAGTTCTTCTTTTTCGATATCCGAATACAGATCGGATGAATTGTAAAAATAGCGGTGTCCTACATTCCATTTTTTCTCAATAGCAAACCATTTCCTCTTCAAAACAACATTCAGAACATCCTGATCATGATATTTTATACTTAACTTATCCGACCGGATAAAACGCATGCACTTTTCCGTGTAATTCTCTTCTCGCCATAAGGACAAGTTGATCAGCATAACTCCCGCATTAAAATAGCTTTCCGAAGCTGCAATTTGTAAACGCATCAGGTGTTCATCCGGCATTGGTTCCTCAGCCGCTCCGATCACATTTCTCCCCAAATCAGCATTCCAAAGGGAAACTATTCTTTCCCGAATAATTAAATCCGAATCTAAATAAAGAACCTTGGTAATACCCCTGGGTAGTAAATCAGGAATAATGATTTTATAATAACTTGCCCGTTTAATGTGGCCGTCAACCGGCGCAGCCTTAAACAACTCATCATTCACCAAATAAAACGAACATCCCTGAAAATGCAAACCGATAAAATCTTTTAACTCAATACGGTTCTCCGGTAACAGGTTCATTGAAAGAATGTGTATATGAAAGGAATCACCCTGGTTATTGAAAAACAAAGAGGCAAGCATTGTACCGCAATGCGGGACAAAACTGTCATCAATGGCACAGACGATATGGATGCATTCTTTCATTCAAATCTTCCTTTCATTTTCAAAAAAGGAGTTTCGAAATACCGGTAACTTAAAGCTCCTGCACCCAATGTCAAAGCAAACGAAACGCCATAAATCAAAATATTCTTAAGGATTAAACTACTCTCCAAAAAACAACTTTGAACTAATTTTGAAACAGAACTGATTATCGCCATATGTGCAATATAGAACCCATATGATATTTTTCCCAGGTAAGCCAGGTACTGGTTGTCAAATGACAAGATGGATTTATCACCGGCAATATTCATCGCTAAACAGCTTAAAAGGAATGCATAGAGGGTGTTTGACACATAGTGAAAAAAGTAACTACAAATATGCATCCCGATAATAGAGGCAAAACAAACCAGTTGAAATTTCACTGAATAGATCAGGGAATTGTACTTGTTGTTTAGGAAAAGATAGGCTACTATACCGGCAGCAGCCATGCATTCGATCCTGAAATAATACAAATACTTGTCAATAAGGTCAGCCCAGAATCTGACCGATGGATCTGAAATATACCCTTTAAAATAATGATAGCCCGACTTAATGAATAAAAGAGCCAGAATTAAATAAGTTGAAAACCGAATCATTCTTTTAGAGTAACGCAAGATGACCGGCCAGATCAGGTAAAACTGCTCCTCCACACCAATTGTCCAGGTATGCGACAGAAAAGGAATTAAAACGATCAGATAAGCGATGTTTGGCATTCCAATAAAATGGAGAATCATGATCTTTAGGGCAGAATGGTTCATATATGAAAATTGTGGCCAGGGAAATGAAAAAAAATCATTTCCCCAAAAGAAAATAACTGCGATAAATAAATACAAATAATACAAAGGCCAGATTCTCAAGGCTCTCCTTTTATAAAATTTTAGCACTTCAATTTTACCGTGATCACGTCTCTCCTTTAACAACAAATAGGTGATCAAAAACCCACTCAAGACAAAAAAGCCGGTAATCGTCAGTTCACCGAAATTGGTCCGAACAAAAAAATCATAGGCATTGGAAATTCCAACTACGGCTTTTACCATTTCAACGTGATAAATAAAGGCAAACAACGTTAATACAGCCCTGAATCCATCCAGACCTAAAAAGTAATTTTTATTGACACTCGTATTCATTTGAAAGCAACTATATTCTCAAATTGCTGTGTCAGAACATCAAAATTATATCGTTCAATCATGTTCCGATACCCTTTTTCAACCATAGGGCCGTTCAGGGTATCATTTTTCAGAATAGTCCTGATCGCTTCCAGATACTCATCGCGGGTAGTTGCAAAATGAACGGCTCCCCCTGCTATTTTCTTCAGTTCAGCCGTTGGACTCGCAACGACCGGCTTTTTAAACGTCCAGTAATCAAAAAGTTTAATCGGACAGGTCGAATCATTGAGTTTATTCAGTTTCAACGGAAGAATACCCAAAACTGTTTCGCTCATCAGCGTCGAAAACAATTCAGCTCCGGCATTGCCCTTAACATGCACATTGGAATACCACGCCGATTTTTCCAGCAGGGACTCATACAACTCGCCCTCCCCGTAAATATTCAGTTCCAGCTCAGGCAGTTCCTGAAAAACAGCAAAAAGCAATTCAAAATCGTAGCAATCCCTGAGCGAAGAGATGAAATTTACGGTCTTTTTGCCTGACGCATTGAAGATATGACCAGCCTCGTCAGACCGGTCGGCCTGGTTCCTTATAAACTCCATCGTCTTGCCATTGGGAACCACATGAACATTTTCACTGTAATGCAAAAAGTTCAGAGCCTGGCAGTCGCTCGTTGAAACGATGGCATAGGAAAACCTTCCCAAAACCGGTTTTGCAATAAACCGGTAGAACAATTTCAGCACCTTGCCGCTCAGCACCTCCTCCCAGTCATCAGTGACGACAAACACAAACCTCAGGCCCTTGAGTCTACAATAAATGCAGAGCAGCAGACTCATCAGGTGCTCATAGGACACCACAGCGTCAGGACGCCATTTGATCGCCTGACGCACATTGTCCATACTTTCATAGCAAAAAAGAAAAACAGACTTGGGCAATTTACTGAAACGTTCAATCACCTGCACCTTTCCCGGATTTTTCTGCGAAAGTGACCTCAACCGTACCGAACCCTTTTCCCAGTTTTTATAGCGGACGGGGTTCACGTAAATACAGCTATGTTCCTGAAGGGAAAAACGTTGAGCAAGCTCCTGTTCCTGCAACAAATAATAATCCCAAACAACTGGCGAAAAAAACAGATATTTCATTTCAGGTAACTGTAAACTGTAGCTAGTACATTGCAATAGTTCTCCAATGAATAAACTTTTGAGTTTTCTATCCCGTTTTCTATAAGTCGTGCCCTTATCTTCGGATCGTCACGCACTCTTCTGATAGCTGAAACCAATTCCTCTGCACTACCGGGTGCGAATAACAAGGCATTCCAGTCATCCGAAACAACCTCATTTAAACCATCCGTATTGCTTGCAATAACGGGAATGCCCATTGCCTGTGCTTCAATGGCAACCATCCACATTGGTTCGTAATGGGAAGGTAAAACGAAACAGTTAAGTCCCGAATAGAAAACACTCATCTCCTCCACAAACCCGGCAACTGAAACATTCGACAATCCGAATTTTTGAATCGTCTCTGTAATGTTAACCCTGTCCTTTCCTTCACCCGCAATTATAAATTGAAAAGACAATTCTGACCGCGATTGTCTTGCTGCCTCCAGGAATTCCTCCCACCCTTTTCCCTTGACCAGGCGGCCTGCAAAACCAATTCTGAAATCCGAAATTGAATCCCTCAATTTGCCCGGCCTAAACCGTTTTGGATCAACAAAATTGTAAAGGACTGTAACATTTGAAGAACTGACTTTAATTTTATTTACAAGTATTTTCTTTAAAAAACCGGAACAGGTGATAAACACAGACGCTTCATTCCTGGCCATTTTTAATACAGCAGCCGACAATCTTCTGTTTGCTATAATGTCCCCGTGTTCATGGATGACAAACTTAAGGTCTCTGAAAAAAAAACGCTTCAATATATATCCGAACAAATGCGACCGCAAAAGATGACAATGCAAAACACCGATTTGATTGTCTTTAATATATTTTCGCAGACTTAAAATTGGGATTAAACTATACCTGCTGAATGAATTATAAACAACTACATTTTTATGCTGAATGACAAGTTGAGGAGATGACCTCCGTAAAACGTAAAGATAAATGTCCGTATTGGCCTCCTGATTTTCAAAATAACACCTCTGCATGGTCTGTGCACCGCCAAGCCAAAGCGTATCAATCAGGTGCAGGACTTTCATCTTTTAGTTAATACAGCTTTTAAAAAGATCCGCATACTTGCCAACAACCGTTTCCCAGTCGTAGTTAGATTTCAAATCAGCACTAATTCCCTTGTCTGTTAAAGTTCCACTCAGATAGATATCCCGATAGTAGGCATCTAATTTCGCGGCGATTTGTCCCGGTGATCTGAAATTGACAATAGAAGCATTTACATTTTCTGTAACCAGTTCTCGGATTCCATTCAACGGTGTGGTGATCAGGAAACATCCGCAGGCAAGCGCTTCTAAAACCGAAACAGACATCGCCTCGAAAACTGAAGAAATAACGACAACGCTGGCCGACTGATATTCGCATACCATTTCCTCCATGGTAATCCAGCCCCTGAATTTTACAAAAGCTCTCATTTTACCTGCTTCTACAAATTTTTCCATTCTTTTTCTAAGTTTACCGTCACCGATTACATGAACAAGAAGATTTTTATTTTTTTTTGAATACAGCTCAATTGCTTTCAGAAAAGTAAACGGGTCTTTTTGATCAACCAACCTGCTCGCAAAAATAATTTTAAACATCGCCGTTTTCTTGAAATAATCGGGATGAAACGTAGCTGTCGCAATTCCATTTTGAATAATGATGTTTCGCGCAGCGAATTTTCTGCCAATAAAACGATCAAGGTTATCCTTCATTTCAATTGTCTGAATAAAATTCAGCTCCGATTCTTTACATATCTTCTTAATTCCAAAGTAAGTGAACAGATGATACCCGAACATTTGCCTGGGAAACATCCACGGAATATCGTGTCCATGAGAAATAAGCGTATACTTCAGCGCAAATTTTTTTTTAAGGTGCAATGCAACTATTCCTCCGGGTATTGCAAAATTCGCAAAGCACAAATCAAATTTTTCATCCCGACAGTATCGGGAAAGAAATTTTTTACTTGCCCTTATCCATGAAATCATTTCGATAACACCCGACTGGTAGGCTTGCTTTCTTTTTGACTTAAGCCGGATCACTTGAAGATTCGGTGAACCGTATCTTTCAGGTTCATTTTCAAACCAGGTTGTTACAACAACAACTTTATTGTTCAACCCTGCCAGTCTTTCAGCTATATTTTGAGTGATTACTCCGGCTCCCCCGCCCAGCGGAGGATATTCATAATTTAAAATCAGGAGTCTCATTGCTTTCAATTAATCGGGCTTATCTGTTTTAGCCGCCGAACTTTGCTTTACGATAGAATCCAAAAAAGAATCCAGCAGCTCCACATTCATTGTCCGGTTGCACAGAATTTTTTTTTCGGAATCCAGAATGAAAAGCTTAGGCGTCTCCGTGATATTGAACAAGTTGCGGTATTCATCAATTCCGCCCGGCTCAAAAACATTGTTCCAATCCAGCTGTTTTTGTTGAATGTACTTTTTCCACTCCTCCTCATTATTCTCGGTACAGACAGCAAAAACTTCAGCCCCCCTGGCTTTGCCCGATTTATGATACCAATCCCGCAACTGAGGTGTAATCACCTGGCAATGGGGACAGGCGTAATTCCAGAAATAAAGTAGGGTAAACCGGGCATGTACACCATAAAGATGAACCGGCAGATGGGCACTGTCCTGTCCGTTCACGTCAGATGCAAATTTTCCTATCAGCAAATTCTTCAGGGTCCGCGCCTGATGCATAAGTCTGGCTGTTTCCGAATTGCTGGACCAATAACATTGTCCCGTAGCATAATACTTGTCCACCATATGAACGAACACTCCTTCCATGCCCAAAACGGGCATGGTTTCATAGGTAGACGTTATCCAGTAAACCGCGAATTTAAAGGTCTCCTTTCCTGCCCTGGCCCTCCCGACGACCAAATCAGCAGCGGCGCAGAGCGAATCCGGAGTTTGAACAGTCAGGTTGTTCATGTATATTTTCAGGGCATTAACCAAAATAGGTGTGCGCAACAATCGCTCATCTGAAAAATCGTAATTATCCAGATAGTGGGCGTGCAAATACATTCCGTCAGACTGTGAATCCGGAATCGAAATATCATCCAGCGCATTGTACATCTTTTCAAGAAGCGTCCGGGGATGAAGGGTCACAAAGCTTCTTTTGTAGGTCCTTAGCTCATTCTGAAGTAAAAGCATTTTGCTGCTGATTACAGTTGCCGAATCTGCATTTCCCTTTAAAGCGCCCAGGCGTCGGGTCAGGTTTCCAAGTTCTACCTGCTTTGCGGTGGTTACTTCAGTATAAGCGTAATAGGCCCTGTTCTCTTCAGAACCTCTGATCTTGAGATTTTTCAGTAGCCCGTTCAGTTCCGATTCAATACTAAATTCCTGCTCCTGGTCCACAATAAAATCCAGAAGAGGCTGCCTCGAATACAGTAAGGTATACAGTCCGCCTTTCAGTTTTTCTTTCCTTGAAAAAATGATCATTCCCCTGGTATCCGCGTGTGCCGTATCCTCAAGCAGATATTTGTCGGCAAAATGATTCGCAAGGTAATACACCGAATCCTTCGACAGACCCTTTATGTTAAATTGAATCCTGTATCCGGCTTCATCGACCGAAGAAAAACCAGCCACGGTCTTCACAAACAAAAATAAACCAGCCAGCACGGCCCGAAAAGGCCATTTTGTTTTAGTCCACAGAATATTTCCACATGCTGTTTGCAACTCTCATTTTACGGGCTAAGTCCCTCATTGCAATAGTATAAAATTAAGGCCAGATACGTAAATTACTTTGTTTATTTTTGATTGGTTTCGAACGGGGTGAACATTCATAAAAAACATACGATAAGAATTTACCTTCTGGTAGCTGTACTGGCTTTGGGAGTTTATGCAAACAGTATTGGCAATGAATATTCCATGGACGATGAATTCGTAACTGCCGACAATCCATTGATTCTGAAAGGAATAAAAGCCCTTCCTGAAATTTTCACAACCTATTATTTTAAAAAGGGGAATGAACAGTTCGATTACCGGCCCATGGTGAAGGCAAGTTTCGCAATAGAATATTCCCTGTTCGGCCGAAACCCGCACATGAGCCATTTCATCAATGTCCTCTTGTATTCCCTGGCCTGCTGCCTGCTTCTGAAAACCCTCCTGATGTTATTCGGCGAATCCTGTTTGCTCTTTTCCCTGCTGACCGTACTGCTTTTCGCTGTTCATCCCATACACACCGAAGTAGTTTGCAGCCTTAAAAACAGGGACGTACTACTGACCTTTATCGCATCCATGAGCGCGCTTGTTTTTTGTGCAAAATATTGCATCCGGGGCCAGTGGAAATACCTGATCTATGGCGCATTGTTCTTTTTCATCGCAGAACTTTGCAAGTCAGATTCCCTTGCTTACTTTTTCATCATTCCTTTTACGCTCTTTTACTTTAAAAAATGTACGTCAAAACAATTAGCAGTTATAGTCGGAGTATTGTTTTTTGCCGCGAGTCTGATGCAGCTTTTGCACTATTATGTAATAGAACCCGGCTCCAGCCATTGCTTGCTCTATTATGAAAATCCCCTGTTTGAAAACAACAGTTTTGCCCGGCGCCTGCCCGTGGGGTTTTCCACACTGTTGGCCTACCTGCGCCTGCTGATTTTGCCCTATCCCCTGATTTGTTACTATGGATTCAACCAGACTCCTGTTTTGGGATGGGACAGCCTGCAGGTCATCGCCGGACTTATACTGACACTTGCATTGATGACGTATACCCTGCTGAATTTTAAAAAGAGAGCTCTCCATTTATTTGGCCTGCTTTTTTTTGTCCTTAGTCTTTTTGTTTTTCTCAATATCCTGACCCCTGTAACAGGTATCCTTGGCGAAAGGCATGCGTTTGCCGCTTCTTTGGGCTTCTGCGTAATCGTAGTAGCGTTGCTTTTGGGCATTTTCAGACTTAACCTCAGTCATCCTGTTGATTCCGGGAACCTTTTTTACCCCTTACGTACGAACAGCAAATTTTCATATAGTTTCGCTGTTCTCCTCCTGCTTTATTCAGGACTGACCCTCATCCGCAACCCTGAATGGAAAGACCGGTTTTCACTTTTCAGCCACGACATCCGGTATGCACCCCAATCGGTTCAGCTGCAAAACCTTTTTGCAGGAGCCTGTCAGCTGAAATACTACGATCCCAAAACCAGCGATGCCGAAAAGTCCCTCGCCATCCGGACGGCGCTCAGTCATTACATGGAATCCCTGAAAATATATCCCTTGCAGGCACCCGCCAATAACAATATAGGAATTATACTTGCGGGGACTTATCAGCAATTTGATCAGGCACTGCCTTATCTCGAAAAAGCGGTTGAGCTCCGGGGCGCTCTTCCCGAATACAATTACAATTTAGGCCTCAACTATGCCAACCTCAACCGAAGCCAGGATGCGATAAAATCCCTTAAGAAATGCATGGAGCTTGACTCCGGCTACCAGAATGCCTATTCGTTATTGGCCAATATTTACAGCAACATGGGATTGACGGCTGAAGCACAAAATCTGGACAGAATTAAAAAACGCCGTTTCCCAAATTCATGAAAAATTTCGGGAATTTCAGAATCTACATCTTTCTATTCTTGTTGTCTATTCTCTTTTACGGTAATAGTCTGTTCAACGGGCACAACCTCGACGACAGCACCATCACGACATCCAACCCTTTGGTAAGAAAAGGTATTGCTGCCATTCCTGAAATATTTACAAGTCCTTATTTTTCAGACGGCCACAACACTTTTGGATACCGTCCTATGACCAAAGCCAGTTTTGCCCTCGAATATTCCCTTTGGGGAGAAAACCTGTTTTTAAGCCACCTGGTAAACCTTTTAGTGTATGCCCTGGCTTGCTGCATTTTATACCGCACCCTGCTATTGCTTTTTAGCGAATACGGTCAGATCTATTCCCTGCTGGTATGCATTTTGTTTTTGGCACACCCCATTCATACAGAGGTTGTGTGCAGCCTGAAGAACCGGGAAGTACTCTTCAGTTTTACAGGAGCCATCACTGCGTTTTACTTTTACCTCAGGTTTGCCCAATCCGGAAAATGGCTGGTCTTGTTACCAGCCCTGATCAGCCTGGCTTTTGCCGCATTTTCGAAGGAAGACGCCGCTGTTTACCTGGTCATTATCCCCTTTTCCCTGTATTATTTCAGGAAAATAGAATGGAAAAAACTACTGGTAGTAGTTGCTAGTCTTGTTGTGCTTGTTTTGTTACTGAAATTGCTGGCTTCTGGCGCATTGCTCGTACGCCGCGAAACCAGAATCTTTTTATATTACGAAAACCCGCTGCTTTTTGACCCAGACAAATCTCATTTCATCTCCATGACCTTTTCTACCCTGGCCCATTATATCCGCCTGCTTTTTCTGCCTTACCCCTTAATCTCTTATTATGGTTACAACGCATTTCCCATACCCGGCATATACAATTATAAGACCATCGTTTCAGCGCTTTTAGTTGCCGTTTCCGTTGTTTTTTCAATACTGCAGTTCAGGAAAAGAACCCTTATAGGCTTCAGCATTCTTTTCTTTTTTCTGGCAATTTCCCTGTTCACCAACAGTTTTTTTCCGGTGGCCGGAATCGTCGGAGACCGGCTTGCGTTCAATGCTTCTCTGGGATTTTGCATTTTTACAATAGCCCTGCTTTACAGGCTATTCAAATTAGACCCGGCTACAAGCAATTCCTTTCAACCCTTGTTTTTTTTCAGTAAAAACCAAGGGGTTCGAAATTCCACAATACTTGTACTTATAGTGTTCTGGGGACTTACCTTCAGTAGAAACTTCGAGTGGAAAGACATCCTCACCCTTACCGGCAGAGATGTTGAAAAAGCTCCCGAATCGTTGATGCTCAACACCCTTCTGGGGGGAGCCCTGCTGGATAAATCCAACAGCCCCCAAACCGATCCTGCACAAAAAAATGCCCTGACAGATCAGGCTGTTATCCATTATACCCGGGCCCTCAGCCTATACCCCAGACTGCCTGTAGTCTTAAATAACCTGGGAATGATTGAAGCCCTGGACTATGCAAATTTCGACCAGGCGTTAGCTTATTTTTTGAAGGCCATCGAAGCCGAAAAAGGCCATGCCGAATACTACCTGAACGCTGCCAGCACATACGTCCGGTTAAACCGCAACAATGAGGCCGTCGATTTTTTCAGGCAGGCTATAGAGACCGATTCTACTTATGGAAAGGCATACCTGGCACTCTCCGATGCCCTGGTATCCCAGGGTCGTCTGGACGATGCCATCAGCCTCCACCGGTTGGCCATCCGGAGGGGGGTTTATGCCAGGGAATACCCTACTTTTACAAAGCTCGGAGACCTTTATTTAATGAAAAAAGATACAGCCTTGGCTGTTGAAGCCTACGGACAGGCCGTTTTAATCAATCCTTCCAACAAAGGCCTACTTCACAAAATTATCAGGTATTATCTAAATAGAGGCGAACCCGAAAAAGCAGCCCCCTTTCTTAAATTGCAGAAGTAAAAGTAACCTTTTCATAACTTTTTACGTAAAAGTTCCGCATTGGAAAACCTTTCTTCACTAATTTTGCAAAAATCAATGTATCGGGTTTGTCAAGTCTTATGTTAATGAATAGTTGATATTGTTAATGAATAGCTGAAACCTTTTTTAGGTCATTTTCGTAGAATGTCTAAGAAATTGACATAATTTGAGGCGTAAATCATTAAGTGAGTAAGATAGAATGTATTTAAATCAGTAAGATATGAAGGAATTTACACACCGGTTTTACCTGAAAGCGAATTTTAAACTCATCCTGCTGTTAACGGTTTCCATGCTGGGTTGTTTTGTCAGGGCTTATGCACAATCCGCGGTAGCCTTCACCGTTGCTCCTACACTTACTGTTTATCAGGGATATACAGGAACAGCCATACCTTCCACTTCGAGCTACCAGATTTTTTACGTTGATGGTGGCAGCAACGGAAACAAATCTCCTGTATTCGCCGCTGCAAGTCCGGGCAACAACTACAACAACGCCAGCTATTCGGCCTGTAATTCATGCTTCACAAACAACCTTGCGGCCGGCCCTACAGATACCATGGATCACGTTTACAACGGGTATTACGGAAATGAAAGTAAGGTACTGAGTACGTATGCCCCCGGTACATCCTTTATTTTTTCCTTTTCCTACAGCGGAGGCAGTGCTACCAATGACTTTTATGTAGAAGCTTCCCTGAGTTCATCCTTTACCAGCCCTATAGATTTCCTGATCAGCGGAGGGCCTGGTGCCGTTCTCCCTCAGCAAGGCGGCTCAACTGCCGCCACTATTACCTGGAATCCAAGTTCAGCCACCACATCTCCCGATCTGCCCTATAACGCCACAGGATATTATTTCAGGATTAAGGCTGTAAATACATCTGCTCCGAACTCAACTACCTATTCGAATTTCGGAGCCCCGGTCATTTTGCAACTGGTTCCGATCACTTATTCAGCCACTACTTCCTCTCTGACATCCGGATTCGCAGTGGTCAGTTCAAACACCGCCGCCTTTGCCAGTGCGATACCAAACTCCCCGCTGGTATATGACGGAGAACCTGTATCCTTTAGCCTTACCATCAACGATCCCAGCAATTCAGGAGTTTACAATGTGTACTGGAAACAAAGCAACGGGTACAATTCCTGGTGGGGAGGTTCCGAATTTGGGTCAATGGGAGGAACCAGTGCAGGACCATACATCCTTTCAGGTTATACGGGTGTTGCAGATTTCGAAATTTCAGGCAACGACTGGTACTACAATACCATTCAGCCAACCTACTCCATGGCTACCAGTAACAACATCAACAACGCTTCCCTTTCCGTTTGCGATGTTGCCCCGGCCGCAAACAGTATTTATGCCTTCCCGAGCTCCGATTACACGCCCAACATCATCACTCCGAGCGGCGGAACAGCTACCAGCAGTTTTACACTTACTCCGATTTCTCACAATCAGGCAACCCCGAACTCAAATACCAGAGGGATGAATGGCTACCAGTTTGCCCCTGTAATTATGCAGACCTCTGTTGCGGGGAATGTGCTGGTCCTCACTCCGGGTTCCAACACCACCTTTGGTCCCGCTCCCGGATACCTGAATGAGGTTGCCATTACAACCAGCACCGCTACTGCTTACGGAACCTCAGGTCCTGCCGGCAATCTGGATGCATCGGGATGGACTGCAGGTTCCTACTATGGAAACGGCATGAACGAAACCAGTGTCAACTGCTGCAGCAGTACAACAGGTCCATCACTTACCATATCAACAGCCTCACCGGTCTGTGTAGGAACAGGAGCATCTCTGGTCTGGACACCCGGTACCTCATCCACTTACACCACTACTGCAACCACAACATTTTCCCTGTACGAACTGGGAAGCAGAAACGGCGGATCTCCTGGTGACAACGGAGCCGTTCCGGGAGATGTGAGCAGTTTCATATCCTCCACAACTCCAGGGGCAGGATCAACCTCTGTAACCCTGACAGTCCCGGCCAGTGCCATAGGTGCAAATTCCGATGTCGCCCCCCGTGGATTCGGAGTAATGGTCAGTGATGCGACAAGCCCCAACGGCTGTGGTGTCGGACACAACATTCTCTGCGGATCCTACGCCGCCACCCAATCTACAATCAATGCAAACCAGCTCAGTGTTATGCCGGTATACATGTATCCTCCCGTCGATGTTTTTTGTCAGACTCCAAGTATTGATTTTCCCATTCAGCAAGGAGGCGGTGGCACACCCACTTCATGCTGTTCCGCCGGCAATGGCAGCGGAGCCACTGTCAGGACCACCTACTTTAAGGGAGCGTGCCCATTGCAGACCGGTATGGCTAACGCAAAACCCAGTGGTGGTGTTTTTTCCACTGCCAACGCAACCGTTGCGGCAGGCACTGCAATTTCCTATGTAGACACGAAATTGCTCAATAACAATACGGGCCCTGCCGGCATGAATGACATTTCCTACCTCGCTTATATTAACGAAGGCACGCCTTATTTGTATGCCTGTACAGGTGGTATGTGGTCAGGTAATGCCGGAGTCAGTAACGTTACCTCGGGATTGTACTATTCTGCGAGCCCTTACACTTCCTGGACAGCCGCCTCCGGAGCGTACTTTAACCCCATCTGGGCCAATGCGGTTGCTTCCATTAACAACTTCACCTATATGGCTGCAGGTTACAAAGACCCGGTGAACGGCCCCACTGCGCCGTCTTATTCCAACAACAACGGACTTTACAAGGAAACTTCAACAAATTCGCCTGCAGGTGGCTTTACAAAACTTACTACCGGCTTAAGCGCTTCAAATGGCGGTTCCTGCTTTACCTCCGTCGCTGGCACCGGCACCAACATCTTTGCCGGAACCTGGGGAATGGGCGTTGCTTATTCTCCGTCCAGTGGTTCTGCCAGTAGCTTTATATGGGCAAACGGTCTTGGCAGCGCCAACTCCAACGCAGCTGTTTCCACACAGCTGCTTGCCGATGCGGGCAGTGTTTCAAGCAGTCCGGGATCGGGCCGCTTGTGTATAACCTCACTTTACTATATGACAGGCGTTGGCTTGTTCGCCGGCACACCCACAGGAGCCTGGTTTACAGCCGACACCGGCCATACCTGGACTCAGATCACAACAGGATACGTTAATTGCATCACAGCCGGAAGCGTTTCCGCGATTCCCGGCACCTCCACGGTATTCATCGGAACTGAAAACGCGGGAGTTACCAAAATGAGTATCACCACCTACAATACCGGAACAGCATCCCAGGGTGCTGCGAGCACAACAGTAAGTGCCACAGGCACGGCTGTTTTTACCTCCTCGATGTCCGGCGGGTGGCTGGTTTACACTTCCGGCGCCAATAGCGGAATGGGTGTCCGTATAACCAGTTATACAGGAGGCTCCTCCTCAGGAGGAAGCCTGGTCGTAAACAAGGCGCCCAGTACTGGGCTTACCAATGTTAGTTTTACCATTATAATGCCTATTACGGCTACTCAGGTAAACGGCAACTTTACAAGCGGTACCCTGCTCCCGTCTACCTCTTTATATGCGCCAACTAATCCCGTTACAGGTTTACAGGTGGTCAGGTCACTGTGCTATTCCAATAGTACACTTTATGCAGGAACCCCTTTTGGAACTTATTGGAGTACCGATAATGGCTCTGACTGGTATACCTCCACTTATCCCGGAACAGTTGTTCAGAACCAATGGGTGACCGATGAAATTATCGACCCCAACACAACGGAAACCATGACTGCATTTTTCGGTTCGGGCTACTGGACTCCTGAAGTCGCAGGTATGAACATAGGAAACCCTTATGGGGTTCCGTGGGCAGTTCCGATTTCCGGTTACACCAGTTCTTCAGAGGTTACAACGGCTTATCCAGCTGTCCGCACGCAGTTTACCAGTTACATCACCGAATCATTTTCAGGACTTTCTCAAACAGGCAGTACGGTTACAATAGGTTCCGGAGATGCAACTGACGGACTCTTCCCTACCACCATTCCTGCAAACACCCCTTTAGTCTGGAATGACGGATCCTATGAATTGATTACCTCAAACACATCTACTGCACTGACCGTTTCCGGCAATTATACCAAAAACAATGTACGGGCTGTAATTAACCCTGTCATTTCCCAAACAGGAGCCGGAGTCATTACCTTCTGGTCCTGGAGCCCTACCGACGGATTCACTTCAGATTACAACGGAGCCCAGATCACTTTGGCTGACGGTACAACAGAATACATTGGCAACATTTCCGGCTCTTTTGCAGCAGGCACCTTTACTGCCCAGGCCTATACCAACGCAGCACTGACTATAGCCAGCTCTCATGCTACTGCGACACCCCAGAATTTCACTGTCAATTGGTTTCCCATCATCGGTACCGGAACCTCTTTCACTTCAGCTATGGTAGGCGGCTCCCTTACCTTCATGTACCGGGGCAACCAAAACGCTTCGTGGCAGTCTGTTCCGATTGTGGGATATTACAATTCAACACATTTGTTTACAACAGTTAATCAGGGGATCGTTTCCCAGCCTTATACCCTTACTATGCCCATTTCCACAGCTGCTTCCATTACCGCCGCATTGAATACAGTAAACGACATGGTTACCGCTCTTGCCTCAAGCGGTGGTACCAATTTGTTTGTCGGCACTGCCTGTTCCCAGAACATGGGTCCTTCCGGTGGCTGGACAAATCCTACCTCAACTCCCACAGCTATGGATTTTGACAACCTGCCGACCTATTACAATGGGGGTTCTTCCGGTGGCGTAGACTTGCCCTTTGCAACAACAAATTACTATTCACGCTACGAAGACGAAACCAACGCCTGCGGCAGCAACCATCCGACCGCCTGCGTGCTCATGACCGTTCCTGTTATTCCCAACAACTGGAGCTACAATACCGGATCTTCAATGGGCGCTCCCAGCGCACCCGGAGTTCCCGTTACAGTCACTTACGATATCAACCCATCGACCGGATATGTTTGCACAGGTGATACCAGCCACCTGACAGCCGCTTCCGGAGGAACCATCACATGGTCGGTTTCCGGCTGCAGTTCCGACTTCACAGTAAACTCCTCAACCGGATACACCTGGGCACAGGCAACCGGAGGAATAAATCAGGGAACCCTCAGTGTAACCTGGGGCGCTACCGCCTGTACAGGCGCCAGTTTCTCTTATTCCACATCTTATTATACCGGAACATCCTCTGGTTGTTCCGCTTCTGCTTCATCCCCGGCCATGTCACCTACCGTAACAATTACAGCTGTAACTGCACCAACAACAACGGGCAGCCAGACCATGTCGACTTGTGCAGGCAGTGCTACTCCTGGAACGGCTACGCTGCAGTACACCAATCCACCCGGTGCACCCTGCCTCTGGTACAGACAGCCCTTTGGGGATGCCGGGTTCCAGGCGATAACAGCGATGGCTGCCCCGGGCAGCGGATACAATACAAATACGCTGAATCTGGAGTCGGGATACTCAGTTACCGAAGCCGGATACGGAGCTTCCAATCCCACCAACGGGGACCAATTTTACCTTGTAGGCGGCTCGGCTTGTCTTTCCACTGTGACTTCCCCGACCTATACGCTCACTGTCAACAATGCCGCACCAAGTACTACAAATGGTATGGTTTCAGGCGATTACGCCTGGGCAGGTTACTCATCCAACGATTATACCCTGGGCACCAACTGGCTGCAATGGGGTGGTGGCAGTACCTGGACGCTGATGACAGCTGCAAACTATCCAACAGCCACAAACAATGTATTTATCAGCAATGGCACCCAGACCTGTCCTGGTTTCTCCTGGCCCCACGTTTCAGGAAGCACGCACTCATTATCAAACAACCTTACTGTAGACGCAGGTGCTTTCCTTTATATGGACAATGATTATTATGGTGCAGCTCCCAATCTGACTGCATCCGGCGCCATAGCCAACTACGGTACTATTTCATTCGCCACTTATTTTTCCGGTTCCTATCCCGGTGGGACATTATCCGGTGTCGGTGGTTTCACCAACGAATCCGGTGCAACCTTCGCCTTTGCTTCTTCCGCAGCTACCACAGCAGAGACACTTAGCGATGGCGGAAATTTTTCAAACCTGGGTACCTTCACTCAGGGATTAGGTACCGTCAACATGGATGGCACAGCCGATCAAAGTTTCACTACGGGTGGCAGCGGTATTACGCTGTACAATCTTACCATAGATAATACGGCTGCTGCAGGCAGCAATATTGTCAGTCTTAGTGACGCCTCAGGTCCAGCAAATATAAATGTCACCAATAACCTTACCCTTACCGCAGGATTTTTGAGCATAGGTCCATACCCTGGCGCAGCCGGTACGGTTTTCAATAACCTGATTTTATCCAAGGCAGTTGCCAACTTCAGCAATACAAGTTACATCATAACCAATCCGGGTGCAACCAGTGTAGCCAATTCAATCGGACTCGGGGAAAACAACATAGGTTATCTGCAAATTAACGGTTTGGGTAGTGGCGGAGCTTTAAGTACGGCTGCCATACCTTTCCCGATCGGTTCAAGCACTTCGAATTTTACGCCGCTTTCCATAGCCAATACCAGTACAAACGTGTCTAATTTCAGTGCCTACGTCGAGCCGGGTGTTCAGACCCTGATGTATCCGACGAACTATGCTGCAGCCACACCCCTCAGTGTTGCATCGCCCAATTCTGCAACCCCCTTTACCTGGTACATATCATCATCTGCGGCCAGTCCAAGTGCAAACCTAACGCTCTACTCCAACAATCTGGGGGCAAATGGATTCACCATCGGCACACAAAGCACCATTGATCATTACACCGATCTTTTTGGCGGAGTCGCAAATGGTCCGGGAAATGCAAGCCAGGCAGCAGGTAATGTCACAGGGGCAGGAGGCACTGCCTTCAATAGTTACAAGGATCAAATGCTGCTGTATACAGAGGCTCCTTATATAGGTGAATACGCCGTTCTCCCGAGCGCTCCTTTAGCAGCCTCATTTACCACAACCTACTCAAGCCAGACGGTAACATCTTCGACCTATCAGATTCTTGGCTGGGTCAACCCGTCTGCTTTGGCGGCTACAACTAACCTTAACTCCAGTCAAACCTTGGGACCATGGACCATACCTACTGCAGGCGGATATTTCTCACAGTCCGTTTCCGGAATCAGCACCTTCTCCCCTTTTGCGATAAGCTTTAAAAAATCGGGACAGGTAGCGCTTCCGATTACACTCCTTGACTTCACTGCTACTCCAATTTACACCAACAGAAGCGTTGATTTAAATTGGACAACCGCCAGCGAAACCAACAACGACTATTTCACACTTTTCCGTAGCAAGGACGCAATCAACTTTGATCCCTTCATGCAGATACCAGGTGCAGGAACCACTTCCGAATTGCACAATTACCAGGAATATGACTTCACACCTTATTCAGGTTTGTCTTACTATCAGCTGAAACAAACCGACTTCGACGGAAAGTACACGTTCTCACAGATTGTGCCGGTTAACTTTGATTCCAATTCCGGTGGGGCAATGTCGGTCTTCCCTAGTCCTGCATCAAGCCAAAGTATAAATGTTAAATTGAACGGGCTTCCGGCAAATGAGCAGGTTTTACTTGTTCTGCTGGACGTACTTGGACAGACCATTTATTCCAAAGTCACATTTAGTGACCCGAACGGCAATATGGTTGAATCCATTAACCAGACCCAATTCTTGCCTGCCGGAGTATATACGGTAGTCGGTTCTTCCCAGTCTGCAATTTACAAACAGAAAATTATTGTAAAGTAAAAGGACCGCTTAACCCCACGGGGCCTGGATTTTATTGTTTTACAAACTTCAGCACCTGTGAATAATCAGGTGTTGTCACCTTGATGAAATAAACTCCCGGTGTCAGCGTGCTGACATCCAATGACAGATTTTTGTTCCTGCCAATTAGGGTATTTTGAAGCATCAGCTCTTTACCGCTTACATCGATTATTTCTATCACTGCTGCCTTTTCAGATTCTTGCATTTCAAACGAAAGATTTATCCTGTCGACACTTGGGTTCGGATAAAGTGTTGTTGAGTTTGAGTTTGAAATAGTACGTATTCCGGTAGTTTCAAGTGTTACGGTAATGCTGTCCGTATTTACACAACCGGACGAATCTTTTCCAGTCACTATATAGACGGTATTGTTAAATGGTTTTACAATGGTCGTATCACTCGTACTTCCACTTGTCCAGATGTAGCTTATCCCTCCGCTTGCAGTTAAGGTATCAGTACTGCCGATGGATAGGTTGCTCTTGCCACGGATTGACAGGGTTGGCAAAGGTTTAATGGTCAGGATCAGTGTTAATGTACTGTCACAGCCTCCCCGGTTGCTGAGATTCTGCGTGTAGGTTCCCGAGGAAGTATACGTAGAGCTATTCAGCGTATAACTGCTGCAAGCCGTTTCAATAAGCGTATCCGTAGTCGGCGCATTCACGGTAACAGTAAGTGAGGAAGCCGCACTGGTGCCGCAGCTGTTCCCTGCCGTAACAGTGACGGTTCCATTATCCGAAGCAGCCCCCGTTGTTACGGTAATAGAATCGGTTCCGTCATTAGCGGTTATTGTCCATCCCGTCGGTACCGTCCAGTTATAGCTGTCCGTATTGGCAACGGGGGGGACGCCATAGATCTGACTGCTCAAACCGCCGCATTGACTTGCACTGCCCAAAATGGCACCCGGTGTTGCCGGTGTGTCCGGATTCACCAGCACCACTCCGGACACCTTGCTGCTGAGTTCAGGAGCACATGTTCCGCTGACAATACAATAGTAATACAATCTGCCCGCAGTTGTGGTCACCGGTGTATAACTGCTGGAGGTAGCGCCGGCAATCAACGTTCCGCCTACAGTTGATTTGGCAGTATTGCTGTACCACTGATAACCGAGACCCGAACCGGTAGCGGTAACAAATATAGGCGTTGCAGAAAAACCAGGACATCCGCCCTGACCGCCTGGAAATGGTTGAGTCGTGATGGCCGGTACCTCATTTACCGTTATCACCTGTTCGGCTTTTGCCGTGCAGTTATTGACATCAGTTGCGGTAACGGTATAGGTTGTGGTCGTTGAAGGAACCACGCTTGCTGTCTCTCCTTTTAAAGTATCAGGCATCCAGGTAAAGGTTATCCCACCTGTTCCTCCGTTGCAGGATACGGATAGTCCGGCAGATGCTCCGTTACACACTGCTGAATCGTTTCCGGCCGTAAGACTGATTGGGTTATAGGTTACAGTTGTGCTTGCACTGACAGTGATTCCGGTTGAATTTGTTACTGTGACGGAATAGGTACCTGAAGTGCTGACAGTAATATTTGAAGAAGTTGAACCGGTCGACCACTGATAGGAAAACGGACTGCCGGGTCCCCGTACAGCAGCTGTCAGGGTTTTACATCCGACTTGAACAGAGGTACTCATCGCTTCAAATAAGTTGCCCGAAGGCGAACTACCGGTCACAATTCCGTTTAAATCCTCCAGAATGGTCTCTGTGCCGGAAGTGCTGCATTTAAACAGGATACCATCATCCGATGCACCCCCACCTTGTGTCATGCCGTAGAGGTTGCCATCGCTGCCCTGGATTAGGCTGCCATAGGGGGACTCTCCATCCGAAGAGCCGCCGGCAAAACTATGCAGAAGGGTCATTGTTCCGGTGGTGCTGCAGATGAATAAGATTCCTTTATTGGATAGGCCACCCTGGTAGGTCATACCATAGAGATTGCCATCGCTGCACTGGATAAGGCTGCCATAAGGGGACTCGCCATCTGAAGCTCCGCCTGAAAAACTATGCAGTAGGGTCAGTGTTCCCGTGGTACTGCAGGTGAATAGGGTACCATTACCCGATACACCCCCAGCCGGCGTCATGCCGTAAAGGTTGCCATCGCTGCCCTGAATTAGGCTGCCTTGGGGTCCGGAACCGTCAGAAGTGCCGCCCGTAAAACTATGCAACAGGGTCAGTGTTCCTCCAGTGCTGCAGGTGAATAACGTGCCGTAATTCGATGCACCCCCAGCCTGGGTCATACCATAGAGGTTGCCATCACTGCCCTGGACCAGGCTGCCCATAGGTCCCTGACCATCTGAAGCGCCACCTGAAAAACTATGCAGCAGAGTTACTACTCCCGCCATACTGCATGTAAACAATGTTCCATCATCCGATGAACCGCCATACTGTGTCATGCCATAAAGGTTGCCATCGCTGCCCTGAATAAGATTTCCGTAAGGTCTCTTTCCGTCAGAAATACCGCCGGCAAAATTATGCAGTATAGTCACCGCTCCTGTGGAACTGCACTTGAAAATTGTACCGACTCCTGATGAGCCACCCTGATAGGTCATGCCATAAAGATTGCCATCGTTGCATTGAATGAGACTGCCATATTGGTAATAGCCAATTGAAGTAACGCCAAAAGTAAAAAGCAGGGTTTCCGTACCGGTAGTACTGCATTTGAATATAATTCCATATCCCAATGCGCCACCCTGATAGGTCACTCCATAGAGATTGCCATCGCTCCCCTGAATTAAACTGCCAAGTGGATTGTAGCCATCAGAGGTGCCACCTGAAAAACTGTGAAGCAGGTTTATTGTTCCGGTGGTGCTGCATTGAAACAGTATTCCATCACCCGATACGCCACCATTCTGTGTCATGCCATAGAGATTTCCATCGCCGCCCTGGATAAGACTGCCATAAGGGTACTGGCCGTCCGAAACGCCGGCAGCAAAACTATGCAGAAGGGTCAGTGTTCCAGTAGTACTGCATTTAAACAGAGTTCCGTCATTCGAAGAACCACCCTGGTAGGTCATGCCATAAAGATTGCCATCACTTCCCTGGATAAGGCTGCCATAGGGGGACTGACCATCCGAAACGCCGCCGGCAAAACTATGCAGCAGCGTCATAGCTCCTGAAGTGCTGCATTGGAATAGAATTCCGTAACCCGATGCGCCGCCATAAGGAGTCATGCCATAGAGGTTGCCGTCGCTGCCCTCAATAAGATTACCTTGAGGGTCAGAGCCATCAGAAGTGCCACCTGTAAAACTATAAAGCAGGGTTACTGTTCCCGTGGTACTGCACTTGAACAAGGTTCCGTCGCCCGATGCACCTCCCAGATTTGTCATACCATAAAGGTTGCCATCACCTCCCTGGACAAGGCTTCCCAAAGGGTACTCTCCATCCGAAACGCCACCGGCAAAACCGTGCAACAAAGTTACCGTGCCTGTAGTAGTACATTTAAACACAGTTCCGTTACCCGACGGGCCGCCGTTAAATGTCATGCCATAGAGGTTGCCATCGCTGCCTTGAATAAGACTCCCTAAAGGGTATTGTCCGTCCGAAGCACCGCCGGCAAAACTATGTAACAGGGTCATAGCGCCTGAAGTGCTGCATTTGAATACTGTTCCATAACCGGATGCACCGCCATCCTGCGTCATTCCATAAAGATTGCCATCAGTACCCTGAATAAGGTTTGTATAGTTTGGATTTGTTCCCGAAGTCGGAAAAGGATGTACAATACTATCATGCGAAATAAGGGCATCATAGTTAAAGATTACGCCTCCGCCACTATCGCCTCCGGCATAGGTCATTCCCCACAGTTTTCCAATGCTTTGGGCATTTGAAAATGAAAAACAAAAAAAGAAAAGAGAAAAGAAAAGCATCATCTTTCCGGCAACACTGTTCTTCTTTAGTGCAACCGAACCCTTTGCATTGTTGTAGTTACCGACAATTTGTTTGTTCATACAATTAGATTTGCGAACCTACCAGATCCATGTTCAGTCATTGTCTGCTTTAATTTGCACGAATATACAATTAGGAAGTGTGTTTGCTTTGGTTTTTACTAATTTACTTTGGGGATTTTAGTAAATCAGTTGACAATACCAGATCCTTAAAAGTCGGAAACTTCCTACCTTTCCCTCCCAACCAATTTTACGGCTTAATTAGGCCTTATTGGGCCATAATTAAGCCTGATTTTCTCAATTATCCTTGCAACCTCCCTGGGTCAATTTCCGTTTAACAATAAGAAAGACTAAATTGGGCAAGGAAATTGCTCAAACAAAATGAAAAGGTTAAGCCTCTGGTGTTTTCGTAGTGTATTTCTTTTCGCCGTTTTGCTAAGTGGCTTGTGTTCCAATGCGCAAACACAAACCTATTACATTACGTCTCCTTCGCAATTAACCGGCATGGGTAATGAATGTTCTTCAAGTTCCTATTGGGGATTCGGAACCGAAGGCGGAGATCCTGCACAAGGCTGCCAATGGACGGATGTTATTCCTTCCGGCAGTACTATAACTGCAGTTTCCATAGAATTTATGGTCACCTACGAATACGAATGCGGAAGCACCTATACAACTGCTCTTAATGGAACCTCAGGCGGTACATCGTTTTCCCCAACCTATTGTAACTACAGTTGCAGCAGTGTCGACTACACCCAAACGGTTTCCCTGCCCACCTCCGCCTATTCCATTGGGGGCACAAATTCTTTTCAGGTTACCGGCGGATTCGTCTGGGGCTGGTATGCCGGTTTAACCGGAAGTTCATTTGCCATAGTTACGGTAAATTACACCTCCCCGACAATTACCGTTTCAGGTTCTTTATCCAATTTTGGAACTGAGTGTACCAACCAGGTGTCCGGTGCACAAACATACACCGTTTCAGGCACCTCCCTAACCACGGCAATCACAATTACTGCTCCCGCCGGATTTCTGGTCAGCAGTGGCTCAGGTTATGCGAGTTCAGCCCAGGTCTGGCCCTCCTCAGGAACGGTTTATGCAACTCCAATTTACGTTGAATATTCTCCAACTTCGGTTGGAGGCAGTAGTGGCAACATTACCAATTCAAGTACAGGGGCAACTACTTTAAACGTCGCTGCCGCCGGGACAGGCATTGCTTGTCCTCCCACACTTTCCTCAACAATAAGTTCAACCAACAGTTCAACTTCCGCTAATCTCGGTGGAGTCATTTCTTCCGTTGGTTCAGGAAATGCCACTACTGTAGGAGTCTATTACAGCACCAGTAGTTTTTCGCCTCCTGGCGGAACCCTTGTTTCCCAATCCGGATCCTTTGGAGTGGGAAATTTCAGTGAAGTGGTAACAGGGTTAAATCCTTCCACAACCTATTATTTTTATGCCTTTGCCACCAATTCTGCCGGCACAACCTACAGCTCAGAGGGTACCTATCGCTACAATCCCAACTCAAATGTTTTTCAGGCAACCTACACCAATGCGTCCGTTTATCAGGCTGACCAATGGACATCCTACGTTAACGGCAACAAAATGATTCTGGCCGGACCGGGAATGGCCCCCGGCAGTGTTCCTGTAAATGCCGTGACAGTCACAGATACCATGGGAAATTTAATGAACAGTTATTATTACGGGACGCCGGGCTGGGGTACTATTGAAAGGCTCAGGTATTTTAACAGTACCAATTCGATCATTTCAGGGGTTGATGGCAATACGCCGCCAACCAGCGCATTTTTGGGAATTTTCAACCATACAACCGGCACCGTTTCTTCTGACTTCGGATACAACCGTTACATCAACAATGTCCGAAATGGAACCGGAGAAGCAAGTGATGCCATTCTTCTTGCGAATGGAGACTTAGGAATGACCGGACAAATGCAGGAGACCTACAATACAAGTTCCTGGCCAAGCTTTTTTACTGCAGCTTCAGGCTGTCCGGCCGGAATAGGATATCCTGCAGATGATTTGTACAACGGCACTGCCTATCAAAGAGGGTCTGACATTTTTCTAATCCGTACCGGAGCAAATGGCGACACAGCCACGGCTTCCGGAAACGATGGATACGTAATGGAGTGGAATCTCGCTTATTGTGGAGGCGGATGGACACCTGCTCAGCCAACTCCCTACAATCACACAACGGGTACCTTTTGTTATTGGGATTTTACTCCTCCCAACAACATGATCGATTCTTCCAGAGATGAGGTTGGGGTTAGTCTGGTCGAAGATGCCAACCATAATATTTTTATCTGTGGATATACCGTAGACCACTGGAGTGAGCTGATCGGCGGGGGAAATCCTGCAGATAAAGAAGCATTTGTATTAAAAACCAATTCAGCAGGTGCCGTTCAATGGTGCAAAACATATTATATCTCCAACCAGGCGAGTGCAAATCAGATGGCCGTCGGAATTGCCGCAGTAAACATTGCCGATGCCAGCAATGATGTAATTATTATTATGGAATCCCAGTCCACCGGAGCAGTAGAAATAGCACGATTGGCCAATGCAACTGGAAACATTGTCTGGGCCAATTCCATTGCATTTGGAACCAATTACGTCTTCCCCTGGTCACTAAAGCAGACGACCCAGGGTAACTTTATAATCGGGGTCGAACTGACTCCTAACCTGCTTAACGGAACCTGTTGCGGCTCCGTTTCTACCAACTCCAATTCGTATGACATGGCCTTTCTTGAAGTCAATTCATCCGGGACGGTTTTAAAAGCCTCAGGGTATGGAACACCGAATATGGATGGAGAAGATGGCTCGTTTGGGGGCGATATAGGCCCCCAGGTTGATCAGTTGGGCTCCGGAAGTAATTTTGTGATTTCGGGAGTTACACGCTATTCTGGCGGGTTCGGACCCGGAAATTACACCGTAAAGATAAACGGCTTATCCATGTCCAGTGGATGCAGTTCTTCTGAGCAATATTCCATTTCTACGTCTAACACACCTCGCACCTTAGCCGGCGGCAACCAGTTAAATTCCAGAACGCCCATCGTTTATCAGTTCAGGCAGGGAGCAAATAAAGTAACTGTTTCTCCTACGGTAGCCCCCGTACAATTAACCCCTGAAGTACTCTGTGCTTCAAGTGCCCTTCCAATCGAACTTTTATCCTTCACCGCCCAGCCTGAAAACAACTCCTACGTAAAACTAAACTGGGTCACCGCTACCGAAACCAACAACAATTTTTTCACCGTCGAACGTAGCCAGGACGGTATTGAATTCGAAGACCTGAATACGGTAAAAGGCTCCGGAACGACTTCCGTTAAACACAGTTACGAGTCCTTCGACTACGCTCCCTACAAAGGAATTTCCTATTACCGCATAAAACAAACCGACTACGATGGCAAATACACCTACTCCGACATACAAAGCGTAAATTTCTCAACCCCCGGCTCCCTCTTTGTTTCCAGGATTCCTTCCAGCGGCGACTACCTGCTCGATTTCCAAACCTCCTCCTCTGAAACCGACAATTACACCATCACCGTCTATAACGCTCTTGGCCAATTGATTTCAACAGAAACCCTCTACAGTTTCGCCGGCACCTACAGCAAAAACTACAACCTCCTCACTCACGGAGCCGGCGTCTATCTCTTCACCGTCACCGGCAGCCGGGACAACATCGTCAGGCGCGTCGTCGCGTATTAAGCAGACTTGGGTTTGCTTTAACAAACCTTAGCCTGCTTTATACGCCCTCGGGGTAATAAACGCCAGAATTAATTTTAGCGTAAGAAACGGCACTTTTGGAGGCCGCTATTAACGGCCTCCGATTGGATTTAAATCCGTAAATTTGTCCTTCTGGCAACCAAAACAAGCGACCCGATCCACAGATGAGCGACCAGATCAAACACGAATGCGGCATAGCCCTTATCCGGCTTCTCAAGCCGCTGCAATATTACAAGGAAAAATACGGAACAGCCCTTTACGGAATAAACAAACTTTACCTCTTAATGGAAAAACAGCACAACCGCGGCCAGGACGGCGCCGGAGTAGCTGCCATTAAATTCGATACCCGGCCGGGTACGGCCTACATCAACCGCCAGCGATCCAATGCAGGCAACGCCATCAAAGAAATATTCTACCGCATCAACGCCCCTTTCCAAAATGCCTTTCAGGCCAAACCCGAAAGAGCATCAGACGGAGAATGGCTCAAAAACAACATTGACTTCGCAGGCGAACTCCTGCTCGGGCATTTGCGCTACGGTACCTATGGAGGCAACAGCATTGAACATTGCCACCCTTTCCTCAGACAAAACAACTGGAAAACCCGTAACCTGGTCGTTGCAGGCAACTTCAACCTCACCAATGTCGACGAGTTGTTCGATCAACTCGTCGCCTTGGGACAACATCCCAGAGAGAAAACAGATACCGTCACCGTCATGGAAAAGATCGGACATTTCCTCGACGAAGAAAACGAACGGCTCTTCCGCAAATTCAAATCTGAAGGCAACGACAACCTGGCCATCTCAGACCTTATTGCCGGAAGCATAGACATTGTCAAAATACTCAAAGACGCCAGCAAAAAATGGGATGGGGGCTATACCATGGCCGGCATGTTCGGACACGGCGATGCATTTGTACTACGTGATCCAAACGGCATTCGTCCCGCGTTTTATTACGCGGACGAAGAAATTGCAGTTGTCACCTCCGAACGCCCCGTGATTCAAACCGCCTTTAAAGTCCCCATAGATAAAGTAAAAGAAATTACCCCCGGACACGCCCTCATCATCAAAAAAAACGGACACGTCTCCGAGCAGGAAATCATCAAACCAGGCATCAAAAAATCCTGCTCCTTCGAACGCATTTATTTCTCCAGGGGAAGCGATGCATCCATCTACCAGGAACGCAAAAGCCTTGGCCGTTCCCTTACCGAACCTGTACTCAAGGCTGTCAACTACGATTTAAAAAACACCGTGTTCTCATATATACCCAACACGGCCGAAGTAGCATTCATAGGTTTGGTAGACGGATTACACAATTACCAGAACGAACTTAAAATTAAACGCATCCGCGAAGGCAACGGAAAGCCCGAAGGCAACGGAAAACTGACCGAAGAACTGCTCAAATCCATTCTTTCCGAAAAACCAAGGATTGAAAAAATACCCATCAAAGACGCCAAACTCCGCACCTTCATATCCGATGACAACACCCGTGACGAAATGGTCGCTCACGTGTACGACACCACCTACGGCGTAGTAAAACCCGGCACCGACAACCTGGTGGTACTCGACGACTCTATTGTCCGCGGCACTACACTCAAGCAAAGCATTCTTAAAATCCTCGATCGCTTAGGTCCTCAAAAAATCGTGGTCGTCTCCTCTGCTCCCCAGATACGCTTCCCCGATTGCTACGGCATCAACATGTCGCGCATGACCGAGTTTGTTGCATTCGAAGCAGCCATTTCCCTGCTCAAAGAAAATTGCAACAAAAACTTCAACGAAAACTTTCTCGAAGATCTTTACGAAAGAGCCAAAGCCCAGGAAGAACTCCCCAAGGAAAACATCAAAAACATCGTCAAAGAAATTTACGCTCCCTTTACCTACGAACAGGTATCGGCCCGCATCGCTCAGCTTCTGCGTCCTGCAGGTTTAAAAGCCGAACTCGAAATTATTTTTCAGCCCATCGAAGGCCTTCACAAATCCTGTCCCGATCACAGCGGCGACTGGTACTTCAGCGGCGACTACCCCACCCCCGGCGGTAACAAAGTCGTCAACCGTTCCTTCATCAATTTCATGGAAGGCAAGAATGTGCGGGCATACTGAATTGAGTGATTAGCTAATCGCTTCTCTTAAAAACCGGCACCGTCGAACACGGCTCCCCGTACATGATACTCCTGACCACAGGCCTCAGTATACGTGTAATCTCCACATAAGCCGACTCAGGCACAGGTAAATTCCCGCAACCCTTAATGACCACCCGCTTATCCTCAAAATCAGCAACACGAATTCCGGCAAGTGCTTCAGTAAACAAAACAGTCTCCAGCGTTTTCAGATCTCCGAAAACGATCCGCTTTGCAAAAGGCTCCAGCGCTGAAGCCATTAACATATATGCCCAGGTAGGCACCACCGCATCGGCGCTGCAATACAGCGCCACAAATTTATCTTTATACGTAGCCCAATCCTCCCCCTTCACAAACTCCCTGAAATCTTTTTCCTTCAAAATCAAGCCCTGAAACAAATGATCCTTGATATCAAGCAACACCCGCTCGCCTTTGGGATAATAATCCTCCAGGTTAAACTCCACCAATCCGCTTTGCGCAACCTTATTTGTTATTTCCATTGTTCAAGTTCAACCCTAATCGCCAATGGCCATTCGTTAATCGCTCTTCTACATAAACCCCAATTCCACCTGTGCCACCTCACTCATCATCCCCTTCTCCCAGGGCGGTTCAAATGTAAGTTCAATCTTGGCTGATTTAATCCCGGTAACACCCGCAAGCTTCTGCTCCACTTCCGGAGGCAGCGTTTCTGCAACCGGACACGAAGGCGACGTCAAGGTCATCCGCACCAGCAGATTATTCTCATCATCCAGTCTAATTTCATAAATCAAACCCAGTTCCCAGATATCCACAGGAATCTCCGGATCGTAGCAGGTCTTGATCATATCGATCACCTGCTGGACAAGTTCTGTATTCTTTGCTGTTATAATCGCCGGCATATACTAACAATTTCTAAACTTTTAAACTCCTCATCTTTCAAACTTTAGACTTCAGACTTAAACTGAGAGCATCCATTTTCATTTGTTTAATCATACTCAAAAGTCCGTTCGCCCTGGTCGGAGACAAATGTGCTGTCAAACCAATGCGATCAATAAACCCCATATCCGCTTCAATAATTTCCTGCGGACTGTGATCGCCCAAAACCCTCACAATCAAAGCCACCAGCCCCTTTGTAATAATCGCGTCGCTGTCCGCAGTATAAAAAACCCTCCCGTTTTTCAATTCCGACTGCAACCAAACCTTACTCTGACAGCCCTTAATCAACCGGCCTTCAGTCTTCAGTTCATCAGCTATTATCCGAAGCGACTTCCCCAGATCAATCAGATGCTCATATTTCCCTTCCCAATCCTCGCCGAAAAGTGCAAACTCCTCAACAATCTCCTCCTCAATTTCTTTAATCTTCATCTTACAAACTTCATTCAAAAATAGTCCTGATCAAATCACGACCTCAACATTTTCAAAGCCTTAATCACCCCGTCAACCAACTTATCCACCTCCTCAAACGTATTGTAAAAAGCAAAAGAAGCCCTCACCGTCCCCGAAATCCCGAATCGCTCCATCAGCGGCTGGGTGCAATGATGTCCAGTCCGCACCGCAATCCCCTGCTGATCCAGAATCGTTCCGATATCCAGGGCATGCAGTCCATCCACCACAAAAGAAATCACGGCCGCTTTATATGCGGCCGCCCCGATGATACGCAAACCCCCAATGGCCGATAATTTTTCAGTGGCATACCTCAGCAATTCCTGCTCATAAGCTCCGGCCAGATCCAACCCAACCGAATTTAAATAGTCAATTGCGACTCCCAAACCAATCCCTCCCTCTATATGAGGAGTCCCGGCTTCAAATTTCAGAGGCAATTCAGCGTATTCAGTTCCCGAAAAACGCACAGTCTTAATAGTCCCGCCTCCCACCTGATAAGGCGGCAATTCCTTAAGCCATTTTTCTTTCCCGTACAAAACCCCAATTCCGGTTGGCCCATACAATTTATGTCCGCTGAAACAGTAAAAATCACAATCCATCGCAACCACATTCACCTTCATATGCGGTACAGCCTGGGCCCCATCGATCAGCACAGCGGCTCCTGCAGCATGTGCAAGCGCTATCATTTCTGTTACCGGATTGACAGTACCCAACGTGTTTGAAACCTGTGTCAAGGCCAGCAATTTTGTTTTGGGGCCAAGCAATTTTTTAAACGCCTCCAGATCAAGTTCTCCCTTATCAAGCTCCCCCTTATCCTTAAGCGGAATCACCTTCAGCACCGCTCCCCGCTCCTGACACAAAACCTGCCAGGGCAAAATATTGCTGTGATGCTCCATTTCTGAAACCAGAAGCTCATCGCCCTTATTCACAAATTTTTTTCCGAACGAACTTGCCACCAGATTTATTGAAGCCGTGGTGCCAGCAGTAAAAACAATCTCATGTGCGTACCGCGCACCAATAAATTGCTGAACCACAACCCTGGCCTTTTCAAATGCAACCGTACTCTCCTGGCTCAGCCGGTATACGCCCCTGTGAATATTTGCATTTTGCTTAAGGTAATAATCCGACAAAGCCTTCAATACCACTGTCGGCTTCTGGGCCGTTGCGGCGCTGTCCAGGTAAACAAGAGGTTTACCGTTCATCGTCCCTGAAAGAATAGGAAAATCTTTATTTTTTGATGTCAAAATCAAGTTGTTTTGAAATCAGATCGTTGGCATACGCACGTAAGGGTTCAATTCTGATGGTATCCACGACGTCCGAAGCAAAAGCATAAAGCAACATTCGTTTGGCGCTCTCCTCACTCAACCCTCTCGAACGCAGATAAAACATCGCCTCCTCATCCAGATGACCCGTCGACGACCCATGCGAACACTTCACATCATTCGCATAAATCTCCAGCTGTGGCTTGGTATTTACCGTAGCATCATCGCTCAGCAAAATTGTTTTCGAACTCTGGTAAGCGTTTATTTTCTGAGCATCCCTGCGAACAAAAATCTTTCCGTTAAAAACTCCGGTCGATTTATCCGCCAGAATCCCCTTATACAATTGATTGCTTTCACAATTAGGTTTGCGCTGATCCACCAGTGTATGGTTGTCCACATGCTGAATCCCCCTTGTAATGTACAGTCCGTTCAGATGCGTTTCACAGCGCTCGGCGTCCACCACAATATTCAGGTTGTTGCGCATCCAGTCCCCGCTCAGGGTAATCGTATGCGTATCAAAATGCGAAGATGCTTTCTGCAAGACCTGCACGGTCGATATCAGGTTCAAGCCCTCACAATCCTGCTGCATCCGGTAAAACCTCAGCCTGCTCTGCTCGTCCAGTATCAGTTCGCTGAGTTCATTTACCACATTCCGTCCCACATTTACTTCTTCCGATACAACAACAGTCGACTCCACCACATCAACCTCCGCACTCCTCTCCAACAAAATCAGGTTCCGTTTGTTCAACAATGCCGATGCTTCATCTGTAATCACATTCAAAATATGTATCGTTTTCCCAACAGTAACACCTTCCGCAACCCGCATAAAAAGTCCATCCCCGGCATACGCCGTATTCAGCGCAATAAAAGGGTCCGCCTCCACATCCGCATACTTCGAAAAATGCTTCTCCAGCAAAGAGCGATAATCCGTCAGCGCCCCGGCCAGAGAACAAATCAAAACCCCTTCAGGCATATCCGGCAAAGCCGACAATTCCTGTATGTAAACTCCGTTAACCAGTACAACCCTGTTCTCGCTCACGCCTTTAATTTCAAATGCCTGAAGCGCCTTGTCAAGTTTTTTTAAATCCAACACAGACGGTTTCTTCTCCAACCCCGAAACATTGAAATTCACACTTTCCAACCCTAAACTTTCTGGCTTTATACTTGCTCCCCTGAATAACTTCTCCGGATTCGAATACTTATACTCCTCGCTCTTTCTTCCCGGCAAACCCTGCTTCAAAAAAGCGTCCATGGCCCTTTTGCGAAGAGGCCCCAAAAAGCCCATGGCTAACTCTTGTTCTATTTTCACTTTATTATTCACTTCCCTAATCTTTCTAAATAATACTCCCCGTAATGGCTAATGGGCTACCTGCCGGCAGGCAGGCAGGCAGGCAGGCAGGTTCGCTAATCGCTTACCTCGTTAACTCCCCATACCCCTTCTTCTCCAATTCCATCGCCAGCTCCTTATCCCCCGACTTCACTATCCTTCCCTCAAAAAGCACATGAACAAAATCAGGCACAATATAATCCAGCAAACGCTGATAATGGGTAATCACCACAAATGAACGCGTCGAAGAACGCAGCTTATTCACTCCGTTTGCAACCACCCGAAGCGCATCGATATCAAGACCCGAATCTGTCTCATCCAATATAGCGAGCGTAGGTTCCAGCATAGCCATCTGAAAAATCTCATTGCGTTTCTTTTCTCCACCCGAAAATCCCTCGTTCACTGCCCGGCTCGCAAGGCTTCCCTTGAGTTCCACCAAAGCCTGTTTCTCCTTAACCATTTTCAGAAAATCCTTTGCCTCCAGCGCAGGCAAGCCCTTGTATTCCCGAATCTCCGCAATAGCCGTCTTCAAAAAATTAATCGTACTCACACCCGGAATCTCCACCGGATACTGAAATGCCAGAAACAAACCTTCCCGTGCCCTCTCTTCCGGATTAAGCTCCAGCAGATTTTTTCCGTTAAACAAAACCTCACCACCAGTCACCTCATAATCCGTACGACCCGCCAAAACCGAACTCAGCGTACTCTTACCCGAACCATTAGGGCCCATAATTGCGTGCACCTCACCGGCCCCGATCTCCAGATTAATTCCCTTCAGAATCTCCTTCCCATCGATTCCGGCTTTCAGATTTTTTATACTCAGCATAGTTGTACTCTTTATTTCTTAAACCTCATCCACTCAACCTACAGACCCCTCAAGGGAAACCGCCAATAATTTCTGGGCCTCCACCGCAAACTCCATCGGCAACTGATTCAGCACCTCTTTGCAATATCCGTTTACAATCAACCCGATCGCTTTCTCCGTACTGATTCCACGCTGATTGCAGTAAAAAACCTGATCCTCTCCGATCTTAGAAGTAGTCGCCTCGTGTTCCACAATCGCGCTCTTGTCCTTGATTTCGATATACGGAAACGTATGCGCTCCGCACCGGTCACCCATCAGCAGCGAATCGCACTGAGAATGATTCCTCGCCCGCGTTGCGCCTTTATTGATGCGCACCAGCCCGCGATAGGAGTTGTTGCTCTTGCCAGCCGAAATGCCCTTCGACACAATCGTGCTCCGGGTATTCTTCCCGATATGAATCATCTTTGTTCCCGTATCGGCCTGCTGCATATTATTGGTAACGGCCACCGAATAAAACTCACCCACCGAATTATTTCCTTTCAGAATCACCGAAGGATACTTCCAGGTAATCGCAGATCCTGTTTCAACCTGCGTCCAGGAAATCTTAGAATCGTCTCCAAGACAAATCCCCCTTTTGGTAACAAAGTTATAGATGCCACCCTTTCCGTTCACATCACCGGGATACCAGTTCTGCACCGTACTGTATTTCACTTCGGCCTTTTCATGGGCCACAATCTCCACAATCGCTGCATGCAACTGATTCTCATCCCGCATAGGGGCTGTACAGCCCTCCAGGTAACTCACATAAGCACCTTCATCGGCAACAATCAGTGTACGCTCAAACTGTCCGGTTCCTATGGCATTGATCCTGAAATAAGTCGAAAGCTCCATCGGGCAGCGAACACCCTTGGGTATATAGCAAAAGGAACCGTCACTGAACACCGCCGAATTCAAAGCCGCGAAATAATTATCCGTACCTGGCACCACAGAACCCATATAGCGTTTGATCAGATCCGGGTGTTCCTGCACCGCATCACTGAACGAACAAAAAATAATTCCCTTTTCGGCCAGGGTCTCCTTAAACGTAGTCTTAACCGATACACTATCAATAACCGCATCGACTGCGATGCGGCTTTCCACACCACTCAGCCGTTTTTGCTCCTCCAGCGAAATCCCCAGTTTTTCAAACGTCTTCAGCAGCTCCGGATCTACCTCATCCAGGCTCTTCAGTTCCTTTTTGGGTTTGGGCGCCGCATAAAAAATAATTTTCTGAAAATCGATCACAGGATAATCCAGATGCGCCCAATGCTTGGGCTCTTCCATCTTCAGCCAATGCCGGTAGGCCTTCAGCCTGAACTCCAGCATCCAGTCGGGTTCCTTTTTTTTCTTAGAAATAAATCGTACGATCTCCTCGCTCAGCCCCATAGGAGCTGTATCCATCTCAATATCGCTGCTCCAGCCGTATTTGTACTCGCCCCCGATCTGCTGATCAATTAGTTCATTCTGCTTTTGCATATTTTTAGTTCCTCCCTATTCGCTAGTCGCTAAACTGAAAATGATTCCCCGCATCCGCATGTGCGGCTCGCGTTCGGATTCACAAACACAAAACCCTTCCCGTTCAGTCCCCCTGAATAATCCAGCTCTGTCCCGATCAGATACAGGAAACTTTTCTTGTCGACAACAATTTTAACACCTTTGTCCTCGAATTGCTGGTCGCCAGGCTTCAGAACATTATCAAACTCCAGCTTATACGAAAGACCAGAACAACCACCGCCCTCGACGCCCACTCTGATAAACGAACCTTCAGGTCTGTTCTCCTCTTTCATCAGAAGAACCGCCCTTTCCTTTGCTTGTTCAGTTACTGTTATCATATTACAAAATATTGATTGTCAATATATTAATCATAAATTAATTCGCCGCTCCGCAACTCATTCACCTGCTATTCTTATTTAGACCAATTCTAAATACTACACAAAACTACCTAAAATCAGGTATATCCACAAGTAATAATCTGAAAATCCCAAAAACCAGAACTTTAAACTTTAAACTTTAGACTTTTAAACTTTAGACTTAACTATATTTGCCCTAATATGGTCACAACAAACAAGATAGCCCAGAGGTTTTCGATTCATCTGGGCAACCTTCTCTTCCGTAATTTTTTTCCCCTCTACAATGTCCTGTATCCCCGTTTTAAAAACCGCCAGGACGCAGATGAGATTGCGTTTTTAAAAAAATCAATTCACAAAGACGACGTAATTCTCGACATCGGCGCCAACATCGGTTTTTACAGCAAAATTCTGGCATCACTTACCGGCCCCGGAGGCAAAGTCTTTTGCTTCGAACCCGATGCGGTTAACTACAAGTACCTGCTGAGCAATACAAAAGGCCATACCAATATACTCCCCATAAACAAAGCAGTCGCCGAAAGCACAAAAACCCTTAAGCTGTACACTTCAAAACTACTAAACGTAGATCACCGCACGTACAAAGTAGATGAATTCGAAAACGAAATCTCCATTCCAGCAACTTCCATAGACGACTTCACTGCAGACCAGCCAAAAGTCGATTTCATCAAAATGGACATACAGGGATTCGAACTTTCTGCCTTGAAAGGCATGGTTAAAACGATTCAAAAAAATCCAGGGCTCAAAATGCTGACAGAACTATGGCCCTATGGTCTGCGGAAATCCGGTACCAGCTGCAACGAATTTGTACAATTCATCCGGACCCAGGGACTCCTGGTATTCGAAATGCAAAAACAAAACCCAGTACCAATAGACGACAAAAGAATTGCAGAAATAGAAAACGCCGGATTTGAATTCGGAATCAATATCTTTATTGGCCGTGAAAAAACAAACTAATATACCACCAGCAAGCAAACCTGTATCTAAAACCAAGCCCCTGTCCAACAGCAAACCTTTGCTTTTGGACAGACTTGACAACTGGTTCAACCTCCACGAAAAACCGGTTCGAAACAGCCTGTTGGCGGCCTGCCTTCTTTTTTCCTTTTTTCTTTTCAACACCCGTATCAGCGAAGGAAATGACGACTCCCTGTACATCGAATCCGGATACAACTATGCCAGCAATTTTCTCCATTATTACTATACCGCCAATGCCCCTTTCTATCCTATGTTTCTGGGCCTTATTATATCCATCATCGGCATAAAACTATTCTGGCTCAAAATCACCTCCGTTCTGTTCAATTTTTTAGCGCTTTTGTTTTTTTACAAAAGCTTCCGTAACCGTTTGCCCAGCGCCCTTTTATTTCCTGTGCTCTTTACCATTGCCGTAAATTCCTATTTTCAATACTTCGCCAGCCAAACCTATACCGAAGCCATTTTCCTTTTTGTCGAATCCCTTTTCTTTTTTTACTTTTTCAAACTGCTCGACTCACTCAAAGAATCCGAAAGCGTCCCCCTGAAAAGCAATTACAAAATCTGGCTGGCCGTAGGGTTTCTGTCTTTTTTTCTGACCATGACCCGCAATGTAGCCGCAGTGGTACTCCTGGCAATGATTTTTTATTTTCTGCTGCAGAAAAAATTCAAGTACGCCCTCTTTTCACTTTCCGCTTACCTCCTGTTCAAAATCCCATTCGAAATCATTAAAAGTCTGATTTGGAAAAACGTCAGTCAGTACGGATCCCAAAGCAATATTTTGCTCCGCATCGACCCCTACAAAGGAGACGGGCCCGAAAACACCGAACACGCCATGGGTTTCGTCAATCGCTTTTTCGACAACAGCAGCATGTATTTGTCCCGTAGATTTTTACAGATACTCGGGTTTATGTCAGAAAAAACCTTGGAAAACATAGGCCCCGTTGCAGTTCTTGTGATCCTTCTTTTTGCCTTCGGATTAATTTATACTTACCGGCTGAAAAACAATTACCTGTTCTACGCTTCCATACACACCCTGTTTCTAGCCGGAACAACCTTTATCGTATTGCAACAGCGCTGGGACCAACCCCGTTTTGTAATGATTCATATTCCCATCATCCTGATGATTATTTTTTACGGCCTTTATCAGATCACCCGGATACGAAAATCCGGTTTCGGTCAGAACCTGATCCTTTGCCTGATGATCCTTATTTTTTCTTCCAGCCTCCTTTCTTCACTCGGCAAGACTGCCGATAATCTTCCCATTTTATCAAAAAATCTCAGAGGCGACAAATTTTACGGTTACACACCCGACTGGAGAAATTTTCTGCAAATGAGCGAATGGTGTGCCGGCAATCTCCCCGATTCTGCATTGGTAGCAAGCCGCAAAGCCCCCATGTCCTTTGTTTACGGAAAAGGAAAAAAATTCTTTCCCATCTATACGGTGATTGCAGTAGACACAGCCACAGGGTATTCAAACCCCGATACCGTACTGAGTTATTTCCGCAGAAATAAAATTACCCACGTCATTCTGGCGAACTTACGACGCGACCCCGCAAAGGCCGATGGCAATATCGTCAATACCATACACCGCATACTCATACCTTTTGACAAAAAATTTCCGGGAAAACTGGAACTCATACACCAGATTCCACCTCCCGAAGAATCCCAGATCGAACCTTGCTTTCTCTACAAGATCAATCTTTAAAGTATTGCACCCATTTCACTGTTTCAGTGGAAAAGCCAGCATATCGATAGTTCCCTTGAGCGGGATATGCTTCTTATGGTTTTCGAGTGTAATCTGCTCACCTGTTTTGGCATCCATCATTTTGTAATTCAGTTTCCCGAAGTACTCCGAATAAAAGGTAAAATCAATTCCCTTTTCAGTCATCACATACAATCCGATTTCCAGAATAATACTGGGTCTGAAACGGGCAATCGTATCACTTGCCCCTTTTAAAATCTCAAACTCATGTCCGTCCGTATCAATTTTAATAAAATCAATCCGTTGTATGCCTTTCGCTGAGCAAAAATCATTGAGGGTCACCGAAGCCACGCCCTCTGTAGGTTTCGCTGTCCCCAAATGCAGAGGATGCATCACATCCCCTTTACTCCCGTCCACTTTCCAGCTCGAAAACGCCTGTATGCCCGCATCTTTTTTACTTTCAGCCGAAATAAAGGTCTGGGTTATGACAATTCGGTCAGCCAATTCAGGATTCAGTGAACAATTTTTAAGTAAACGCTGATAGGCATAATGCGTAGGTTCAAAAGAGTAAATCTTTCCCTGCGGAACCAGCTTCGCAAACTGCAGCGACATAAGGCCCACATTCGCACCAATATCAAAAATGATTCCATCCTTGGGGATCGTGATAAACCTGTTCTGGCTGACATGCTTTTGAAAATTTCCGAACAAAAACAATGAAAGTTCAATCCCCTCTGAAAGATCAATTTCGTAATGGATACCGTCCCGTTCTATCCTGCGGATATCCTTACGATAAATCAGTTTCACCGTCTTGTACAAAATCCGTGCAAAAAATATTTTAATCTGCGTTATGGGCAGGTTATTGAAAGCCGATGATCCGAAGGAAGACATACCGTTTAATTTGCGTCAAATTTAGAAAAATAGAATTAACTTGCGCAAAATGAAATGACTGATGCCCAAAATGAAATGGCTGGTTCTGCTCTTTTTTCTTCCCATTCAGCTTCCTGCTCAGACCTGCGAATTACTCTGCAACCCCGACTTCGAAAATCCTCCGGGGGGCGGCTGGGATATGTTTACCAATGCCACCTTTCCCTGCTGGAGGACAACCGAGCAGGACAGCGACATCGAAAGATGGGTTAGCGGATTCAATGGAGTACCTGCTTATTCCGGTGATTATTTCATAGAACTCAATGCCTATTACAACGGAAAAACCCTTTATCAGAACTTTACCGTTGCTCCGGGAACACCTTTGAAAATTTCCTTTGCACACAGAGGACGCGCAGGTGTTGACACAATGAGTGTGGCCATCGGGCCTGTGGGGGGAAAAGACACCATACTGGGCACGTATGCAGACAGTACTTTGGCCTGGGGCTATTACCATCTGAACTACACTATACCCCTTGGCCTTGGAAACCAGTATTCCATCCGGTTTATCTCCGTTTACGCTGCACTTAACATTCAGGGAATAGGAAATTTTCTGGATGATGTTTCCGTATTGAAGGCCTCTGATACACTTAGCGTGCAGTCAACTGAAACGTCCTGCTTTGGAGGCAACAACGGCCAGGCAAGCGTTTCGGTAAGCGGAGGACAATCCCCTTTTACTTACTCCTGGTCACCATCCGGAGGAAGCGGAGCAACAGCAAACAATCTTGCAGGCGCAACCTATACAGTAACTGTCACCGATGCCAACGGATGTCTCAACACCGCTGCTGTGGTTATTACCCAGCCCGTTGCAATAAAAATAAATTCCATTTCAATTACCAATCCAAGCTGCGGACTGGCCAACGGTATTGCCATTGCATCGGCAAGCGGAGGAACGGGTTCCCTCACCTACAATTGGAGCAACGGCACATCTGCCCGAACCAATACTGGCTTATCGGCAGCGACCTATAGCATCACTGTGACAGATGCAAACTCCTGCACAATCGGCCAGACTGCGAAAATCCAGGAAAACCCTAAACCCGTTGTAATTCTCAGCGTTAAAAAACCGATTCCCTGTTTTGGGGATTCAGGCTCTATCCTGGCCACTATCAGCGGTGCCAAAGCCAATTACACCTATTCCTGGAGTAACGGCGAAAGCGAAATAAATTCCTCCGCATCCCTGCAACTCGATAGTTTGCCGGGCAATTCCTATTCCGTTACCATAACCGATACAGATGGCTGCAGCGCTTCTGACAGCATTTTGCTGAAACAACCCAAACAGTTGCAGACGCCGCGGGTCACAACCATACACTCCTTTTGCGGGCTGGCCAACGGCAGCGCTACGGCTCTTTCATCGGGTGGCACAGGAACGCTCACCTACAGTTGGAGCAACGGTTCAAGCAACCAAACCGCTGCCGGTTTAGCGGCAGCGAATTACTCCGTATTGGTGAATGATTCCAACAACTGCAGTTCCGCTGTCAAGTTCTCCATTTCTGATTCCGGATCCATTGTCACAACAGCAGGCTCCAATCAGACCGTCTGCCCCGACTCCATCGTTCAGCTCAGCGCTTCAGGCGGAACCGCTTATTCCTGGTCCCCTTCCGCAGGGCTCAGCAACCCGGCAATTCCCAACCCGAAAGACTCCGCACTAGCCACCGAAACCTATACGGTTACAATCCGGACAGGAACCTGCATTGCAAAAGATTCCATAACCGTCACTGTTTTGCCGCTTCCCCTGATCAGCCTGAACAAAGACACTGAAATAACCAAAGGGACAAGCGCTCAGCTCCTGGCAAGCGGGGGAGCAGGCTACCTCTGGTATCCCGGCAGCTCCCTTAACGACAGCCTGATTCAGAATCCCCTTGCCAATCCAACTCAAAGCACCACCTACACAGTAGTCATCAGCAGCCCCGGCAATTGTCCGGTGAGTGATACCATAACCGTACGAGTAAAGGATATTTTTTGCGGAGATGTTTTTGTGCCCAATGCGTTCTCACCCAATCACGACGGCGAAAACGACGTGTTTTATGTAAGGGGTAAATGCATCGTTGCACTTGATGTCGAAATTTTCAGCCGCTGGGGTGAAAAGCTTTTTGAAATCACCAACCCCTCCATGGGATGGGACGGAACCTACCAGGGAAAAGACTGCCAGGGCGATGTCTACACCTATTTTATGAAAGCCGGTTTGCTGGACGGAGGCAAGGTTACAAAAAAAGGTTATCTGCTCCTGTTAAGATAAACATCCTGACCCATCAGGTAATCAATACGCGATCACCTGCTCCACCGTACCTGCAGGCAATTCTCTGAACTCATATTGCTGGGTCCTTAGCTGAGGCTCAAAGCCCGCCTCCCGTATGGCATCCTGTATACCCTTTGCTGTAAAACGGTGAGGTGCGCCAGCCGCCGAAACTACATTCTCCTCAATCATAATCGACCCGAAATCATTGGCACCCGCATGCAGACACAATTGTGCAACCGGTTTGCCCACAGTCAGCCAGCTCGCCTGAATATTAATAATATTCGGAAGCATAATACGGCTCAGTGCGATCATGCGCACGTATTCATCCCCGCTGACGTTATTTGCAATGCCTTTTTTCCGTTTCAAAAGTGTTCCGTCATCCATAAACGGCCAGGGAATAAAAGCCAGGAAGCCTTTCGCATTCACCGGCTTTTCACTTTGCACTTCGCGTATCCAAACCAGATGTTCAAAACGCTCCTGCGTTGTTTCAATATGTCCGAACATCATCGTCGCCGAGGTGGTCAGATTCAGCTGATGCGCCGCACGCATCACATCCAGCCATTCCTTGCCGCTGCATTTCCCGTTGGAGATCAGCCTGCGCACCCGATCGTTAAGAATCTCAGCCCCCGCTCCGGGCAGAGAATCAAGTCCGGCTTCAATAAGAGCCTTCAGAACAGCCGTATGCGTCGATTTTTCCAGTTGGGTAATATGGGCAATTTCAGGAGGACCAAGCGAATGAAGTTTCAAACCAGGATACAACGACTTTAACTCACGAAAAAGATCGGTATAAAATTTCAAACCCAGATCAGGATGATGTCCCCCCTGCAGCAGCAACTGTTCTCCCCCATACCTGAAAGTCTCTTCAATTTTAACCTTGTACGTTTCGATATCAGTGATATACGAATCCTTATGTCCGGGCACCCGGTAAAAATTACAAAACTTGCAATTGGCCACACAAACGTTAGTGGTATTCACATTGCGGTCAATAATCCAGGTAACCTTGTTATCCGGCTTCCTGATTTTTCGCAGTTCATTTCCAACAAACATAAGTTCGGCTGTACCCGCGTTGTTAAAAAGGAAAACACCCTCCTCAACACTCAGAAACTCAAAATTCATCGCCCTTCTTAAAAGTTCACCGACCTGCATGAATCAAAATTAAGCATTATTAAACAGATTCGTGCGGCAGGGGTTTAAGAATACTAAAGGCGCTTCGTTTTCAGAAAACCTGAGTTGGTTTGGTATAATTCGGTAAATTAGGGGTTTATTTAAAAACCAGACATGTCCAACAAAATTCGGGTAGGCATTACGCAGGGCGACATCAACGGAATAGGTCTTGAAGTCATCATTAAAACCTTCATCGACCCGGGCATGGAAGACCTCTGCACACCCATTCTGTTCAGCTCACAAAAAACAGCCTCTTATCATCGTAAATTACTCGGGATAGAAGACTTCAGTTTTAACATCATTCGCGAGATCGAACAGGCCAATCCCAAAAAACCCAACCTGCTCAATCTTTACGAAGAAGAAGTAAGTTTCGAAATCGGAAAGTCCACAGCTCTGGGGGGCCAGTACGCTTTTAAATCCCTTGAAACCGCCTGCAGTGCATTGGCTGCAGGCACGCTGGATGTCCTGGTCACTGCGCCAATCAACAAACACAACATACAATCTCCCGAATTCAATTTCAAAGGACATACCGAATACCTCGACATGTATTTTTCCGGCCAGAAAGACGATGCCCTTATGCTCATGCTAAGCGACAGCCTTAAAGTTGGCCTGGTCACCGGACACATCCCGGTCGAACAAGTCCCGGCATCCATTTCAACCGAAAAAATTCTTAAACGGCTCACAACTTTAAACACATCCCTTCTTCAGGATTTTGGTATCCGCAAACCCCGCATTGCCGTGCTGGGCCTCAATCCACATGCAGGAGACAATGGTACCATAGGCAATCAGGACACGCAAATTATTCTTCCGGCAATTGAAAAAGCCAGGCAAACCGGCATCCTGGCCTTTGGCCCTTATCCGGCCGACGGATTTTTTGGCAACTCCAGCTACTTCAAGTTTGATGCGGTACTGGCCATGTACCACGATCAGGGATTAATTCCCTTTAAAACCATTGCCTTCAATAACGGCATCAACTTTACGGCCGGCCTGCCGGTCGTGCGCACTTCACCCGACCACGGAACCGCCTACGACATCGCCGGTAAAAACTTAGCCTCCGAAGAATCATTTCGCAAAGCCATTTACACCGCCATCGACATTTTCAGAAAACGCAGTGAATACAAACAGCTCACTGCAAATCAGCTCAAATCAACACCCATCCGCCGCGAATGAGGACTCCGAAACCTGCCTGCGGCAGACCGGCCGCCTGCCTTATTCTTTTTCTGAGCCTGTTCGTGGCCTGCCACTGCGGCAAGTCTCCCCTTGCCCCCTACGGAAAAACCTTCGAAACCATCATGAAATCAGACACCGGCATTTTCCGCGGAACCAATTTCAGGATGAGCAGCGAAGACATCAAAGCCATCGAATCGGATGCGCCTAAAGAAGAAGATGCGAATGACGGCATCAACTACCTGTTTTACGAATTAAAAGCCGACTCCTCCACATCCTATACGCTTGCCTACAATTGCCCGAACAATAAATTAAAAAGCATAGAGACAGACATCTACCTGCTCAACGAACCTCAGGCCGCCGATGTTTTCAATTCCTTCAAAAAATACTTTGATACCCGTTACGGAAACAGCCTTACCTCAGGCGATTTTTTTATCTGGTCAGCCACCACATCTTCCGGTAAAATAAAAGTCGAACTGGCTGACGAAAGCCCCACGTATAAAAGGGGCAAAATAACACTTGTCGTACGCACCGTAAACGATGATGAGCAATGAACCGGTCCCAGCCCGAATCAACATGAACCAACCCTTACTTGAAATAAACCGGCTGGTCACTCAATTCAGAACCGAAGACGAAACCCAGAAAGCGGTCAACGATATCAGTTTTACCCTGAATAAGGGCGAAACCATCGGCATTGTCGGCGAATCCGGATCAGGCAAATCCGTTACCGCCCTTTCCGTAATGCGCCTGATCTCCAGCCCTCCGGGAAAAATTGCATCCGGAGAAATCATCTACCATTCCCGAAATTCAGGGCCGGTCGATCTGTTAAAGCTCCCCGAAAAAGAAATGCGCAAATTCAGGGGCAACGAAATTGCCATGATCTTTCAGGAACCCATGACCTCACTCAATCCGGTTTACACCTGCGGATTTCAGGTCATGGAAGCCATTATCCTTCACCATCAACTTTCAAAAAAAGAAGCCAGGGCCAAAACCATCGACCTCTTCAGGGAAGTTCAGCTCCCCCGTCCCGAAATGATCTTCAACACCTACCCTCACCTGATTTCCGGGGGACAAAAGCAACGGGTGATGATCGCCATGGCCATGTCCTGTAACCCTGCCATACTTATAGCCGACGAACCCACCACAGCCCTTGACGTAACCGTACAAAAAACAATTCTGGAACTCATGCAGAACCTCCAGAAACAACACCACATGGGCATTCTCTTTATCACCCATGACCTGGGCGTAATCGCAGAACTTGCCGACCGGGTAGCCGTTATGTACAAAGGAAAAATTGTAGAGCAGGGAACCGTGATGGATATCTTTTCAAAACCACAGCACCCCTATACCAAAGGCCTGCTGGCCTGCAGACCTCCTTTGAACAAGCGTCTGCACCTGCTTCCTACGGTTGCCGATTTCATGGACACCGATGCCCAGGGACAGATGAAAGAAAACATGCGCTCCATTGAAGAAGTAACCAAAAAACTCACTGTCAGTGAGGAAGAACGCAGCAGACAGCACAAAAAGATTTACGCGCTCGAACCCATCCTTCAGTTAAAAAATATAAAAACCTGGTTTCCGGTTCGCAACGGGCTGTTCGGCAAGATCACCAGCCACATCAAAGCGGTAGACGATGTCAGTTTCGATGTATATCCGGGGGAAACACTAGGGCTGGTGGGAGAATCCGGCTGTGGAAAAACAACTCTGGGCCGAACCATTCTCCACCTGGTCAAACCTACATCAGGAGAAATTACTTTTCAGGGTAAAAACTTTGCCCAGCTAAACAACCAGCAAATCCGTTCCTTACGAAAAGACATACAAATCATTTTTCAGGATCCTTATTCGTCCCTGAACCCCAGAATATGTATAGGCGAAGCCATCATGGAGCCCATGGAAGTGCACCGCATTTATTCCACAGCGCAGCAGTGCAAAGCCAAAACCATAGAGCTGCTCGAACGCGTAAACATGAACGAAAGCCACTTCTACCGGTATCCCCATGAATTCTCCGGCGGACAGCGCCAGCGCATCAGTATTGCAAGAGCGCTTTCACTCAATCCCCGGTTCATCATCTGCGACGAATCGGTCTCCGCTCTCGATGTGTCGGTTCAGGCCCAGGTACTTAATCTGCTCAACGAATTAAAAAAAGAATTCTCCTTTTCCTACGTTTTCATTTCGCACGACCTCAGCGTTGTGAAATTCATGAGTGACCGCATTGCCGTTATGAACCAGGGAAAAATTGAAGAACTCGGTGATGCCGACCAGATCTGCAGCAACCCCAAAACCCAATACACGCGCAACCTGATCAACTCCATTCCCAAAGGCGAAATCAGCGACATCAAAGCCGCTCTCGAACGAAAAAAAAATACCGTATGATCCAAGGAAAAAAACTCGTCATTGTCCTTCCCGCTTACAACGCGGCCCTGACCCTCGAAAAAACCTACAGCGAAATCCCTTTCGAAATTGTTGACCAGGTCATTCTGGTTGACGATGCCAGCAAAGACAACACCATAGAAGTAGGAAAAAAAATCGGCATTCAGCACATCATCTCCCACGAAAAAAACAAAGGCTACGGAGGAAATCAAAAAACCTGTTACGACAAAGCCCTCTCTCTGGGGGCAGACATTGTCATCATGCTTCATCCCGACTACCAATACACACCCAAACTGATTACAGCAATGGCCAGCATTATTGCCAACGACCTTTACCAGGCCGTATTCGGCTCACGAATACTCGGCAAGGGCGCATTAAAAGGCGGGATGCCGGTTTATAAATACATCTTCAACCGCATGCTCACCCTCACCCAGAATATTCTGATGAATCAGAAACTTTCTGAATACCATACCGGCTACCGTGCTTTCTCAAAAGAAATCCTCCGGACAATTGATTACCATGCCAACTCCGACGACTTCGTATTCGACAACCAGATGGCCGCTCAGATTTTTTATGCCGGATACGACATCGCCGAAGTCACCTGTCCCACAAAGTACTTCGACGAAGCCTCCTCCATCAACTTCAAGCGCAGCGCTGTATACGGGCTAGGTGTATTGGCCGTCTCCATGACCTACTTCTTCCAGAAACTCGGCCTGGCCCGGTCAAAAATCTTCAACTCTCCTTCCAAATGAAAAACTTCCGAATCATCGCGCTTCTCGAAGGCATCTCCTTCCTGACCCTGATGTGCATCTGCATGCCCCTGAAATACATCGCCCACATGCCCATGGCCGTTAAAATAAACGGCTGGGTGCATGGCGTACTCTTTATATTATATGTGATTTTCCTGGCCCAGATCCGGGCTCAGTACAAATGGAACCTCAAACTTACTTCAGCCGCTTTTGTTGCGGCATTGCTTCCCTTCGGAACCTTTGTTCTAAACGCAAAGATCCTCAGCAAACAAATCGACTAGGCCAATCCACTTCTTAACTCTCTAGTTCAGCCCAGATACGTTCTCAGAATTTTACTCCTCGAAATATTCTTCAGTCTGCGAATCGCCTTTTCCTTAATCTGCCTCACGCGTTCCCTGGTCAGATCATAACGCTCACCGATTTCTTCAAGTGTAAGCCCATGATTCAGACCGATTCCGTAAAACAACGTCACCACTTCCCGTTCCCGGTCAGTCAATGTAGACAACGCACGCTTCACTTCTGTACTCAGTGAAGAAGCCATCAGATTGTTGTCAGGCTGCGGATTGTCCGGATTAAAAAGAACGTCTGTTAGTGTGGTATCCTCATTATTCGAAAACGGAGCATCTGTAGACACTGTTCTGTTCGAGCTGCTCAGTGCAATGCGTATCTCATCCTCAGTAGCCTCCACCAGTTCAGCGATTTCTTCCACGCTCGCTTCCCGTTCCAGTTTCTGATCCAATATACTCTTGGCTTTTTTAATCTTGTTCAAAAGCCCTATTTTGTTTAGAGGCAGCCTGATCACGCGACTTTGTTCTGCGATGGCCTGCATGATTTACTGTCGCAACCAGCAGACGGCATACGATATAAATTTAAAACCTCTTGTCTCGTCAAAACGCAGGGCCGCCTTAATAAGGCCCAGATTACCTTCATTGATCAGATCACCCAGACTCAAACCATTGTTCTGGTATTGCTTGGCAACCGAAACCACGAACCTGAGATTCGCCGTAGTAAGCCTTTCCAAGGCGTCCTGGTCCCCATCTCTGATCTTCTGTGCAAGAATTACCTCTTCCTCCGCCGATATTAAATCGTGCTTTCCGATTTCGCCCAGGTACTTGTCAACCGAATTGCTTTCCCTATTGGTAATCGACTTACTTATCTTTAACTGTCTCATTCCGCTAAAGGTAACGTAAAGGATTGGATGTACAATCTTTTAAATTCAATGCTCCAAAATACTTCAGAAAATCCAGCCTGCCCCAGGCCAGGGCATCCCGTAATTTTTCATACCTTACTACCGATCCAAAAACACACTCCCAATCCCCGACAACAGACCCACCATCCAAAAACGCGTTGCCATAATCGGCAGCGGCCCGTCTGCCCTTATGCTGGCCGCTAACCTCGATCCAAAAAAATTCCAGGTCACGATTTACGAAAAAAACGCAGCCCCCGCACGCAAGTTTTTGCTTGCAGGCCAAGGCGGCTTTAACCTCACACATTCAGAACCCGTTGAGCAATTCATCAAACGTTACAGCCCACCAAATTTTTTCGAAAAACTCATCAGCGGTTTTTCAAACACCGATCTTCAGACCTGGCTGCAGAGTATAGGCATACCCACCTATACAGGAACCAGCAAACGCATTTTCCCGCAAAAAGGCATAAAGCCCATAACCGTACTCAACGCCATCCTCAGTAAGCTCAAAGAAAACAAAATCCAACTCGTCACTGGCTACAACTGGCAAGGCGAAGACCCCACAACCGGCAACGAAAATCCCTGCAGTGATCGTATCGTTTTCGCCCTCGGCGGATCCAGCTACAAAGTTACCGGCACTGACGGCTCCTGGACCAAACACTTCCTGCAAAAAGGAATCCACATCCTCCCCTTCCGGCCTTCCAACTGCGCTTACAAAATCGACTGGCCAGCCCAACTGCTCCTGGCAGCCGAAGGCCAGGCCCTCAAAAACATAGCCATCAAAACCCTCAACACACTAAAAGAAGGAGAAGTCGTAATAACAAAATTCGGCCTCGAAGGCAGCGGCATCTATGCCCTCAGCCCGCTCATCCGGCAGCAACTCCTGCAAAATGAGCCGAACCAACATTCATGCGCCGAACTCTTCATCGATCTCAAACCCTCCCTCAGCCACAACGAAATTCTTCAAATCCTTAATGCCAGACAAAACCCGAACGCTAAAACACCCTCCAAAAATACCACCCATTTCCTCAACTCAACGCTCAACCTTTCAAAAACACACATTGCCCTTCTCAAGGCCTTCACGACAAAAGAAGACTTCCTCCATCCCGATACGCTCGCAAAAAAAATCAAAGAACTTCCGCTTCAGATTACCGGCATGGCTCCCATAGACGAATCCATCTCCACTGTAGGCGGTATTCCCTTAAACGAAATCGACGAAAACTTTCAGCTGAAAAAATGGCCCCATCATTATGCCATCGGCGAAATGCTCGACTGGGATGCACCCACCGGAGGCTACCTACTGCAGGCCTGTTTCAGCATGGGTTATTCCCTGGCCACACACCTCAACTTACTGCAAGGACAAGATTAGTGTCTTTTCAAAACACCCCGATTGCACCGACAGGTAATACAATCCGGCAGGCCATTCACGCAAATTATACATCGGCCTCGACTCAGAAGTAACGGTTCGTAAAATTTCCTGTCCCAGAACATTCACCATCCGTACCAGTGCATTTGCATTGTTCAGTTCGGTCAGGTCAACTGTAAAAATACCTTGAGAAGGATTGGGATAAACCGTTATCTCAATCCCGCCACTAAAGGCAATCGGGCTTGCGTATGTACAGATGTTCACGAAAATCGAATCACTGGCGCTGTTTACGCACGAATTACCATCCGTATAAGTATACGTAACGGTATTGTATCCCATATTGGCCAGCGATGAGTTAAACTGAGATCCGCTTACACCCGTTCCGCTGTAAATTCCGCCAGACGGGCTGCCTTGTGAAAGTGTACTATTCACTCCCGTGCAAAGTGTATCCGCACCCTTAAAAATCAAACTGACAGGCGTCAAAGAGAAAGAAGCGACAGCGTAAAGCTGGGTATCCGTGCAACTGTTCGCGTCAGTTACCGTCAGCGTATAGTTTCCTGCTCCTAAGCCAGAGACGCTCATGCCCGAACCAGAACCCGTCAGACCCGAAAATCCGTTGCTCCAACTGTAACTATAGGTGCCGGTTCCTCCCGCCACAGTCGGGTGAACAGCCCCATTGGTCTGTCCGAAACATCCGGCGTCCGTTACCGTTCCCGCAGAAATAAAAAGCGCCGGAGGCTGTGTCATCGTTGCACTTTGAATGCCCGAACACCCATTGGCATCACTCACCGTTACCGTATAACTTCCGACTCCAAAACCAGAAAAACCAAGGCCCAAACCCGAAACACCTGAAACTCCGTTGCTCCATTTATAGGTATACAGGGGAGTTCCTCCGCTAACGTTTACTCCTGCAGATCCCGAAGACTGCCCATTGCAGAGAATGTTCGTTGAAGATAACTGCGTAATCAAAGCTCCCGGCTGACTGATTGCAGTGGCAGCCGTAGCACTGCATCCATTGGCATCATTCACCGTTACCGTGTAGCTTCCCGCACTCATTCCGGTAAACAAATCTCCGCCGCCGGATGATCCGGTTACACCGTTACTCCACCTGAAGTCAAAGACAGGTGTTCCGCTGCTGACCGAAACGTTGGCACTGCCCGTTGACGTACCGTTGCATTTCGCAGCTGTTACACTTACCGATGCCACAGGTAACGGAAGCGGGTTCACCGAATACGGCTCATTCGAACTGCAGCCGTTGGCATCGGTTATGTTCAAAGTATAGCTGCCTGCGTTCAAACCTGAAACCTGAAAACCCAAAGCCGAACTCGTCATACCTGAAACTCCGTTACTCCAGGAGTAGCTGTAAGCACCAGTCCCCCCTGTAACAGCAGGGTTGATAACGCCGTTACTCAGCCCCGCACAACCCGATGAAGTAATTACCCCTGCAGAAATAGTCAGGGGATTCGGTTGATTGACAACAACAACTTGTGTTGCGCTGCAGGCATTTACATCTGTAACGGTACAGGTATAGGTTCCGGCGGCCAGGTCGATGTCAGTAGAACTTACACTTCCTCCGGTCCAGATGAAATTGTAAGGGGACGTCCCGCCTCCGGCAGAAACGCTGGCCGTTCCACTTGAATTGCCGTTACAGGTAAGAGGAGTCGAAGAACCTGTAGCCGAAAGTGCAAATGCCGGCTGCCCGACTGCCACACTCGTCGTTTGAGTGCATGAATTTCCATCCGTAACGGTAACAGAATAACTTCCAGCCGACAGGCCCGAAACGGTAAATGCAGAACCCGAAGCCGATGTTAGTCCCCCAGGCGCCCAACTGAATGCAAACGATGGAACTCCCGAAGTTACCGTGACAACCGCAGCGCCACTGCTCAATCCGAAGCAACTTACATTGGTCACCTCAGCATTGAGATTCATTACCGAAAAAGAATTTACCGAATAGTCCTGAATTCCTATACACTGACTGGCATCGGTGACCTCAAGCACATAATTCCCGGCGTCAAGAGAACCAATTGAACCGCTGAGTGAACTTGTAACAGAAGAAGCTCCGGTACTCCAGCTGTAAGTATAAGGACTCGTTCCACCGCTGATGCTCGCATTTATAGCGCCGTTGCTTTGTCCCGGGCATCCCGATCCGGTTACCGAACCGCTCACGGCAGGACCCGTCGGATTCGAAATCGAAGACGAACCCGTTGACGTACATCCGTTCGCATCAGTCGCTGTAACCGAATATGTTCCCGCACTGAGATTGGCATCTGTCGCCCCGCTTGCCCCACCGGGGGACCAGGTATATTCATAAGAAGGACCTGTCCCGCCCAGTGCAATCACCGTAATAGATCCGTTACTTGACCCGCAGGCAGGAGCGGTAGTTGCCATAACGGCTACGCTGAGTTCCCCAGGTGTAGAAACCAGTGCGCTCGACGACGCAGTACAACCCTTGTCATCCGTCACCGTGCAGGAATAAGTTCCCGACGCAAGGTTGCTCGCTGTAACGGCAGTTCCGCCGACAGGCTTCCAGGAATAATTGTACAAAAGATTGCCTCCTGTTGCACTGGCAACAGCTGATCCTGTTGACGAACCATAACACAACGGCGAAGTAGTTGCAATGCTGACCTGCAGGTCTGCCGGCTGGCTTACTGCAGCTATTGCTGCCACGCTGCATCCTTTGGAATCGGTAACCGTGACCGAATAGCTGCCACTGGTAAGGTCATTGATGGTAACAGAAGTCTGAGAACCGGCTGACCACAGGTACGAATACGGCGAAGTACCACCCGAAGCAGAAACGCTGACTGATCCGTTAATTCCACCATGACAGAAAGGATTGGTAGGATCCGGTGTTGCAATAAGTGGGTCGGGCTGCGTTATACTCCCGGTTAAATCAAGGATACATTCGTTGGCATCAAAAACAGTGACAGTATAACTGCCTGCACCCAAGCCCGAAACCTGGCTGGTCGAACCCGAAAGCCCCTCGCTCCAGTAATAGGTATAAGGAGCAATTCCTCCTGACAGGCTTGCCGATGCAGCTCCGTCAGCTCCTCCGTTGCAACTTACCGCTATGGATGAAGTGCTGCCTGTTAGCGCTGCAGGCTCTGTAATAATAACAGAAGAACTTACTGTACAACCTTTGCTGTCGGTAACCGTACAGGTATAGGTGCCCACGCTTGAACCCGAAACCTGAGCTCCTGTTCCTCCGGAGGGTCCAAAAGAACCCGAAGGACCCCAGGAATAAGAATACCCTGCTGTCCCGCCCGATGGGATCATCTTTGCCGTCCAGCCACCACTTCCAAAACACGAAAAATTGTTCTGGGTCGAACTCACCGAAAGCGCTGCAGAAGACTCCGCCAATGTAAATGCCTGTGTCGAAGTGCAACCATTCGCATCCGTAACTTTAACTGAATAGGCTCCTGCCAAAAGGCCCGACTCCGAAGAAGTCGTTCCGTTCACTCCCGTCCAGGTATACGTATAATTGCCAGTGCCTCCCGTTACAGCTACCGAAGCTGAACCGCTGGCCGACCCGAAGCAGCTGATATCTGACGAACTTCCCACAAGAACCAAAGCCTGGGGTTGAGTTATACTGACTTTTGAAATCAGCGTATCACCAATAGAATCGATAACAGTAAGCGTATAACTTCCCGCAATTAATCCTGAAGCCAGAGCGGCGGTACCGCCGGATGGAGCCCAGGAATAGGTATAGGAACCGCCGCCCCCCGTAACTCGTGCCGATGCAGATCCCGTATTTCCTCCATTGCAAAGCACAT
>JABDFU010000006.1:0-736 GCA_013286385.1 Bacteroidota bacterium
ACCCTGTTCAAGGCCGACTTTAAACTCGATTCCTCCAAAGAAGGGATCATTTGGGTTCAAAAAGTTGAAGACCCCAGGCCTTTCGGAGTGGTAAAAATCGATGCAAACAATACCATTACCGATTTTGTAGAAAAACCCCAGCATTTTGTCTCTGATCTTGCCATTATCGGGATTTATTATTTCAAGGATGGCGCTTACCTGCGCAAAGAGCTTCAATACCTGATTGACAACAACATCCGGGAGAAAGGCGAATACCAGTTGACCAATGCCCTGGAGAACATGAAAAAAAAGGGCACGCGTTTTGTACCGGGTAAGGTAACCGAATGGCTTGACTGCGGAAATGCTACGGCCACGGTTTATACGAATCAACGGATACTCGAATTCAACAAAGGAATGAACAACCTCCTGTCAAAAACCTACAGTGCCCAAAACAGTAAAATCATTGAACCCTGTTTTATCGGAGAAAACGTAAAACTCATCAATGCAACCGTTGGGCCTTATGCTTCCATAGGCGACAACACCCTCATTGAAAATTCAACGGTAAAGAATTGCATCATTCAAACCAACAGTAAAATAATAAACGCCGACATCCTGAATTCCATGATCGGAAACTACGTTGAATTATCAGGAAAACAAACGGGCAGCAGCGAAGTTAGCCTTGGCGATTATTCTACAATTAAAAACTGATGCGGATCCTTAAGACATACCTGATTCTTTTCCCAACCCTGATTCTTTT
>JABDFU010000006.1:746-75758 GCA_013286385.1 Bacteroidota bacterium
CGGGATTTTTAAGCTGATTGTAAATTTTCATTTTTTCAAGGCCACTTTCTTCGTTGACTCTTTTTTATACCTCCTGCAAGTTGGGCAGCAAGGGGCTGACAGGAAAATCAAGATCAGCGGACCCGAGCGTCCTGACGGAGAAGGAAAGGCTTTATTTTGACCAGGTGTTTTACAATGCCAATAAAGAAAAAATACTCGGAAACACAGAAGAAGCGGCCAATCTATTTGCGCTCTGCATCAAGTTAGATCCTAAAAATTCAGCATCGCTATACGAACTCGGGAAAATTTATAACCTGGGCACAGACAAAGACAAAGCACTTGAACTGAGTGGTCGGGCAGCTGATCTCGATCAGGGCAATATCTGGTACCAGTTGCAGTACGCCGACATGCTTTACACCCAAAAACAATTTCTTAAGGGGACCGAAGTTTATCAGCGCATTATTAAATTAAATCCTGACCGCATTGATATGTATTTCGAACTGGCTGAAGGGTATTCTTATTTGGGGAAATTTCAGGATGCATTGAAAGTTTACGATAAGATTGAAGAAAAAATAGGAGTCAACGAAGAAAGTGGCCTTGAAAAAATGAAAATTTACAATCAGCTTAAAAATCCCGAGAAGGCGATTAAAGAACTCAACAAGCTCATTCTGGCCAATCCCAAAGAACCCAAATACTACGGGATGCTCGGAGAGATTTACCAAAATGCCGGACAAAATGAGAAAGCCATGGGGGCTTATCAGGAACTCCAGAAAATAGACCCCGAAAACCCCTATGTTCATTTGTCACTGGCGCAGTATTATTTTGAAAATAAGCAGGAAGAAAAGGGCCTGGACGAGTACAAACTTGCTTTCGCCAATCTCAATCTGGACATTGACACCAAAATAAAAATCCTCCTTTCGTATTACGACCGTTCGGCAAAAAAACCAGCGCTGAAAGACGATGCTCTACAGTTATGCTCGATCCTGATTGCCACTCATCCCGACGAGGCCCGTTCGTATTCGATGTACGGGCGGTTTCTGTTCAGGGATAAAAAACTTAAAGAGGCCCGCGATGAATTCCGTATGGCCAATTCCCGCGACAAGACCCGGTACGACATTTGGTATTACGTGCTCATCATCGATTCTGAACTCAGCGATTACGAAAGCATGTATTACGACAGCAGGCAAACCATTGACCTGTTCCCGGCGCAGCCACTTGGCTATCTGTTCAACGGCATCTCAGGAAATCAAAAGAAATTGTACAAAGAGGCCCTTGAATCATTGAAGGAAGGGCAGGAATTCGTTGTCGGGAATTCTGCTGCCGACTCTTCCCTATCGGGACAGTTTTATGCAACGTTGGGCGACATCAACCACCAGATTAAACAAACGCAAGCGTCTGATTCTTCTTATGAAAAAGCTTTGCAGTTTGACCCTAAGAATACCTATGTAATGAATAACTACGCTTACTACCTTTCTTTGCGTAAGGAAAAACTCGATCGCGCAGAAGCCTTGTCTAAAATCAGTGTCACAATTGAACCCTCCAATACTTCGTTTCTGGATACTTATGGCTGGATTCTATACCAGATGGGCAAACTGGAGGATGCTAAAAAATGGATAGGCAAAGCGCTGGATGATGGTGGCCGCACAAGCGGAACCATACTGGAGCATTACGGAGATATTCTTTACAAGATGGGAGAAAACGACAAAGCATTGGAATACTGGAATACGGCCAAACAAAACGGAGGAACTTCAGAGTTTCTTGATAAAAAGATAGCAGACAAAAAACTGTATGAGTAGTCAACCTGTCCGGGTACTTCTTTCTGTCAGGCTACTTCTATTGCTTTTCAACGCATCGGTATTCCTTAGTTCATGTACCCTTCACAAAAAAATTGCGGCCACCCGATCGGCTCACCTGACCAGATATTCTGAAAAAGAAACCGAAGCCTTACTCAAGAAAAATGAATTTAAATTTGACTGGATAGCGGCCCGTTTTTCAACGGATGCATCTATGGACAGTTCGCAGACTTCGTTTAACGTGTCCCTCAGGGGACGCAGAGACAGCGTTTTGTGGCTGTCGCTCACCGCTCCTGTTATCGGAATCGAAGCAGCCCGTGTAATGATCACCAAAGACTCTGTCAAAGTCATGGACCGGATACATTCCCAGTATTTTGTGGGAGATTTTAATTTCATCAATAAAATGCTTCACGCCGATCTCGATTACGACATGATGCAAAGCATGCTCATTGGCAACAGCACCGAATTTTACGAGGAAGACGAAAAACTGCATGCGGCCATTGATGACGGAAGATACCTGCTCAGCACAGTGCGTAAACGTCGTTTGCACAAAATAATCGTTCACAACAAAGAGCTCAAAGAGCCGGCCCAAAGTATATGGCTTGACCCGGGGAACTTTAAAATCGTTCGTTTACTATTCAATGACTTCACGCAAAACCGGTCTTTCGATGCCTCCTTTGATAAATTTGATAAAATAGATTCCATGCTTTTTCCGTTCCAGGTTCAGTATAAAATCAAAGCCGAAAAAAACGTAAATGTGCAGCTCACTTATTCCAAAGTAAGCATCAATACCGTTCAGAGTTTTCCATTCAGTATACCTTCAAAATATGAACGCATCGTATACGGAGAGAAGGAGAAACAATAGGATCAAGGGTCCCGGCTGTTGCATTCTGCTTCTGCTGAGTCTTGTACTTGCTCTCCCGCTTTGCGCGCAAAAGCAAAGCAAGTCGGAGCTCGAAAACAAAAAGAAACTGCTTCAGGAGGAAATCGAATACACCAACCAGCTTCTGAGCGAAACGAAGAAAAACAAAAAACTTTCTCTCAATCAGCTCATGCAGCTCAACAAGAAACTAGGCGATCGGGAAGAACTCATTGGCCTGATCAGCGGGCAGATCGGCGGCATCAATCGTCAGATCGGGGAAACCAATAACGGCATCAGTGATCTTCAGGCTCAACTCAAAAAGCTCAAAGACGATTACGCAAAACTCATATCCAATGCCTACCGGAATAAAGATGAATACAGCCGGCTCATGTTCATTTTTGCTGCAAGCAATTTTAATCAGGCCTATATGCGCCTGAAATACCTCCAGCAAATAAGCGAATACCGTCATCAGCAAGCCGAAGAAATAGTGAAAACCCAGAAACAGTTAAGCGACAAACTTGCTGAATTGGAGGTCCGTAGGAAAGAGAAAAACGAATTGCTGGGGACTCAGGAGAATGAAAAGGAAGTGCTGAAAAAGGAAAAGACAGAGAAAGAAGAAGTGTTAACTGATCTTCAGACTAAAGAAAAACAACTTAAGAAAGACCTGGAGAAAAAACGAAAGGACGCTGAAAAACTGCAACAAGCTATCTTGCAGATCATAAAGGAGGAGATTGAAAAGGCGAATGAAGGCAGACCCAAATCTACAGCAAACAAATTGGTTCTCACACCCGAGGCGCAGCAACTCAGCAACTCCTTTGCCAGCAACCACGGCAAACTGCCCTGGCCCGTCATCCAGGGAGTTATAGTTGATCGGTTCGGCCCCCATCCTCACCCCTCTATGCCCGACATCACCATCAATAACAACGGAGTAGACATCGCTACCACTAAAGGAGCTTTGGCCCGGGCCGTATTTGAGGGAGAAGTTACCGGTGTAGTCAACATTCCCTCTTCCGGCAAAGTTGTCATCGTACGTCATGGAGAGTACCTCAGCGTTTATGCCAACCTCAATGAGGTATACGTAAAAAAAGGAGATAAAATAAAGACCAAGCAAAACATCGGTAACATACTTTTTGACGAGGACGACAATAAGACCGAGTTGCACATTGAAATATGGAAGGGACAGACCAAACTGGATCCGGAGGAATGGATGTTCAGGTAGCGGGTATTATACTACTTGTTTTAAAATTGAAAAAATTGACCCCCGGACTCTATTCGGATAAATGGCCTGATTGCAATTTTGTCACTCTTCTCCTTGTTTTAACTTTTTCATTCAATCTGTATTCTCAAAGCAATTCAGGATCCTTAAACTGTACAAAATTAGGTGGATACGGAACCGGCATTCTGTCTTTTTCCGGAGAGCAATGCCAGGTCGCTCCAGTATTTCTTCCTGAATTTCCATCCTGTGATGAGGGAGCGTATGAGCTTGTGTTTGATGATGAATTTGACAGTACAGCTATTGATACCAGTAAATGGCATGCCCAATCATTTGCCCAGGGGGCTGTAACAGGAAACCCCTTCCAGCATTTTGATACCATGGCCAATGTTGTTGTATCCGGAGGCTATTGTTCTATCGTTGGATTCTAAGTGCTGCACCGGCAACTGATCTGTACTTTCAGGATCAAACTGTTTCATCTTCAAATGTATATTACGTAACAAATGAAATATCTTCAGGTTATAGTGTAACTACATCTGTCTCAGATGGAAATTATATAGTGCCAAGCGGACAGAGCATTGGATTTCATTCCGCGAACATAGTTAATTTACAACCAGGATTTAATGCTCAATACGGCTCAAGTTTCATCGCAAACATAGAAAATTCTGGTTTTACATGTACACAATATCCTGAAGGAATGATCGTTAAACCTAGGTCCAATGAAAATACACCTTATCAAACTCTGGAATATGAAAAGTACATGCCAAATTCGAATATATTAGCGAGTGGGAATCCAATTTTACATACTGACAGTAGTGTTGGCAGCGTTGTAGTATATCCAAACCCCTTCAACGGCAATACAACTTTGCAAATATTTGTGCCATCAGATGAAAGTTATGGATTGCTAAGAATTATTGATTTATATGGAAAGGAAGTGAGTGTTTTACAAACTTCTTTAAAAGCCGGATCGAACTATTTAAAAATTGATGGTCAATATCTAAAGTCAGGGTGTTATCTATACGAGATGAACACATCTCATGGAAATGTCAGAGGAAAGATGTTGAAAATAGATTGAAAAGTATGTTATGCAAAAAGAGTGCACTATTTCTTTATATTAATTTACTTTTAATAATAAACCTATACAGCCAGCAAAGAGAGCCATTTTCGTTTAGTTTTACCGCTGGTGAAAATGTATCTGAATCCTCAATTCGGTCTGTGTCAGGCAAATCAGGATAAACCGTTAAATTGGTGTAAAACATTGCTTCTATTGGTGCTTTGTAATTTAAAAGTAATCCATTGTTTATTTTTTCCGTGTTCATTTTCCGAAGTTCATCTACCCATTCTGGATTTCTGTTCCTTAATTCGAAAGGTTTCAGGCGTTCGATCGAATACCTTACGGGTAATGCAATTAATAAAAAAAGTACAAGTCGAATGACCCATTTATTAATACTGCTCATTTCTTTTATTCTATAGAAAAAAGCAGCAGTCATAATAAATAATGCTGGAGATACGAAAACGATATAACCTTGCATTTTAGTTTTGGAAAAAGAAAAAAACAAAATGGGGATTATACTCCAAATTACAAGAGCCCATTGTTTCAGGTTTTTCATATCTCTGAATGTTATCCACAAAAACCATAGCAAAGGCAAATAAATCAGCTCTCCGTAATTTATTCGGACCTTATCAATAAAGTAATAAATAGGCCCATCTTGTTGGTCAAGTACCCGGGTGAAATGTTGAAAATTTAAAAGGGATTCCGCATGGGCTTCAATCGGGAAATAGTGGTAAATATAAAATTGCCAGGGGAGAGCGATGGCGAGCGTAAAAAAGAGAAATACTGTAAAAGAGCGTATGATCTGTTTTGCAGAATATAATTTCGAATCAGAAACAAGAAGGAGCCAGATTGGTAAGACAATCAATGCCGGCAACCATTTCGATAATAGGGCTGCTCCCAGGCTCATTGCTGCCAGAATGTTATAAACAGGTTTTCTTTTGTATGAATATTCGAGTATGAAAAAAATGCACAACTCAATAAAGAATAAAAAGAATATGTCAATGTGGTCTGTCGCAATCCGGCCCCCCGTTAATTCCAGAATCAAACCATTTAAAGAAAACAAAAACGCAGCAACAAAACCGACCTTACTGCTGAAAAAAAACTTGCCTATCCTATAGGTGAGGCCGATACTTAAGGTTGACAATACAATGGATGGAAGACGAAGGGCAATTTCATTTACACCAAATAGGTTCATGCTTATTGCCATAATCCACAAGGGTACTGGCTGTTTGTGCAACCAAATACGGCCAGAAGTCCAGCTGTTTTCCGAGAAATGGAAAACAGGATTTTCATACAAAGTCGGTATCAACATGTGGTGCATTAAATTTTTAGCAACCAGGGCGTGATAACGTTCATCCCACTGATGAAGGAAAAAGTCAGTCGAAACAAAAACTCTCAACAAAAGGCCGCAACCGAATAAAAGTAAAATAGCAACTCCCATTTTTTCCCTGGAAGCAAACTTCCAGGCAAAAAAATACCCTATGGAACAAACCAATACAACTATAATTCCGAATATCTGATTTTCGTCCATTACTTCAATTTATACAAATCCAAAACAGTCGATTCCATCTGAACTTTTTCGTATTTCGATAAAAGCGAAGAATCAACAACTGATGATTTAAATTTGACCAGATGGTTTTTGGTATTGTGCGCGCTTACAGGACAAAGATTGACATTGCGGTAGCGGTTGAAATACGTGCGAACATCCCAGGCCTCCATTAAATCAAGACTGCTACTGAGCGTTTCTCCATCGGGTATTGTTTTGTCTATGCCGCGTATGTCCTGAAGCAATTCAGCGTCCCGTTTTGTTTTCCCAAGCTGGGATAAAGTAAACAGCAGGCTTGACAGGAGCAGTAGTGTCGCAACTAAATTAAAAATTCTGAATCCCAGCGGCCTGGCATTGAAGGAGTCAAGCAGAGCGCTAAGCACGGGCACAATAAAAACTGAAATGGAGAGGGCAAAAAACGGAAGCGTGGTCGCGATGTAAAATTCGCGCTGTTCGAGGGTGACCATCAGCGGCAGGGAGCCTGAGAGTCCTATAAGAAGCAGATAAAAGGGGGTTCTGTTCAGGTCGGATCTGCTCATGGCAGTGCTGAAAAGGGGAGAGCCGGAGGAAGCGGTCTTTCGCGTTTTGCCAAGAATCAAAATGATGGCGCCGAAGGAAAGCGCAGGAATCAGCTGACAAAACAGATTGTAAACCAGGCGAAAACGGTTCCCGGTTGTCGCTGCTGAACCATTCAGCGCGGAAACAAATCTGGATTTAAAGTACAGTTCGTAAGCGCCATAAACAGTCGGGTTGCAAACGAGTAGGGTATAACTGATAAGTGGAATGAGCAGCAAGACCATACTGTAAGCCAGGCTTTTTTTAAAAGAAATTTTTGAGGGTATAGCGAGCCAAAACAAAGCCGGAGCCACGATGGGGTACATTCCCTGGATGCCTTTGGTCAGGCTGGCAAGAAAAATGAATACCGCTCCCAGAAACAGATTAAGCAAAGTCCTTGCCTTAATAAGCAAGGACTTTAAAATGAAGTAAACGGCCATGGTTGTAAAAACGCCCATAACTGTTTCTTCGACCAGATTGTTATAGGTCCAAAAACACACCGGAATTGTAATCCAAAGAAGAACCGGCAGCCAGCTTTTAGCTGCAATCGCTTCGTCTTCTCTGAATACCAGCCTCCAGATTTTTACGATGTAAAGTGTCGTTACAAACAATGTTAAAAGGCAAAAGATCCTTTCGGTATACATCGAGTTTCCCAGCAATTTGAAAAACAGGGCCATTAATCCGAAGTAGAGGGGTGGCTGCTCGTGAAAAGCGAGACCTGAAGTTTCCCCGAAATAAGGATTCCAGAAGCTGCCTGAGCCGTTTGCCAGATTTTTGGAGACGCAAACGTACAATTCCCCATCCATGAACATTCCATCCTGAAAGAGTTGGGAAACAACCAGAATAAAAACAAGGGCTATGGTTAAAAACCAATAGGGCTTCTCTTTTGCGGGTATACTATACAATAACGCTGTTTTTCGGGACAAAAACATGAGCTGTAAAATTACGCCTTTTCCAGTGTAATTACGGTGACCTCGGGCCATATACCAACCCTGCCCGGAAAGCCAATAAAACCAAATCCCCGGTTCACATACAGAAATTTATTGTTTTCCTGATACAAGTCTGCCCAACGAGGATAGCGGTACTGAACCGGGCTCCATTTGATTCCTGGAATTTCTACGCCGAATTGCATTCCGTGTGTGTGTCCGGCAAGGGTAAGGTGAATGTGTTTGGGGTAGGTAAGCGTTTGAGCGTCCCAGTGAGAAGGATCGTGGGAAAGTAAAATTTTAAATGCATCGTCCGGAATCCCTATCATTGATTTGTCGAGGTCTCCGTATTTAGTAAAGCTCCCGTTGCCCCAGTTCTCCAATCCGATAAGCGCAAACCGTTCTCCATCTTTTTCAATGAACGTGTTTTCGTTCAACATCAGTTTGAAGCCCAGTTCACGGTGAATAGCTATAAGCCGGTCGTGGTTCTTCTTTTTTTCTTCAGCCGAATCCCAGGTTGAATAATCACCGTAATCGTGATTACCAAAAATGGAATAGACGCCCATAGCAGCCTTGAGCTGTTTAAAATGTGAAATCCAGGGGTCCATCTCGTTGGCCAGATTGTTCACCAGGTCTCCTGTGAAAAAAATCAGATCAGACTTCTGTGCATTTACAAGATCTATGCCACGCTGAACAGCTTCAGCGTTATCAAAACTTCCCGAATGGATATCTGAAATCTGGGTAATTGTAAGGCCGTGAAAGGCCGAAGGCAGGTCTTTAAATTTTAATTTTACCCGATGTACCTTGTAATTGTATTTTCCCTTGCTGATGCCATACAAAATGGAAAAAAAAGGAATACTTGCCAATGCAATTGCGATCTGACTAAAGAATGCCCTTCTGGATTCGAAAAAGGGAGTATCCTTTAAATGACCGGTCGTCATTTTTACAACTGAAACGCCTCCGGCCCGAAGCAGGCGAAGGATGTCTTCGAGCAAGAGAACGATAACCAGGATCAGTTTAGGGATATAAAGCAAAACAAATGCAGCTATCAGAAAGGGAATAAATCCCCGCTGAGGACCCGAGTGACGGTCAAATTTACTCAGAGCGAAAACCGCAGCACCCAAAAAGGACAGGTTGGCGGCCCAGTAAATCCAATAGATAAGTTGCCTGACGCGCCCCGACTGAATAAACGAAAAGGCCGTTTTAATACTTCTGAAGGTATATAAATCAATCAGCAGCAAAACAACCAGAACAAGGCCAATTCTAAAAATAATTGTGGAAGCTGATGTGTTCATACTCAGTAAATAGCTTGTTTCGTAGCTTTGGTATAAATTTGCGACAAAGCTACATCAATTTGGGCAACTATGGGCAGTAAAAACAATACGTATACAGCGGAGGAAGTTCTGGCAGCATGTCTGAGTTATTTTGAAGGAGATGAACTGGCTGCCACAACCTGGATTAACAAATACGCTTCACGCAATGAAAAGAATGAGCTCCTTGAAAAGAGTCCGGATGAAATGCACCTGCGTATGGCAGGAGAATTCGCCCGAGTTGAACGCAAATACGCAGTTAAAAAGGTCAACAAAAAACGCTTAAGTGCCTATGGCCAAAACCGTAGTTTCTTAACTGCTCAAAACATTTACGAATACTTCAAAGATTTTAACTATGTTATTCCCCAGGGCAGCGTAATGGCTTCGCTCGGCAACCCCAACGTAATCGCTTCGTATTCAAACTGCGTAGTGTTGCCTGAAATCTTTGACTCCTACGGGGGAATACTTTACACCGATCAACAACTGGCTCAGCTTTTTAAAAGGCGCTGCGGGGTCGGCATTGATATTTCCTCGCTTCGTCCCGCAGGCAACCCGGTTTCCAATGCGGCCAGATCTACCTCAGGGGCGGTATCTTTTATGGAGCGTTATTCGAACACCACGCGCGAGGTGGCCCAAAAGGGCCGCAGGGGGGCTTTGATGATTACCATGGACATTGCCCATCCCGACATTGCCTCCTTCGTTTCGGTCAAACAGGATCTGAGTAAAATAACAGGGGCCAACATTTCGGTGCGACTCAGCGACGAATTCATGCAGGCCGTCCGGGACAACAAAGACTATACCCTTCGTTGGCCGATAGATTCAAAAAAGCCCCGCTTCAGGAAAACGGTTAAAGCCGCTGAACTCTGGCAGACCATTATCCGTTGCGCCCATGCTACCGGAGAACCTGGTCTTATCTTCTGGGACCGGCAGCACCTGTATTCCACCTCTTCTGTTTATCCGGGATTCAAAAATACCAGCACCAACCCCTGCTCCGAAATTGCCATGCAGGGAGGGGACAGTTGCCGGCTCATTGCCATTAACCTGTTCAGTCTGGTTGATGATGCGTTTACCCCATCTGCGAAGTTCAACTACAGCAAATTTTACAGCGTGGTTTATGAATCCCAGCGCCTGATGGACGATCTGGTGGATCTTGAACTTGAAGCTATTGAACGTATTTTGAAGAAGACCCAGAAAGATCCGGAGCCCGGATACATTAAGGAAATAGAACTGCAAACCTGGAAACTCCTTTATCAGACAGGGAAAAAGGGCCGTCGCACCGGGCTGGGTTTTACAGCCCTTGCCGACGCATTGGCAGCGCTTGGTCATGGCTTTGATTCTGCAAAGGCGCTGATTGAAACGGAAAAAATAATGAAGACCAAGTGCGAGGCCGAATTTGAGAGTTCCATCGATCTTGCCATAGAGCGCGGAAAATTTTCAGGTTTCAATTCGCGCACCGAAAACAAATCTGAATTTATTCACATGCTTAAAAAGGAGCTGCCTGAAGTGTACAGGCGAATGATGAAATTCGGAAGGCGCAACATATCCATCAGTACTGTCGCCCCGACCGGAAGTTTAAGCATACTCTCCCAAACTTCTTCGGGTATAGAACCTGTATTTATGCTTTCGTATACGCGCAGACGCAAACTCAATCCAAGCCAGCCTGGAGGGAAAGTGGATTATGTGGATGCGCAGGGGGATGCCTGGGAGGAGTTTTCTGTTTTCCATCCCAAATTTAAAACCTGGATGAAAATCAGCGGATCTTCAGAAGCTGAAAAAAGCCCCTACCATAAATCCACTGCTTCAGACATCTCCTGGTTAAAACGTATCGCTCTGCAGGCCGCAGTGCAGAAATACGTAACCCATTCCATAAGCTCTACCATCAATCTTCCTTCTGATGCCAGTCTTGAGCAGGTAGGAGAAATATATCTTCAGGCCTGGAAACAGGGCCTGAAAGGAATAACGGTATACCGTGACGGAGCCCGTTCGGGGGTTTTGATTTCTTCAAAAAGTCCCGACCAGAAACTTCGGCCACAGAAACTCGAAGCCGACATTGTACGTTTCCGCAATGCCGATGAAAAATGGATTGCAGTGGTCGGTTTGCTGGATTCAAATCCCTATGAGATATTTACCGGAAAAGAAGACGATCAGTTTTATGTTCCCCTCAGCGTAAGCAAGGGCTGGGTTGAAAAGACTATACAAGGCAAAGTTTCCCGCTACGATTTCAGTTACCTGGACAGCGAAGGGAATAAAAAAACGGTGGAGGGGTTGAGCCGTTCTTTCAATCCCGAATACTGGAACTATGCCAAGTTGATTTCGGGAGTATTGCGCCACGGCATGCCCTTGCTTCAGGTTTGCGACCTGGTTGAAAATTTAAAACTCTACAGCGACAACATCAATACCTGGAAAAGCGGAGTTACCAGGGCGCTTAAACGCTATATACAGGATGGCGTAATCCCTGCCGATCATCAGTGTCCTTCCTGTTCAGATCCGGACGGTTTGATTTTTGAGGAAGGTTGTCTGAAATGCAAGAGTTGCGGATACAGCGTCTGCTGAAAAAAATCATAAATTTTTCATAAAGAGACCAGAGCGGTTATTTTGCAGACAATAACTGGTTGGGTTGCTGCAAGAGTCAGAATCCAGGATATCAAAGTTCTTCAAAAGGATCATCTTTAGTGCCTTTCAAAGCTATCAGCCATACTTTATATGTCTTTCGGGCGTTAAGCCAACATGAAGTTTCTGAAAATAGTTACCTGCCCGAAATTCATTCTGTTACTTTATGCAAACCTTGTACTTTGTGAATCGACATTTCCGGGTCGTTCGGTTCCTGTAATTGAAAAACGACATTACAGGCCCGGCTATTTTTTGAATGTTTCTTCAATTGGTTCTAAACGGGACTTGAAGCCTCCTTGCACTGCAATAGCTGTGCCGCAAAGCAAAGCAGAATCCGTTATTCTTGCAACTCAGGAAACTCCCGCATTTAAATCTCAGGAAACTCTTGCGCATGATCCCCAGGAAACCACTGCCAAAAACGACTCTACAAAAAATTCGGGGACATCAGGCTCATCGGGTGGCTCGGGATCCTCTTCTGAAAAAGGCAAACACAACCCAATGCATTTTAGGTCAGGAGCTTCAGTAAATCAGCGTTCAGGCGGGCGAGTTCATGGGAGCGTAGGCGGTTATCATGGGGGAGGAGGTTTTCATGCCGGGGGCGGGGGATTCCATGGCGGTGGAGGCGGTGGAATGGGAGAGTTTTTCAAAGGCCTGAGCTCGGGCTGTTCAGGTGACGGAGGTAAAATAATTATAATTATTCTGCTGTTGCTTCTGGCATTTATTGTCCTGATCCTTTTGATTTATCTGATTGTACACCTGATTAAAAAGCATAAAGAGCGCAAACAGTTCAAATGGGCAGTTAACTGATCAAACCTGAGGCCGGGATCGCGTCAAGAATTTTTGCCGTGGCGCCTTTTCTTTTCAAGACATAATCCCGGCTTGCTTCAGAACTTTTCCGTAAAAAATCAGGGTCGCTGTTAAATTTCAAAATTAAAGAATTGAGCTCTTCTGAAGTGCGGATGCAAAAAGCCCCTCCCAGGGCAATCAGTTCTGAGGCCTCGTTAAATTTTGAATACCGGGGTCCAAATATTACCGGCAGTCCATAAACTGCCGGCTCAAGTATATTGTGGATACCTTCGGTAAATCCTCCTCCTACGTAGGCCATTGTGGCGTATTGGTAAAGTGAGGAAAGCATTCCGATTGAATCAACGATCAAAACTTCAGCTTCCTGCAGGTTGTCCTCGTTAGCCAATTTGCCTTCTTTAGCCAACGAATACCGCAAGGTTTTGAATCTGGCATATTTTTTCTCCAGGGATTCAATGTGAACGTTGTCCACTTCGTGCGGAGCAATAATCAGTTTAAGGCGTAGCGTTGAAATTATTTCTTCGTCCTCTTCCCAGGTGCTCCCTGCAACAAGAACCTTTGAATTACCTGTAAATCTTCTTATCAATGGAAAGTCTTTTTTTTGTTCTGCGATTTCTGCTACCCGGTCAAAACGGGTATCTCCGCTTACTGTGGTATTTTTAAATCCAATCTGATTGAGCAAGACCTGTGAGGCATTGTCCTGCAAAAAGAAGTGCGTAAAGCAATCCAGTTGTTTACGTGCCCATCCGCCGTAAAAAGTAAAAAAATACTGGTCTTTTCTAAAAACGCCGGAAAGCAAATACGTTGGAACATTTTTATTTTTCAGCTCCCGAAGGAAGTTGTACCAGAATTCATACTTTACAAAAAAAGCAGCCTTCAGGGGCAATCCTTCAACAAATTTCCGGGCATTGGATTTCGTATCCAGGGGCAGATAAAAAACAAAATCTGCACCTTTGTAGTTTTTCTGAACCTCGTAACCCGAAGGTGAGAAAAAAGTTAATAGAACTTTGACTTTCCCCATGATGGGGGTCTCAGAACTTTGCTGGTCTCCGGGTGGAGAAACGTTGAACTTCTCCATAAAGGGCCTTCCCTGTTCAAACTCTCCAAGTGATGCACAATGAAACCAAATCAGCTTTTCTCCTTCAGACAATCCGCCTGTTATTTTCTCCAGCAAGCCCTCCACACCTTCTTTCCTGCCCCTGATCCATAAGCTGGCCTTGGGGTTAAATAAGGAAGCAAACCTTACCGAAAGACCATACAAGTGAATTGCCAATGAATAAAGGATTCGCAAGAAAGATTGATTTAGTAGGTGTAATATTCTTTTGGAGCCCTTTTGTAAATAGGCAGGATCCAGCCTACACGGATTCCATAGAGTATATCGTATCGTTGTGTATTGTTGTAGGCGTTCAGATCGTAATCATATCGGCGATCTTTGGTAAGTCCTTCTGTCAGGTCTAGTCCTCCGAAAAAATTTACGAAGCGGTTGTTACTCAAAAAAACATATCCCAGGAATTGTTCGAATGCAATGCCGTTTGCCAGGCGGTCATAACCCTTGCGCATTTCAGCATTCAGCTGAGGGGCAATCTGATCATTGCCATCCACCAACGTGATGCGAATATGCTCCTCCATAAAACCCACTCCGAAATTCAGCAGTATGCCGGAATTCGGATTGGGGCTCCATTTGGGAATGACTTTACCGATTTTAAAAAAATTCGTAAAGCCTTCCTCCTGCATCTGATGGTCAACCAGTTTTCCATTGCTTGCAATCAAAAATCCGTCTGGGGTAGTGATGCTGGTCAGAATGCTGGTATCTTTCACTTTACCGCCAAACAAATAATCGGCACTTACGGAGAATACCCAGTTTTTTTTCGATTTATATATGTACTGCAACTCGATTGTTGATCCCACACCGAAGCTGCTGGCCATGTCTGCTCCCGGAATCTGCAGCGCATAGGAGGTTGTAATCATCGAAACGGGGATGACCGAATCCCGTATATGAAATTGTGCTTTGAATTCGCCAAAGCAGAGGCAAAAAAGGAGTACAAAAGAGAATTTTTTCATTAACATATTTTGCAGCTCACTTCTGTTCTTTTTTATTGATCCTTCTGTTCTTTTCTATTGATTTATGCCACTTCCAAGGGCATACGGGACTCTAAATTAGAATAAAATTTTTATATTCGTGCTTCTTTTATATTATCAGGAGATGCAGAAGCTTGTGCAAAAAATTCAGATGGTTGACCTTAAAGGTCAGTATAAAAAAATTAAGTCAGAAGTAGACTCTGCCATTCAAAATGTAATCGATACTGCCGCATTCATCAACGGACCTGAAGTCAAGTTCTTTACTACAGAATTGGAGGAGTACTTAGGGGTAAAGCACGTTATCCCGTGCGCCAACGGTACCGATGCCCTTCAGATTGCAATGATGGCACTTGGTCTAAAACCAGGGGATGAGGTTATTACGGCTGATTTTACTTATGTAGCCACTGCCGAAGTTATTGCTCTTCTGGGACTTAAGCCGGTTCTGGTGGATGTACATCCTGACACTTTTGATATTGACGTTCGGGCCATTGAGAAAGCCATTACTCCAAAAACCAAAGCCATTGTGCCTGTGCATTTGTTCGGGCAGTGTGCAGATATGGAGCAACTAATGGCGTTTGCGGCCAGGCACAAGCTCTTTGTCATTGAAGATGTTGCACAGGCTATTGGCGCCGACTATACTTTTTCGGACGGAAGAAAAAAGAAAGCCGGAACAATTGGGACAATAGGATGTACATCGTTCTTTCCTTCGAAAAATCTGGGATGTTATGGTGACGGTGGTGCATTGTACACCAATGACGAAAACCTGGCTAAAATCTGCCGTATGGTGGCCAATCACGGTCAGTCGGTACAGTACGTGCATGATTCGATAGGCATCAATTCGCGTTTGGACAGTATACAGGCTGCTGTTTTAAGGATAAAGCTCAGGCACCTGGATGAATACGCGGCCGCCCGAAACAAGGCCGCACAGTTTTATGACAGGGCTTTTGCCGGAAATCAAAAGATCAAAATACCTGCGCGTGTAAAGCATTCCAACCATGTTTTTCATCAATATACCTTGCAGCTTAAAGGTGTCGACCGGGTCAGATTAAGAGAGCAGCTTTCTGCCAAAGAGATTCCGGTTATGATTTACTATCCCATTCCTTTGCATATGCAAAAAGCCTATGCCGACGCCCGCTACAAGAAAGGCGATTTCCCCGTAACTGAAAATCTTTGCAGTTCAGTGCTTTCATTACCTATGCATACCGAACTCGACACCGAAACGTTAAGCTACATCACGGACTCTGTTTTAGAACTTTTATGAACATAGCTATAATAGGAACAGGATACGTTGGGTTGGTTACAGGTACCTGTCTTGCAGAAACCGGAAACACGGTTACCTGTGTTGACATCAACGCAGAAAAAGTCAGGAAAATGCAGGATGGTGTTGTTCCCATTTACGAACCCCACCTGGACACGCTGTTTCACCGCAACATAAAGGCAGGCCGGTTGAGTTTTACAACAGATATCAAGGAATCTGTTCACAAGGCCAGGGTAATTTTTCTTGCCCTGCCTACTCCGCCCGGCGAAGACGGATCAGCGGATCTGAGCTACATTCTTTCCGTAGCCCATGAACTAGGCCATCTTATACAGGATTACAAGGTCATCGTAGATAAGAGCACTGTGCCGGTTGGTACGGCCGAAAAAGTACATGCGGCTATTGCCCAAAATGCAAAAGCTGAATTTTCGGTGGTCTCCAATCCTGAATTTCTGAGGGAAGGATTTGCCGTTGATGATTTTCTTAAGCCAGACAGGGTTGTTGTCGGATGCAGCAGCGAAAAGGCTAAAAAAATAATCGAAGAATTGTATCGTCCTTATGTTCGCTCGGGCAACCCTATATTATTCATGGATGAAAAATCGGCCGAACTGACCAAATATGCTGCCAACGCTTTTCTGGCTACGAAAATCACGTTCATGAACGAGATTGCCAATCTTTGTGAAAAACTGGGGGCAGATGTCGATATGGTTCGCACGGGCATAGGATCTGACGAACGAATCGGAAAGCGTTTTCTTTTTCCCGGCATAGGCTACGGCGGAAGTTGTTTTCCCAAAGATGTACAGGCGCTCTCCCAATCAGCGTCCCAGGTCAATTATGACTTTAAGCTCCTGGATTCGGTAATGGCTGTAAATGAAAAACAAAAAACCATTTTAATTCCCAAAATTAAACAGCATTTCAATGGAGACCTGAAAGGAAAACATTTTGCACTCTGGGGCCTTTCTTTTAAACCGGATACCGATGATATACGTGAAGCACCTGCTTTATATATGATTGAAGAATTGCTCAGTGCAGGGGCAAGTGTTACGGCTTATGATCCTGAAGCGATGGAGAATGTTAAAAAGCAACTGGGCTCAATGATCAGGTATGCCGAGGATCAGTATCAGGCCCTTAAGGGCGCCGATGCTTTGCTGATTGCAACTGAATGGAGTCTGTTTCGTACACCTGATTTTGAAAAAGTGTCGGGCCTTTTAAAAACAAAACTGATATTTGACGGACGTAATTTATACCCGCTTGATCAAATCAGGGAACTGGGATTCAGGTATTACAGTATAGGAAGAGAAAGCATACGCTAATGCAAACAAAAGAACGAGTATTGATTACCGGAGCGGCAGGATTCCTGGGCTCCCATTTGTGTGACAGGTTTATTAAAGAGGGCTATTCAGTTATCGGAATGGATAATCTGATTACCGGAGATCTTAAAAATATAGCGCATCTTTTTCCTAACGCAGCTTTCGAGTTTTATCACCACGACGTTTCGAAGTTTGTTTTCGTGCCCGGGGAACTGCGGTACATTTTGCATTTTGCGTCACCGGCAAGCCCTATTGATTATCTCAAGATACCCATTCAGACCTTAAAAGTAAGTTCGCTTGGCACGCACAATCTGCTGGGCCTTGCGAAGGTTAAAAATGCCCGTATCCTGGTTGCCTCTACTTCAGAAGTTTACGGTGATCCTCTGGTTCATCCTCAGGTGGAGGAATACTGGGGTAATGTAAATCCTGTAGGTCCCCGGGGCGTTTACGACGAAGCCAAGCGTTTCATGGAAGCCATCACCATGGCTTACCACACGTATCATCAGGTTGAAACGAGGATCGTGCGTATATTCAACACCTATGGACCACGCATGCGGCTTAACGATGGGCGCGTGCTGCCTGCCTTTATAGGGCAGGCATTGCGGGGAGAGGATCTGACCATGTTCGGGGACGGCTCCCAGACCCGTTCCTTTTGCTACGTCGACGATCTGGTTGAAGGCATCTATCGCCTGTTGAAAAGCGATTACACAGAGCCTGTGAACATAGGCAATCCTTCAGAAATAACCATTAAGGCCTTTGCAGAAGAAATTCTCAAGCTTACCGGTGCCAATCAAAAACTTATTTCTCTTCCTCTTCCAAAAGATGATCCCAAGCAGCGTCAGCCGGACATTACAAAGGCCAAGAAATTATTGGGTTGGGAACCTAAGGTTAGCCGGGCTGAAGGGTTGAAGATTACCTATGACTATTTCAAAAGTCTGGACAAGGAAGAGTTGTTTAAAAAAGAACATAGGTTTGTATAAAAGAGTTTAAACTTCTAACTGGTTAAAAAATTGGAATTATTAGCGATATCCCCCGTTGACGGACGTTACAGCAAGGTAACCGCTCCCCTGGCCAATTATTTTTCAGAAGCTGCACTCATAAAATACCGGGTTCGGGTGGAGGTGGAATATTTTATTGCGCTTTGTCAGTTGCCGCTTCCGCAATTGAAGGGCGTGAATAAGAAAGAATTTCCCAGGCTGCGTGCTATTTATGAAAACTTTAGTTTAAAAGACGCACAGGAGATTAAGGAAATCGAAAAGACCACCAATCACGATGTAAAGGCAGTGGAATATTTTCTGAAAAATAAATTTGCCAAACTTAAACTGGGAGCATCCCTGGAATTTGTTCATTTCGGTCTCACCTCCCAGGATATCAACAATACAGCTGTGCCATTGCTTTGGAAGGAAGCTCTTGCAAACGAAATACTACCGGTCATTACGCGAACGATCAATGCGATTTCGCATCATGCAAGACAATGGGCTGATGTTCCCATGCTGGCACGAACACATGGGCAACCCGCATCACCTACCCGTCTTGGCAAGGAACTAATGGTTTTTGTTGAGCGGCTACTTGCCCAGGTAGCTCAGTTTGCTGAAATTCCATGCAGTGCCAAGTTCGGAGGAGCCACGGGAAACTTCAATGCGCATCACGTGGCCTACCCCGGAATTAACTGGGTAAAATTCGCCAACAGTTTTGTAAACAGCACACTGGGGCTGAGCCGTTCGCAGTATACCACACAGATAGAGCACTACGATAACCTGGCGGCCCAGTTTCATGCCCTGCAGCGGATCAATACCATCCTTATCGATCTCAACCGTGATATGTGGCAATACATTTCCTCAAATTATTTTAAACAAAAAATCAAGAAGGGAGAAATCGGTTCTTCGGCTATGCCACATAAGGTGAATCCGATTGATTTCGAAAACTCTGAAGGCAATCTGGGGCTTGCCAATTCACTGTTTGAGCATCTTGCAGCAAAGCTGCCGGTCTCCAGACTTCAACGCGATCTTACCGATTCTACAGTAATGAGAAATATCGGCGTGCCTATTGCCCATTCCCTTATTGCTTACCGGTCGCTTTTAAAAGGACTCGATAAAATAATTTTAAATTCTCAGGCTCTTGAAGCAGATCTCGAATCGAACTGGGCAGTGGTGGCTGAGGCTATTCAAACCATACTTCGAAGAGAATCCTATCCGAAACCCTACGAGGCTCTGAAAGAACTTACCCGAACCAATTCGGTAATAACAAAAAAAAGCATTTCGGATTTCATCGATAAACTCAAGGTAAGTGCAGCTGTAAAAAAAGAACTGAAAGCAATTACCCCGTCCAATTATACCGGAATATAAACCATGCGCGTCAGCGGTTTTACTTTTATACGTAATGCTGTTAAATACGATTATCCTGTGGTGGAGTCGATCGGTTCGATTCTGCCTATTTGTGACGAGTTTATTGTACAGGTTGGAAATTCGGAGGACCAAACCCGTCAGCTGATCGAAAGCATAGGGTCCCCGAAACTAAAAATTGTTGACAGCGTATGGGATGAGAAACTGAGAACGGGTGGCCGGGTGCTGGCTGATGAAACCAACAAAGCGCTTCGATCGGTTTCTGCAACAAGCGACTGGTGTTTTTACCTGCAGGCTGATGAGTGCATACATGAAAATGACCTGCCTGCCATTAAAGCAGGCATGGAAAAATACAAAGACGACAGCCGCATAGAAGCGCTGCTCTTCAATTACCGGCACTTTTACGGATCCTATGATTATGTCGGGGACTCCCGCAAATGGTACCGAAGGGAAATCCGGATCATCCGAAACAATATCGGCGTCAGCTCCTACAAAGACGCACAAGGTTTTCGTAAAGACGGAAGAAAACTAAAAGTAAAATTGTTACCTGTAACAGTCTACCATTACGGATGGGTAAAACCGCCTGACCGTCAGCAAGCCAAGCAACTTGATTTTAACCGGCTCTGGCATGACGAAGAATGGATCGGCAAGAACGTAGTTCCCGGCGATGAATTTGATTATTCCCAAATAGATTCCCTCGCTCCTTTTACCGGAAGTCATCCGCTAACCATGCAAAAGAGAATAAGTCAGAAAAACTGGAAATTTTCCTTTGACCCTGGACAGAAGAAAATAGGCTTAGGTGCAAAAACGCTTCGGTCAATTGAGAAGCACACCGGATGGAAACCAGGAGAATACCGCAATTACAAACTTATCCGTTAACGCGAAATCCTGCCTGCCGTCAGGCACGGCTTCAGCCAAGCATTCCCTTGCTGAGCAGGTATTCTGCAATCTGCACTGCGTTTGTCGCAGCGCCCTTGCGTAAATTATCCGAAACAATCCACATATTTAAGGTATTCGGCTGTGTTTCATCCCTGCGCAGGCGTCCAACAAAAACCTCATCTCTGTTGTGGGCATCTTTGGGCATAGGGTATTTTAGGTTCTTCACATCGTCCGTAACAATTATTCCGGCTGATGCAGAAAGAATTGACCGCACTTCTTCCAGGGTAAAGTTCTTTTCGAATTCTACGTTCACCGATTCGCTGTGGCCTCCCATCACCGGGATGCGAACTGCTGTTGCCGTTACGCGGATGCTTTCATCACCCATAATTTTTTTGGTTTCGTTCACCATTTTCATTTCCTCTTTGGTATACCCATTTTCGGTAAATACATCTATGTGAGGGATTACGTTCAGATCGATCGGATAGGCATACGCCATTTCCCCTTTCAGACCTTTGCGTTCGTTCATCAGCTGGTCAACGGCTTTCTTTCCCGTGCCGGTAACCGATTGGTAAGTTGAAACAACAATGCGTTTTATCTTGTATTTCTTATGCAGAGGATTCAGCGCCACAACCATCTGAATGGTCGAGCAATTCGGGTTGGCAATAATTTTATCTTCCTTTTTCAGTTCGCCTGCATTGATCTCGGGCACTACGAGTTTCTTGGTTTTGTCCATTCTCCAGGCCGAAGAGTTGTCAATCACCGTAATGCCTGCAGCAGCAAATTTAGGAGCCAGTTCCAGGGAAGTACTTCCTCCGGCTGAAAACAGTGCAACTGCCGGTTTCATAGCTATGGCCTCAGCAGCTGCTACTACTTTATAGGACTTGTTTTTAAAAATAACCACTTTCCCAACGGATTTTTCGGAGGCCACCGGAATCAGTTCGGTCACCGGAAAATTACGTTCCTCAAGAACACGCAACATCATTGTTCCCACAAGACCTGTTGCACCCACTACTGCTACTTTCATCTCAATATAGATTAGGTTTGCAAAAATAATAGAATAATGGACAAATTGTAAATACTTTAAAATCAATCGCTTACATTAATACAGGTGTTGGCAAATCTAAAAATGCGTAACCTTAATCAATATTTGACGTAAAATAAGCATCAGGAAAATCGAAATACAGGCATGGAGTTGCAGGAACTGCTTAAGGAATGTGAGAAATCTGATCATATTGCACAGGTAGCGTTATTTAACCTGAGCAAGGAGGCTGTTATGCAAATTTGCCTGAGGTACAGCAAAAATGAAACCCAGGCGAGGCAAATACTCAAAGAGTCTTTTCTTAAGGTTTTCAGTTTTCTAAAAACAAGGGACAAAGATCAGGAATTCGAGCAGTGGATGAAGGCGCTTGTCATCAGCACAGCCCTTGAAGTATTGCAGCGGAATAAACAAGAATATAAAATTGTAAGTACGGCCAATGGCCAAAACTCAGGTCTTTCTGCCGATACGATTACTGACGCTGAAATCATCCGAAACATGGATGCAATGGATGTGTTAAAAGCCATGCAGGCTTTAACGCCTGCATACAGGGTCGTAGTTAATCTTCATCTTATTGATAATTATTCTTTCAGGAAAATATCAGAAAAACTCGATGTAGCCGAAGCCACTATTCAAATGAATTTCGAAAAGGCCATGTATCAGCTTAGAAAAAATCTGGTTCAACTAACAACCGCAAGCCGTGCCGAATAAGTCGATAAAACATATTGAACTTGACAAGGCTATAAAGGACTTCTTACTCAGTCTTCCTGTCAAGAGCAATGTGGAATGGGAGGAACTGCAGGAGTTGCTTTACCAAAAACAACAAAATGTAAATCCCCTTACCGGGGTGCCGCTCAATCTGAATACGATGGTTGTTGCCGGTACTACCGGTTCTCTGCCTGATTTTAGCAATACTGCCAATATATTCAGAAAGTGGTCAGGCTCCCTTTACTATATAACCGGTACCATTGCAGTAGTTATCGGGGGCTATTGTATTTTTGATTCCTCCACCAGCAAAAAATCTACGAAGCCGGAAATAAAAAAGGAACAGGTAAACGATTTTCAGCCGTCTGTTAATTCAACCGGCCCGGCTTCTTCTACAAGTCCTTCTGCTTCAGAAAGCCCCGCTTCTTTTTCCGCCTCTGAAATCAAGCCCGGTTCTGGGGTCTCATCTATCGGATCTTCCACCGAAACAGGAAGCCGTTCAGGAAAGGGTATCAATTCGGGAAACGAAATCAATCCCGCAAGCGAAATCAAATCCGGTAAATCCATTTCCGAAAAGGAGGTTCTGGTCAAGACCCAATCCAAAACCGAAAAAAACCCAACTGTAAAGGAAAACAGTGATCCTTCTTCTGAGGCATCGCCTGTGGTGAACAGAAGGGATACCAGTTCGGCTTTTGACGGCCAGGAAGCTGTCCCTAAAAACTCAAAAGTCCTTTACTACAAGGAAAGCCTTACCCTCGACAAGTTAGAACAGGAACTGACCAAGGAGAAGAAAGATTCGGTGAAATAAATTACACCGCGCAAACAAAGAGTTTACTATCCCTGTTACCTTTCAGAAAGAATAAGGACTTAAACTTTACATTGGCTACAATGTAATTGGTTTTGGCTGATTTAAATTCCTCTTCAATGGAAACCACTTCAATTCCTTTCAGGTCGTCTTTGTGTGAAAAGCGGATGTATACTTTGATCTCGAAATCATTATCCAGAAATTTTGCGGAATCTACCTTGCCTTTGTGATAGGCTTCCATCTTCTTCAGTTTCTTGTAGCCATATTTGTACTGGTAGGTCAGGGCTGAAATATCAGATAGCACTGCGCTCCCAGTAGGATGACTTCCCGCGCCCTTGCCTACAAAAGTCTGTTTGCAGGAGTAAGCACCTTCTACCTCCACACCGTTGTTTTCGTACAGGACATTGTACAGATCGCTTTCCTTGTTTACAAAATGCGGCATTGCGTAGACCCTGAATTTGTCTCCCACCTTATGGGCCGTGGCAATCAGTTTGATGCGCAGTCCCTTTTCCTTTGCGTAGGTAATATCGTCAAAGGTGATGTTCTGAATTCCCAGGGCGAGAACCTGTTCGGGTTTAAGGATAATGCCGAAAGCGTGAACAGTAAGTAAAATCAGCTTGTACAAAGTGTCGTATCCGGCTACATCGAGCCAGGGATCTGATTCGGCAAAGCCTGATTCCTGTGCCATTTTCAGGGCCTTTCCGTAATCCATATTTTCCAGCTCCATCCGTGTCAGGATGTAATTGCAGGATCCGTTCAAAAGTCCACGTATGCTGCTCAATAGTTCATTGTCGTAGTATTCTTCAAGGTTCCTTACAATAGGAATACTTCCTCCGGCAGAGCCTTCGTATATCAGGGCCACGTTGTTTTTTTCCTGAAGCTGGTAAAGGGATTCGAAATTTTCGGCCAGCATTTTTTTGTTGGCCGTCACTACGTTCACTCCTTTGCTGAGGGCACGGCTTACAATCTCATAGGCATCTGCCGAATTGTCAATCAACTCTACTATTACGTCCAACTTATTGTTTCCCAGAATATCTTCCTTGTCATAGGTAAAATACTTAGAGGCAATCTTGCGTTTTTTGTTTTTATCCTTCACGCAGATTTTTTCAATATCTGCTTTCAATCCTTCGGAATGATTCAGAACATCGTACAGGCCCTGCCCTACACAGCCAAAGCCAAACAATCCCAGTTTAATGTGTTTTTCTGTCATAACCTCGTATATAAGGGAGGGTAAAGGTAGGCAAAATTAAGAATTGAGAATTTGTTGTACATTGAACCCGGAAAATGAACGGTGATTCCTGATGAACAAGCTTGATCTGATTTTGCTGGTACCCTTCCTCTGGGGCCTGATACGCGGTTTTATCAAAGGCTTTATCATACAACTGGCCGGTATTGCAGCCTTTCTTTTGGGGTTGCTAGGGGCGATTCATTTTTCAGATTTTATGGCCGCCTTTCTGCAGGAGCATATGGGCTGGCACTATTCCCACACCCAACTCTGGTCATTCGCCATCACTTTTTTAGCCATAGTACTGCTGGTTTTCTTTCTGGCGAAACTTATGGAGAAGGCCGTTAAAATTGCTGCTCTTGGTTTGCTGAATAAAATCACGGGCGCCTTATTTGGCGCCCTTAAATTTGTGCTCATTACCGGAGCATTACTTTATTTTGTGAGTAGTTTTGAAAACCGTTTCAGGATAATACCTTCAAAAACTCAGCAGGGCTCGGTATTGTATTCTTATTACATTGAAGGGATTAAACTGATTGTGCCGGCAATTAGAAAGGTACACAGTTAATTCGCTGCACTTTTATTTTGTGCCGGATTGAAGAATTTTAAAATTCGCATGAATCTCTTGGTCCGTAATGTTATCCTTGGTAATACTCAGTTCCTTTAGGATGCCGTTGAACCGGTTATTCTGCCCCATTTCGCTACCCAGGATGAGGGGTGTGTCACTGTTTGAAACCGGAGATGCCAGTTTCCCCGAATAAACCGGAATTGCCTGGCTGTATATTTTCACGGTATCTTTTTTTACGGTTATGACCAGGTAATTCCATTCGTTTTCAATCAGTTTAACCAATCCTGGCGCAATCCAGGATTTACCATTTCCATACGCAAACATAAACTGATTTGTAGTATTCCCGTTCTGCTGGATTGCAAATCCCCTGGGCCCGATTATGTTCTGGGCATTTGAAAGAATCTTTGCATTTGCAACCTGCTCATGTCCGGGTTTGACGATCAGCTCAATTGTATAATTGTCCCCCAGACTGATAGGTTCAAGTGCAATACCTGTATTACCCATATCGCCTTTAAAACCTTTGTGAATAATGGAGCCCGGGTGCTGAGGCAGTAGCAGTTTTTCACTTTCATTGTGAACAACGGTAATTCCTTTTTCTTTAACAATGTGATTGTAGTTTAATCCAGGTATTATTTCTGATACCTGGGATACATTCATGATCACCAGATAATAATCCTGGCTCAGGAGTTTCTGTAAAAAATCTTTCAGTTCGCTTTTGAACACCCAGGCTGAACAGGGCTGATAATAACCCATTGCCTGGTAACTTCCATAATAGTAGTAAATAAAGTCGCTCTGGTAATCGAGGAAATAAACCTTTTTGCTGTTGTCTGTAAGGTTTTTGATGACTGAAAGATCAGGTGGAATACCATTGAACGGACAGATAAACTTAGCGTTTTTCATATTCTTATACTGGCTGCTCACCCTGCCGGTGATCCTGTCAGAATAAAAGAAGGCCAGACTGGCTATCAGCAGAGCCGGAAGGGCATACAAAACAAACTTTTTTTTCAATGCATCAAAAAGAAGAAACAGGACAAAAATAAGCAGGCCAGAAATGTTTATGATATTGTTTTCGTGGCTTCTGCCAAAAAAATACATGGAATTTCCTATTGCTAAAAAAAGCATCAGCAAACCGGTTTCAAAGTATCTGGAAGGTAAATGCTTTCTTCTGCTGATCAGCAAAACAAATGCCGCTCCGAACAGGACAGGCATGTGCCAATAAAAGGAGTTGCCGGCAATGGGGATCATGCCGATGCCAATTCGCTGATACAAGACGGCACTTTCGGAAAGAAAACCTTTAAACAGAATGCCGCTCAAAATAATGAACCCTGTTATAATTCCGAAATTTAATAAATGAGGAAAAGTGCATTTGACAGCCAGGCTTTTTAATGCTTTTAAATTCAATTTCTTTTTTGATATCCCCGTGAAAAAATCGATCAGGAAAAGGCAGGCCAGTAATTCAACATAAGAAAGCAGGTATATCATTCCCAGGTTTTTGTGTGCCAGGGCAAGGAATCCGAATACAAATCCTGTGGTCCAGTGTGTTAGCCCTTTGTAATGAACGATGAGTAGAATAATAAGCTACAAATCAAGCCGCAGTGGCGTCACCTGAAAATAAGCAACCGGGTCGTTCAGGTTTGCATAGTAATGCCAAAGAACCAGTGCAATCAGTAAAAAAACAGACAGCGATTTATTTATTAAAAATCTTTTTGCAAACAGGAATGAGCCTGTAAAAAACAGGAAGAATGAAAGTTGGCCAATTACCTGGAATGAATTCAGTTCGAGGTGAAGTTTCATCCATAGGAACGCTAAAGCAGAAAGCAAGAGGTCGTACTGAAAATAAATTTCTGAAATTTTGAATCCCTGAAGCATCTTCAGTGCGGGTGTAAAAATAAAAGCGTAATCAAACATGCTTATCGGTTCAGTGGCTATGAAACAAACCGGTATCAGTAGAAGAACTGACACATACGGTAATAGTTTCGGGTAATACCTGTGAATCAGGATAAGGATGATAGTAATAAGGGCGATGCAAAAAAGGAGAAAGAGTATTTTTTCCAGGCCTGCACTGATGGCTTCCATGGGAGGAAAGAATCCAATTTTTTCAAAGTAAACGTATGACGCCAGCGCTGCCGAAAACATAAGCAACAGATAAGGTGTCTTGTTCTTTATTTTTGAAGCAAAACAGCTGAGAACAAAAGTTCCGATCAGGTCTGCAAACATCGTTGCATAAAGTACATATCCTTCTATACCATCGTGTTCTATACTTGCCAAACGTATGTTGTAACAAAACTCCTCTGCTGGAATCTTTAAATTCATCAATCTGAACTGAGGGGCAAAATGAAAAAAAGCGAAGTAGAGAAGACAACTTACGGATGAGCTCAATAGCAAGATCTCCGCAATTCCAGGTCCGGAAGAAGTTAAAAGATCCAGCCTGGAGGAAGAATAATAAACAGAAAAAACCAGAAACAGAATCAGCAGGATCGCGAACATTAGGATGAATGCATGGGAAATTGTTTCGCCCCTTTTCCCTGCTTTGATAACGGCCAGGTTTTCTCTAAATATGCTGTTATCCGGACTAAGCCGTATTGCCTCTTTGCATGCATTTTCAGCCTTTTCCCAACGTCCTGCCTTTGTGTAGGAATACGTGATATTGGCATAGGCCTGCAGAGACCCTGGCATTATTTCGAGAGACTTTTCTCCGGCGTTGATCGCCTCATCCCACATTTGAAGACTGTTGAAGGCAGCACAGATGCCATTGTAAGCATCAGCGTTGTCGGGTTTAATCTGGAGTGATTTTTCACACGCCTGTATGCTTTCCATAAACCTGGATTGATTGTACAGGGAATAGGCCAGATTCAGATACTGAACCGGAGTCAGGCTGTCCGGAAGATCAGCTGCAATACTTCGGAGGGGGAAAACAAGGTAAAGGACAACAATTATTGTGAGGAAGAATCTCGACATTTTTTGGCCTATTGGAACAAATATAATAATATAAGATCATAGGGTCTAAACAGGAACTAACTGTTGATGGCCTCTACCCCCGGCAGGGTGCCGCTTTCAATGTATTCGAGCAAGGCCCCGCCTCCAGTGGAAACATAACTCACCTGACCGGCAAGGTTGTATTTGTTTATGGCGGCGACCGAATCGCCGCCCCCAATCAGGGTGTAGGTGCCGCTTTTTGTAGCCTTGGCGATAGCCAAGGCGGCCGATTTGGTGCCGCTTTCAAAATTGCTCATTTCAAAAACGCCTAAGGGTCCGTTCCATAAAACGGTTTTTGATTTAAGAATAACCCCCTCATTTATTTTTTCTGACACAGGGCCTATGTCAAGTCCCATCCATCCTTCGGGAATGGCATCAATTGCACAGCATTTTTTATTTGCGTCGTTTGCAAAACGATCGGCTGCTTCGACGTCCACCGGAAGATAAATTGAAACGCCTCTCTTTTTTGCGTCTTCCAATATCTTTAAGGCCGTATCCAGGCGGTCGCTTTCTACAAGCGAACTGCCAATCTTTCCTCCTTTGGCTTTGATAAAGGTAAAGGCCATGCCACCTCCGATGATGATGTTATCGGCTTTACCGATGAGTTGTTCTAAAATCAGGATCTTATCTGAAACCTTGGCTCCGCCGAGAATTGCTGTAAAGGGGCGCTCGGCCTTGTGAAGCACCTTGTCAGCGTTTGAAAGTTCGGAACTCATTAAATACCCAAAGCATTTTTTGCCCGGAAAAAATTTCGCTATCACCGCTGTTGAAGCGTGCGCACGATGGGCGGTGCCAAATGCATCGTTAATATAAAAACCCTGAGAGGAATTAAAACCCTGTGAGGGATTGTTACCCAGGGCCAATTCGGCAAGTTTTTTTGCAAATCCTTCATCTCCTTTTTCTTCCTCCTTGTAAAAACGAAGATTTTCAAGCAGAAGAACCTCTCCGGCCTTGAGGCCGGCAGACATTTTTTTAGCTGAATCCCCTATGCAATCATCCGCAAACAGAACGGGCCTCCCAAGCAATGCGGACAAATGAGGGACCAGGTGTTTCAGTGAATACTTCTCTGAAGGCCCCTCTTTGGGTCTGCCCAGGTGGGACATGAGAATCACCGCAGCCCCATCTGCTAAAAGCTTATTAATACTGGGTAAGGCGGCACGAATGCGGGTGTCATCTGTAATGGAAAAGGAGGCATCCAGAGGGACGTTAAAATCTACGCGAATAAGGGCCTTTTTTCCGGAAAAATTGAAGTTGTCTATTGTCTGCATATGTAAAACCAAAGGTACATTTTTATACTTTTAATGTATGCGAAAAATTCTGATCCTTCTCAGCTTTTTGATGCCTTTTTCGGGTTTTCTTCAGGCCCAAAAATCAACACAAAATCAGCAAACAGCCGAACGTTTTTTTGAATTGTTTCAAAAGGATCAACGCAGTCAATATCTTGCCCTTTGCGACTCAGCTGTCAAGTCAAAATTAAGTTTGGCAAAGTACAATCAGTATTGGGCGCAAACCCAGGAACAGTTCGGCAACTTTAAAAAAGTACAATCGGGCAGTTCTGAAATTATAAACGGTACAGAAGTCATTCACCTGATTTGCCTATTCGAAAAAATGTCCCGGGAGCTGATAATTACTTTCAATGACAAGGGATTTATTTCGGGCTTTGCTATAACCGTTGCCTCTACTACTTCTACTCACTAGCGATACCCTCGGATGCTTTTCAACGAAATTATAGGTCAACGGGCTCTTAAAGAGCAGCTTATACAATCTGTAAAAGACCACCGCATCAGTCATGCCCAACTCTTTCTGGGAAATACCGGTTACGGGAGCCTGGCGCTGGCCATCGCTTACGGGCAGTATATTTGCTGCGAAAACAAAACCGAAGAAGACTCCTGCGGTATCTGTCCCTCCTGCATAAAATACCAGAAATACATTCATCCTGACCTTCATTTTGCTTTCCCCATTAACGCCAGCAAAGAGTTTAAGAACAGTACCGAACGTCTTGTTACCTGGAGGGAGGCCCTGCTCGAAAATCCGTACCTGAGTTTCAGTGACTGGGTTGCCTTGCTGGAGGCTGAAAACAAACAGCCGGTCATTTCTGTAGAAGAAAGCGCCGAAATACTTCGCAAGCTTACATTAACCGCTTTTGAGAGCGAATACAAGATCATGATCATCTGGCTGGCCGAGAAAATGAATGCCGCCGCCGCCAATAAATTACTTAAAATTCTTGAAGAACCACCCGATAAAACGCTGTTTCTGCTGGTTTGCGAAAGTGAAGAACAGCTTTTGCGTACCATCGTTTCCCGTACTCAACTGATCAAGGTCAAAAAGATTGAAGATCAGGATCTTTGCCAGGCCCTGGTCAGCAGAACCGAACTTTCGGACGAGGAAGCCAAAGGAATCAGTGAGCTTTGCGAGGGGAATTACCGGGAAGCCCTGAAACTGATTGGCGAAAATGAAAGCGCCGAATACAACCTTACTACCTTTCAAACCTGGATGAGGGCCTGCCTTCGATTTGATATTCTGAAGATCAATGTTCTTAATGCAGGATTTGCTGAACTAGGACGTGAACGCCAGAAAAACTACCTCAGCTATTGCCTTCATATGGTGAGGGAATCCCTGATGATTAATTATGCTGACAACGCCATTGTGAGGGTGACAGAAAAAGAAGGAGAATTTCTTAAAAAATTCAGCCCCTTCATCAATGCCTCCAATTGTATTGCTTTCAGCGATGAACTGAACCGGGCTTACGGTCATATTGAACGCAATGCCAACCCCAAAATCCTGTTTCTCGACCTCTCTCTGCACTTTAATGAACTCCTCAACATCCGGGAACCGGCTATCGTCAAATAAATGTTACTTTTGTCTACATGGGATGTAGCGGATGTTCAAGCGGAAGAGGATGCAGCACTATAAGCAAGGGTCTGCCCGGAGGATGTCGCAATAACGGATCCTGTGGAACAGGTGGTTGCAACAAACTGGGTTTATTCGACTGGCTGGCCAATATGGAAATGCCAGGCGCTGCCCAATGCGATGTGGTCGAGGTGCGTTTCAAAAACGGACGAAAGGATTTTTACCGGAATGTCAATAATCTGAGTTTAACGGTTGGTGAAGTTATAGCTGTTGAAGCCTCTCCCGGTCATGACATCGGCGTAATTTCGGGAACGGGAGAAATGGTGCGTTTGCAGTTAAAGAAAAAAAACATCCCGCTGACTTCACCTGAAATTAAAAAAGTATACCGAAAGGCCCGTCAGAATGATATAGACAAATGGACAGAGGCCCAGGCCCTGGAAGAAAAAACCATGCACCGTTCGCGTACAGTGGCTGTAGCGCTGGGGCTGCAGATGAAAATCAGCGATGTGGAATACCAGGGTGATAAAACAAAGGCAATCTTTTTCTATACAGCCGATGAACGGGTTGATTTTCGTGAACTCATAAAGAAGTACGCTGAGGAATTCAGAGTACGTATTGAAATGCGTCAGATCGGAGCCCGTCAGGAGGCCAGCCGTCTGGGAGGAATCGGATCCTGCGGCCGGGAACTCTGCTGTTCTACCTGGCTTACGGATTTCCGTTCGGTTTCAACCAGTGCGGCACGTTACCAACAACTTTCGCTTAACCCCCTGAAACTGGCAGGCCAGTGTGGGAAACTTAAATGCTGTCTCAATTATGAACTGGACAGTTACCTGGACGCTATTAAGGATTTTCCGGAGGTCAGCGATGTCAGGCTGAAAACAAAAAAAGGAGAAGCTGTACATCAAAAAACAGATATATTCAGGAGAACCATGTGGTTTTCGTATCTGGACAATATGGGTCAATTCATTGCTTTACCTGTAGACCGTGTCAAGGAAATTATTGAAATGAACAAAAAGGACGAGCACCCTTTTGATTTGGGAGAAGCCGTTACCAAAGAAAAGAAAATATTGCTTCGCGAACCCGATTATGAAAATGTAGTGGGGCAGGATAGTCTGACGCGTTTTGACAACAGCCGCAGGAAAAATAAAAAACCGAATAAAGCCGGGGGAAGGGGACCCAACAGGGGCCCGAACCGCGGAAATAATTCAAATCGTAACATCAATTCAAATCGTAACATCAATTCAAATCGTAACAACAATCCGAACAGGGGAAACAATCCGAACCGAAACAACAACAATCCGAATCGCAACAACAATCCCAACCGGAATCCAAACCCTAACCCGAACCGGAACCGCCCTCCCCGGCCTGATCGGCCGCAAGGTCCTGTTCCGGACAACAAACCCTGACAGGCCTTTCAACAAATGAAAACGCTTCTTTTATCTTTAAGTTTTTTTTCCATCGTCCTGGTATCCTGTGATTCCAGGAGGGTTTTTGATGAAAATGTTACGTTCAGGGACAATATCTGGGAACGATCGAATCTGATTAAATTCAGTGTCCCCATAAAGGACACGGTTGCACCTCACAATGTGTATATCAATGTGCGCAACTCTGAGGGCTATCCTTACAGTAACCTTTATTTGTTTATACACAGTACTTTTCCCGATGGGAAAAAATACACCGACACGCTGGAGTGTACCCTTGCCGATGCCACCGGAAAATGGCTGGGCAGCGGAGCGGGAGACATTTATGACAACCAGATACTCTATAAGCGCAACGTTCGTTTCCGCCAGTACGGCACTTATACCTTTGAAATAGAGCAAGCCATGCGCCTGGAAAAGTTACCCCTTATTATGGATGCGGGTATGCGGATTGAGCGCGCAAAATAGCTGACTTTTTTTAAAAACAGATTCTGATGAATGAGCTGATCCAGCAAATTTTAGGTCATCCTTTTTCATCTTTTGTAGTCATTCTCAACCTTATTGTCATCGAGAGTTTACTTTCTGTTGACAATGCGGCTGTTCTGGCCTTGATGGTTCTTGATTTATCCAGAGAGCAGCGGGCAAAATCGCTCCGTTACGGAATAATCGGAGGATATGTCTTCAGGGGACTGGCACTGATATTTGCATCGTATCTTATGCGGTTTTGGTTTCTCAAGGCTCTGGGAGGCCTGTATCTGATTTTTCTTTTTTATGACTGGATCCGGAAAAAACGCAAGGAAAGCGTTACTGAAAAACAAGGAATCAAAGAAAGAAGCAGACTTTTCAAAATTATTTCTAGCCGCATTGGACAATTCTGGACCACCGTAATTATGATAGAAATTATGGACATGGCTTTTTCTGTTGACAATGTGTTTGCTGCGGTAGCTTTCACGAAGAATATTATTTTGGTCTGGGTGGGTGTGTTTATAGGAATGCTGGCCATGCGTTTTGTTTCTCAGGCTTTTGTCCGGGCTATGGAGCGATTTGTATTTTTAGAGTCCTCTGCTTTTGTTGTCATCGGTCTGTTGGGAATAAAACTGGTTCTGTCTTTGTGCGGGCATTTTGCAGCGGGTTCAGCGATCAGCAGGTTTCTGGCGAGCCAGGCCTCTGACTGGGTGACATCGGCCCTGACGATACTGATTTTTACTGTTCCTGTTTTAGTTTCACTCGGTTCCAAATCCCTTGCAACTAAAAAACGGAATGAGCGGGAGAATTGAAAAGCCAAGACATTTTCTAAGGAAACGATTGGTCAAGGCGGAGGATGCACTGATTGACTTTTGGCACAGCAGCAGGCAGGAAATCCATCAGACAAGGGAAGCGGAAAAAATGGCCCTTAAGTATGTGAAAGGACAAACCATAAACGAAGAGGAACGTCTTGCTATTAAAGAGCAGGGGGTGGATATTCTTAAAATTGTTTTTATCGGGGTTCCACTCGTTGTAATTCCCGGATTCAGTATTGTGATGATTTTGCTGGTTAAAATCGGTCGACGTTTTAATTTTAATGTATTGCCGTCGGCTTTTACACATAAGGATACTATTCCCGATAAAAAGCGATGAGTTCTCCAAAATAGTTTTTGTCCCAACCCTCTACAATATCTTTGTAATCATTCTGAGGAATGTTGCTGTGTTTTAGTTCTGCCGAAGTTCCTTTTGGGTGGGGATGCAATACAATGCTGACAATAGAATCTGCATTTTCTTCTCCGAAATACCACTGCTGGACTATTTTTTTGTTTTCCTGAAATTCGAGGTTTTTCCCTGCAATACTGCCGTCCCACAGCGAAAATTCTGAACCGGGTTCTGTGCTCATTTCAGCCGGTTCTGAGGTCCAGAGCTGCAGGGTAAGAGGATTGGTCAGGGCGAGGTAAACCTCTTCGGGTGCCGCGGGAATGATGTAGTATTTTTTGTAATCCATAGTGCTTGTTTTATTTGCTGATTGCAGTGCAGCCATTCTCCGTGATTTTTTTACTGAATTTCAGCCTGGGGAGCATGTCTGCTATTTCACCCGGTCTGGTTGTCACCAGGTAATAGTCCTGATCAAGCAGGTTCTGGAGAAAACGGGCCCATTCGCTTTCTTTGACCCAGGCTTCGCAGGGTTGGAAATACCCCAACGGAGTGTAGTTTCCGTAATAATAATAGGAGAAGTCATCGGTATAATTCATGACGTAGACTTTTTTACTTCCGTTGGTCATTCTTTTTATATCCGCCAGTTCTTTGGGAACGGTGTTTAAGGGATAGACCCACTGGCCCTTTTTAAAATTTTTGTACTGCGTGGTAAGTTTGAAATTAATTGACCAGGAATAAAAATAAAGCGTACTCAGGATCAGAATAAGGGGCAGGCCATAAAGTTTTACCGGACCTGAAACCGGCCCCAGGCCTGATCCCAATGGGTTGTGTTTCTCCGTAATTTTTTTAACACTCTTTTTTTTCGAAATCATATCGGGAGATTTGGCGCTGCTTGCAGTATTTAAAATGGCAGACTTGCTGTTTAAAAGATCAACCAATAAAAACAGGGTAAATACCAGCAATCCCGAAATACATATAATGTTGTTTTCGTGGCTGCGCCCGAAATAATACATGGAATTGCCGATCGCCAGGTAAAGAATCAGAAGTCCGGAGGTAAAATAATTGGCAGATAAATTTTGTCTGCTTTTTAACAGAAGTATAAATACGATGCCGAACATCACGGGCATGAACCAATAGAAGGAGTTTTCGGGAATGGGTATGAAGCCAATGCCAATCTGCTGGTAAAGGATTGCACTTTCTGCGACAAACCCCTTGAACAGGATACAACTTAAGAGTATAAACAGCGCGATCAGGGCGCTGTTTATAAGATTAAGGGAAAAATGTTTTTTGAAATTTTCTTTCAGTTGCCCGGCTTTAAAATCCAGCAGGAACAGTGTTAGTACCAATTGAAGCCAGGAGGCGAGGTAAATAAGCCCCATGTTTTTATGCGTCAGGACAAGGAATCCGATGGTAAGGCCCGTCAGCCAATGGTAGGGTCCCTTGTAATACAAAAACAGTAAAATGATAAGCCACAAATCCAGCCGTAGGGGGGTAGCCTGCATTAATTTTACGGGTTCCATGCAATTGGAATAATACCTGATCAATACCAGAGAAATAAGAAACAGGACCAGCATTTTTTTACTTAAAAAAAATTTTTTTGCAAACAGGAAGGCGCCGAGGAAAAACAGAAAATAGGACAACTGACCCAATACCTGGAATGAATTCAGGCTGAATTTCAGTTTCATCCAGCCTTCGGCAAGCAAAGACAGCAAGAGATCGTACTGGAAATAAATTTCGGACAGTTTGAATCCGTCTAATAAACGTAAAGCCGGAGCAAAAATAAATGCATAATCAGGCATGCTCATGGGCTCGCTGGCAATGAAACAGATGAATAGCAGGAGCAAGGCGACTATGTAATTTAAAAATTTCGGAAGGTATTTTTGCGTTACTAAAAGCAGGGCGATTGTCAGTGCGCAAACAAAAAAGGGAAGCGAAAAACCGGTTGGGGTAGTGCTTGATCTGTGCATGGGCAGCGTGAAGCCGATCTGACGGTAATAATATACTGAAATGATGGATAGCAGCAGGAATACCAGTAGATACAGCGTTTTGTTTTTGACAAAGGAGAGAATCTGATTCAGTACGAATGAAATCAGCAGGACGGCGAACATAAATGCATAGAGTACGTATCCTTCTATCCCATCGTGCTCATAGCTGAATTGCCGTATAACATAAGTATATTCAGTTACCGGCAGTTTTAAATTGCAGGACCAGATGAGGGTTGAATACCGGTAAAAAATCAAATACAGCAGGCCGCTTACGGAAGCTGCAATCAGCAACAATTCGGGAAACCCTGAATGCTGAGGGAGTGAATCCGGGGATTTGTAATTTAAATAGACAACAAGGCCCAGACAAAAAAGAATAAAGAGGGAAAGGACGTTTGAAAATCCCTTACTGATTTTTTCACTTTCTCTATTCGCTTTTACGATAGCCAGATTTTCGCGAACGTTTACATTTTCGGGATAGAGCTGCAGAATGCGTTTACTTAGTTGTTCAGCTTTTTCCCATTCTTTTGCTTCGTTGTAAATATAAAGCAAGCGGCCGTTGACCAGAGGGGACTGGGGATTTAAACGCAGGGCATTTTCTCCTGCGGCAATTGCTTCGGGCCATTTTTTCAGCTTGTCATAGGACAGGCTGAGGGAACTGTAGGCCTCTGCATTGTTGGGGCTTAATTTTAAAGCGTTCGTACAGGCATCGATGGATTCATCGTACCGAAACTGGTCACGGAGTGAATCGGCTGTTTTGAGGTAGTGTTCAGCGATAAGAACATCCGCTGTCCGGGCATTCACCTGGATGCCGGCAAAGACTATACAAAGGATAAAAAAAACAAGACCTCTCAAACCGGCTAAATGCGTTCTTAACTCTTTAGCACTTACTTCGCCGCTTTATACCTCTTGTTCACTTCGTCCCAGTTGATGACGTTCCAGAAGGCTGCAATATAGTCGGGGCGGCGGTTCTGGTAGTGCAGGTAGTAGGCGTGTTCCCAGACGTCCATGCCCAGGATGGGGCTGCCTTTGACTTCGGCAATGTCCATCAGAGGGTTGTCCTGGTTGGCTGTGGAGCTGACTTGTAACTTGCCTCCTGCAACACTGAGCCAGGCCCAGCCAGAACCGAAGCGGGTGGTGCCTGCGGTACCGAATTGCGTTTTAAAATCGGCGAAGCTGCCGAATGCAGAGCGGATGGCATCCCCGAGTTCGCCGGAGGGTTCGCCTCCGCCGGAAGGTTTCATAATTGTCCAGAAGAGGCTGTGGTTGTAATGGCCTCCTCCGTTGTTGCGCACGGGCATGGGATATTTGGAGATGTTCGCGCAGATCTCTTCAATGCTTAGTCTTTCTTCGGGCTTGCCGGCGACGGCAGCATTCAGATTGGTAACATAAGCATTGTGGTGCTTGCTGTGGTGGATTTCCATTGTTTTTGCGTCAATGTGGGGTTCCAGCGCGTTGTAAGCGTAAGGAAGTTTTGGGAGTTCGAAGGCCATGTCTATTTAGTTTAAAAGTTTATTAGTTTAAAGTCTAAAGTTGGAATTGAAGGTCAAATATAGGTATTAGATTTTTGGAATTATTACAGCCCGGGCAGAAAAATTTGTATTTTAATTACTTCAAAAATTAAACCAAATTCAATGAAAAAACCGATTGTTATTTTAGGGCTTTTCGGAGCAGTTGTTTTGGGTTCCTGCGGGCAGGATAAAGAGGAAAAACAGAAGGAGGAGGCGAACGTGAAGGCGGAAAGAGCAAAGGACAGTGTAAGGGAGAAAAAGGATGTGGATTCACTGTTTGATGTGGTGGGGAAAAATCTGGACAGTGCGGGGACTAATCGCTAAGCTGAACAGCTCTCAAATAGGTATTGTCAATGCTGTGAATAATCGGGAAGTATCCGGCATTGCCCCAGATGTTGCGGGCGATGAGGGCTTTGAGCTGGACCTTGAGGATGGCAGTGGATTTTTTGATGTCAGCGTCTTTTCGTTTGATTCCTGATTTTTCGGCGAAGCCGAAAAATCCTTCCAGAATCTGACTGTCGACCAGGAAGGATGAATTGTACTTCTCGAAGCTTCCGTAATTTTTAAGAGCCGAACGGTTGCGGTCGGCATAGTCAAAGGTAAACTGATTGATAATGCCGGCATAGCTGACTTCGTTGAGGTAAGAGCTGTGACCAGCGGTGTCGAGCGGCACAAATACATCGGGCATGATGCCTCCGCCTCCGTAAACTATTTTTCCGGCAGGAGTTTTGAATTTCAGAGAGTCTATGAATTTGACACTGTCGGCGTTCTGGAGCTCTCCGTTTTTGTAACGCTCGAGTTCTTCGTTGTAATAGGCTTCGAGGCCTTCGTTGTAGGATTTCTGAATGCAGCGGCCTGTCGGGGTATAGTAACGCGCAATGGTGAGCCGGACAGCGGACCCGTCTTCAAATTCTTTTTCTTCCTGGACGAGCCCTTTTCCGAATGAACGCCGGCCGACAATTGTTCCGCGGTCGTTGTCCTGGACGGCACCGGCAACAATTTCACTTGCGGAGGCAGAGCCTTCGTCAAGGAGTAAAATGAGTTTGTCTTTTTCACATTCTCCTTTGGATGTAGCCCAATGGATTTTTTTTGGTTCGTTGCGGCCCTGGGTATGAACGATTTCTTTTCCCGCTCCAAGGAACTCATCCGAAATCTGGATGGCCGCATTGAGGTAGCCTCCGGGATTTCCGCGAAGGTCAAGAATGAGTGTGGTCATTCCTTTGTCGGTTAGTTCGTGAAAAGCTTTCATGAATTCATCGTAGGTGGTGGCACCGAAACGACTGATTTTGACATATCCTGCTTTTTTATTGACCATGTAGGAAGCATCAACGCTGAAGATGGGGATCTCGCCCCGGGTGATGGTAAAGGGAATAAGTTTTTTTGCCGTCCTGCGCCAGATCGTGATGCTTACTTTGGTTCCTTTTTCGCCTCTCAGTTTTTCAATCACCTGCTGGTTGCTGATTTTTATTCCGGTCTGACTTTTGCCTTCGATTTTAACAATGGCGTCTCCGGCCTGAATTCCCAGGGCTTCTGAGGGTCCGCCGGAGATGGCGGAAATAACCCGAATGGTGTCTTTGATGATGTTGAATTCAATGCCAATGCCTCCGAAATTACCCTGCAGGGGCTCGTTCATGGCCTTTGCTTCTTTTGCGGTTACATAGGAAGAGTGGGGATCCAGATTTTGCAGGATGCTGTTGAGCGTTTTGTCTTCGAGCTGGACCTGATTAACGGTGTCTACGTATCTTTTTTGTATGTAGCTGAGCAGGTGTTCAATCTTTCCGTCACTTCCGGGCTGAGCCCGTCTTTTATTCAGAAAACTGTAGCGGTAACCAATATAGATGCCGCTCACGAGCAGCAGGGCAAAGACCAAGGGTAAAAAGATGTATTTTCTTCCGGCGTTCATATCGATTTGCTGTAACGGACCACTTCGACACCGAATTTTAAAAGAAAGTCGACGCCTTCGTCTGTGCTGATGCCTTTGTACTGGGCATAGGAGTTGAGGTAATACACTTTTCTTACCCCCAGTGAATAGAGTACTTTGGCGCAGGCAATGCAAGGGGAAAGGGTGACATAGATGGTTGCCCCTTCAAGAGACATCTGGTTTTTTGCGGCGTACAGTATGGCGTTTTGTTCGGCATGCAGGGCCAGGGAACAGCTTCCTTTGCTGTCGCGGGGACAGCCTGTTTGCGGCCATTCTTCGTCACAGTTGTGTGTGCCTGCAGGCGGACCGTTGTATCCCAGGGAAATGATGCGGGTGTCTTTTGTCAGCACAGCACCTACTTTTAATTTTACACAATGCGAACGCAGGGCGAGGCTCTGGGCCAAATCCATATAAATGTCTTCGAAACGGGGTTTTGTCATGTTCGGACTGCAAAAGTAGTGTTATTTGATGATTTTCGGGCAGAATTTTAGCGTTCGGGATTTTGCAAAATTGGGTTAGCTTTACCTCTTAAATTTGACTATGAAAAAAATACTGCCAGGCGTTGCTGCATTTTGTCTTGTTTTGAATGCAGCTGCCCAGAATATGGGATGCTATACTGATTACAACGGACAGTTTATGATTTTTGATAACGGAAATGTTTCGTCTTTTGAGAGCATGCCGGTCAAATTTTCGCAGGTGGGGGGAAACAGCATCATCTACTCAGACAATTCAGACAATTTTAAGGCCTATTATTCGGGAAGGATTTATCAGCTGGCTGATTTTACACCATCGTTTTACATCAATACCGATAACCTGGCAGCTTTTTTCAACAACAAACTGCTTAGCGTATTTGACAACGGGAAGGTTGTTAATTTACCGGGATGGGTGAGTAATTATTCAATAGGGGATAGCATCGTAGGCTATTTTGATGCCGGAAGCAATTACTATATGGTGTACTATGCCGGCGTGACGGATAACCTGCCGGATGTAATTGATAAAACGGGCGCAGCAGCAGTTAAAGCAGGGGATAATATTCTGGCGTACATGAATTCGAGCGGACTGTTTAAGGCTTTTTATCACAACCAGGTGTATGATCTGGGAACCAGCCATGTTTCTGGTTTTCAGGTGGGTTCGAGCACTGTGGCTTACATGGATGAATACAATCTGGCCTTTAAGGTTTTTTACGAGGGAACAGTGTATACACTGGAAACGGTTGCCCCCAAATCATTTAAGTGCGGGGATCAGGTAGTGGGCTATATCGATAACGCAGGAAATTTCAAAGTTTTTTATCAGGGGAAAACCAGTACGATAGGTTCTTACGAGCCTGATTTTTATGCCGTGGAAGACAATGTAATGGTTTACGGGAATGAGAATGTCGGATTTAATGTTTTTTACAAAGGACAGTCGTATCAGCTGGAAAGCAACACCCCTACTTCGTATCAGCTTGATTTTAATTCGGTGGCTTATACCGACAGATACGGGTATCTGAAAATTTTTACGGATGGCCAGACCACCCAGGCTTCGGATGTCAAAATCGCTAAATTTAAGCTGATGAAGAATGTGCTGATGTACAAGACGGGTTTGTATGATTTCCATTTTGTATTGAATGGTAAAGTGTATTAAAATTTTTCTTTTCCTGGTTTCGGCAGGGTCGGCCGTATTTTCGTATGCTCAGGCTAAAGCCGGTTTTTGTCAGCGCATTAAACTTGTTGAACAGGTATTGGAAACAAATCATTGTTCTCCGCGCGAACGAAACGAAGCGTTTGACACAGACCTCAGGAACCGGTTTTATCTGGAACTGGATCCCCGTCATTGCTACCTTACAAAAGAAGATATCAGGGGACTTTCCAACGATGTCTCGGGATGTGAATTTCTTGAAAAGGCAACCCTGCTCTATAAAGCAGGGTTGAAAAGATCGGATTCGATTGTTTCTCAGGTGCTTTTAAAGCCCTTTGATTTTTCGCAAACAGAAAGTATTCGTTACCCTATGGACAGTGCAGGCTTTGCGGAAAACGTAAAGGATCTTCAGCGCTATTGGTACAAAGACCTCAAATTACAGACCCTTTCTTTTCTGGCAGATGCAGCTGTACTTGATTCGGCTGCCAGTAAGCAAAGCATTCTGAAACTCGAACCGGCCATGCGGGACAAAGTGAAGGTGTGTGAACGAAGAAAAATGAATAAAATACTTCAAAATCCTGAAGGGTTTGAAAGCTATGTAGCGACGGCTTATTGCAACGCTCTGGCGCATAGCTATGATCCTCACAGCGATTATATGCCTGCAACTGAAAAGGAGAATTTTGACAATTCACTGAGTGGTCAGGCGTATTCTTTCGGCATCGACCTGGATGAGAATGAACAGGGTGAAGTGGTGATATCGCACCTGGTTCCAGGTGGGGCTGCCTGGAAATCGGGGGAACTGAACAGCGAAGATGTGTTGTTGCAATTGAAATGGAAAAACAAGGCAGTTGTTGATCTGACGGGAGCTGATCTGAGTGAGGTGGAGGATTTGCTGAGCAAGTCGAATCACGACGAGATGCAATTGACAGTGAAAAAGCCGGGGGGCCTGCAAAAGACCGTCACCCTTAGCAAAGAGAAGGTGAAGGATGAGGAAAGCATAGTGAAGAGTTTTGTATTGCACGGAGACAAAAAACTGGGATACATTAACCTGCCGGGTTTTTATACCCAGTGGGAGGACCATTCGGGTTCAAGTTGCGCCAATGATGTGGCCAGGGAAATCGTGAAGATGAAAAAGGAAAAAATTGACGGCTTGATTCTGGATATGCGCTTTAACGGAGGTGGATCTTTACAGGAGGCGCTGGAACTGGCCGGAATCTTTATCGATGAAGGAGGGGTCTGCTTTGTGAAGGGAAGAGATGGGAAAGCGGTGCTGATGAGGGATCCGAACAGGGGAACAATTTATGACGGCCCCCTGCTGCTGCTGGTGAACGGGCAAAGTGCTTCGGCTACAGAGATTGTTACCGGGGCCCTGCAGGATTATAACCGGGCCATCGTTGTGGGCAGTGCGACCTATGGAAAAGCTACCGGACAGATTGTAGTATTGGCGGATGGCACCGAAGATCGGAAAAAGAAATCACGCAAAGACGGGAGTAACGGATATGTGAAGGTAACCATTGAAAAAATTTACCGGCCTACCGGAAAAACGAATCAGTGCAAAGGGGTCTGTCCCGATATTGTATTCCCGGATATGTATGAGGGAATGAGTTTCAGGGAGGTCACGAATTCTTCAGCGCTGAAACCGGATTCCGTGAAACGGGCTTTGTATTTCAGTCCCCTTGATCCCTTGCCTGTTCAGGAGCTGAAACGCAAGAGCAAACTGAGGACCGCATCGAATCCCAGCTTTTTGGCCGTAAAAAAGATTTCGGATAAAGTGGAGGAATATTCGGGACAAAAACGGATAAGCATACCGATGAACTACGAAGGCTTTATTGCTTACGGAAAAAAGGAGCACCAGGAATACGACGGACTTGAGAAACAGATGTACAGGCAGGATTCTTCGCTTTTTAAAGTGGAAAACAATAAATTCGATTCGGCGGCTATTGCAGCAGACAGCACTACGATTTCAATAAATGAGAACTGGAAAAAAATTATTATGAACAGTGCGTATATCCACGAAAGCTACCGGATATTAAATGATTACCTTAACCTTAAATAAGTTATGAAAAAACGGTGTTGTGCTCTTGCTTTGCTAATCTGCGGACTGTTACCGGGAATCAGTGTTGCTCAAAAAAGCGCGGTTGATTACATGCAAAAGGTTGAGACGGCCCAATCGAAAGTAACAGAAGATTTTTTGATTTACGTGAGTGCCGTGGCGCACGGAAAAAGCGCACGGAAAGTGGATAAGCGAAGAAAGGATTTGCTGAGCGCGGTGTCCCAGGCCCGGTCTCAGATGAAGCACCTTGTTCCTTTTGAGAAGACAGATACTACGCTACGAGCAGCTGCTTTTACGTATCTGAATATTCTGTATGTCCTGTTGAAGGAAGATTACGGGAAAATTGTGGATATGGAAGAGATAGCAGAGCAAAGTTATGACAACATGGAAGCCTACCTGAATATTCAGGAAGAAGCAAATAAAAAACTGGAAGATGCCGGAGACCGGCTGGAGGCGGCAACGAAGACATTTGCCGCTGACAACAATGTAACCTTGCTTGAGCAGAAGGACGCTATGAGCAAAAAGGCCGAGAAGGTTGAAACGGTGAACAAGTACTATCATAAAATCTATCTGATTTATTTTAAAAGCATGAAACAGGAAGCGTATATGATAGCAGCCCTTGATAAAAAAGATGTGAATGCGGTCGAACAGAACAAAAACGCGCTTTTAAAGAATTCAGAAGAAGGGCTCGCCAAACTGATTGACTTAAAGGGTTTTGAAAATGATCAGACGCTTGTTGCCGATTGCAAGAAGTTATTGCAGTTCTACCAGAAAGAGGCTACTGAAAAGATGCCGGTACTGGTGGATTTCATGCTTAAAAATCAAACCTTTGTAAGCGCTAAATCAAAATTTGATTCGGGCTCGAAATCAAAGGAGGATACGGATGCTTACAACAAAGCCGTGGCAGCTATAAATGATGCCGGCGCTACGTACAATAAAACCAATGCAGAATTGAATCAGACCCGGTCTAAACTCAACACAGATTGGGATAATGGGGTGAAAAATTTTATGGATAAACACATTCCGCAATCGAAATAAAGTTCAGGTAGCAACCAAAGCTGAGGACTATGGAACGACGAAAATTTATAAACGGATCGGCCCTTTTACTGGGTTCCTTTTCTTTTTTAAAATTTTCGAATCCGGCCTTTGCGGAGGTATGGACCGGGCGCATGGACCGTTTGGCTGCGCTTACGCCGGAGGAGACGGCTGTTGATGAAGATTTCTGGGCCTGGGTAAGGGAGTCGTATACTGTTTCGGCAACCCTTATTAATCTGAACAACGGAGGTGTGAGCCCTCAGCCGAAAGTGGTACAGGACGCGCATATCCGGTACTATCAGCAGTGCAACGAAGCGCCTTCTTATTATATGTGGAGAATTCTGGATCAGGGCAGGGAACCGCTGAGGGCAAAGCTTGCGGATATAGCCGGTTGCAGCCCGGATGAGGTGGCCATAAACCGGAATTCGACGGAAGGACTGAATACGGTTATTTTCGGGTTGGATCTGAAGGCGGGGGACGAGGTGGTGTTGAGCAAATTTGATTATCCGAATATGATGAATGCCTGGAAACAGCGGGAAAAGAGAGACGGGATTAAACTGAAATGGGTGGAGCTGGATTTGCCCTCGGAAAGTGAACAGGATCTGGTGGCGGTTTATGAAAAGGCCATTACCGCTAAAACGAAAATTGTTCATGTTACCCATGTGATTAACTGGACCGGCCAGATTATGCCGGTCAGGGCCATAGCAGACATGGCACATGCGAAGGGCTGCGAGGTGATCGTGGACGGGGCGCACAGTTTTGCGCATCTGGATTTTAAGGTGCCGGATCTGAATGCGGATTATTTCGCGACGTCCCTTCACAAATGGCTTTGTGCTCCCTTTGGAAACGGAATGCTGTACATTAAAAAAGAGAAAATAAAAAAAGTGTGGGCCTTGCTTTCTGCGCCTGAACCGGACAGCGGAGACATACGTAAATTTGAAAACCTGGGGACCCGTTCTTTTGCCTCTGAAATGGCAATCGGTAATGCAGCAGAATTTCATAAACTGATTGGGATTAAGCGCAAGGAAGCGCGTCTTCGGTTTTTAAAAAATTACTGGGTGGATAAGGTAAAGGGGAATCCAAAGGTAAAACTGTACACTTCTCAGTTACCCGCTTTTTCAGGAGCTTTATTTGTTTTCGGGATGGAGGGCTGGAAGGGCAGCGAGATCGAAGGAAAACTTTTTGAAAAGAAAAAAATTCATACGACTCCCATAGAACATGAAAAAATAAACGGGGTGCGCGTCACGCCAAGCGTTTATACAACCCTGGCTGAACTGGATCGCCTCGTGGAGGCCATTACGGAAATTGCAGCAATGAGTCCCCGGTAAAATGAATCTGAAGAGCAGAAAATGAAACCGAAGACCCGGACACTGTTATTTTTTTTGTCTTTTCTGTCCGGCTTTATCCTTTTTGTTTCGAGCCTGGCGCCAACGGTAACTTTCGAGGATAGCGGGGAATTGATTTCGGCGGCTTTTACTGCAGGAGTGCCCCATGAGCCCGGATATCCGCTTTTCACGATCCTGGGGAAACTGTTTTCGTTTTTGCCCGTTGGAAATGTGGCTTACCGGATCAACCTGATGTCGGCCTTTTTTTCAGCGCTTGCGATGGGCGTGATTTCTTTGTTTTCTTTTGAATTACTGACCTTGCTGTCGGGCTCTTTCAGACTTTTCGGGAACGTTTCTGAAAAAAACAAGGCCTTGGCATTGGGGCTGATTTCTTTCGGCGCTGCAGTTATTGCGGGGGCAGGGGTTTCTTATTTTGACCAGAGCATTATCGCCGAGGTGTATGCCATCAACAATCTGTGTACTTCTTTGCTGATGTTGCTGGCTCTGAAGTGGTATATACGAATCCAACCAACTCAACTGAAAATTACGGATCGCAGGTTGGATCGCAAGTTGGGCTTTCTTTTTTATGCCTACTGCCTGATTTGCGGAATCAGTCTTTCGAATCACCACACTTCGCTGGTTTTTATTCCGTTGGGATTTCTGATGATTTGGATTGCAGACCGTAGCTACCTGATGGATGTTAAGCGTATTGTGCTTGGGATTTGTTTTCTGGCATTGGGATTGCTGCCCTATCTCTACCTGCCGGTTGCTGCGGGACGGCACCCCGACATGAACTGGGGTGATGCGGAGAACTGGACAAATTTCTGGAGGGTTATTGAACGGCATCAATATTCGTTCGATCAGCCCAGAACCCTTGCGCTTGTGTTTGCGCAATGGAAATTGCACTGGGTTTTGCTGTACGAAGAGTTTACTTTGTTTCCCCTTCTGCTTGTTGCGTTGGGTTTTTTGGTTTTGTGCAGGTTCAACAGGAAGCTGTTTTATTATTCGCTCCTGTTTTATTTTTTTACCGGCCCCCTTGTGGCCAATGTGCTGAACTTTAATTTGCTTTCGGCCAGGAGCAAAGAACTGTACGATGAAATGAAAGGCACCATAGAAGTTTTTTACCTGCCCTTGTATTTGTACCTGTCGGGTATGATGTCACTGGGCATCCTGTTTGTTGCCGACCGGTTGAATCAGTTGTCTCAGGCAAAGAAAGGATCGAAGCCAGGCATCTATTTGTGGGCCGGATCTTTGCTGGCGGTATTTGCCTTTTGCTTTGCTTTAGTGAACAGGAAAACCGAGGATATGAGCCGTTACCGGTTTACTGAAAAATATGCCGGCAATCTGATGAAGCTGTGCGGATCGAATGCACTGGTGCTGTGCAACTGGGATCCTTTTTCTTTTCCCATGATTTATTATCAACGGGTTGAACACAAGGCAAACGGAGTGTATGTGGTGGATGTGGAAATGATGCGAAGGACCTGGTATATTCAGATGCTCAGAAAATGGTATCCGGACTTAATGGGGCAGGTGGCAGGGCAGACGGACGCTTTTTTGGAAACGGTAAAGCATTTTGAAGACGGAACTTTTTACGATGCAAGGGATTTGCAGGAAAAGTATGTGAGCATGATTCGGTCGATTATCGACCTTGCCGGTCAGCATATGCCTGTTTATGCGACTGTGTTTCCGCTCATGCGTCCTCTGGAACAAGACCTCGTTCAGGGGTATACGCTGGAGCCCTATGGGGTTGCGTACAAACTAACGAAGGATCAGGGTAAAATAAATGCGATTGATTATGCTGCGTTTGATTATTCGGGATTTGATGTAAAGGGAGGGCCTAAGGACCGTATGGCGAATATGATTCAGAACTATTATGCGATGTTGTTTTTATTGCGGGCCAATATGCTGGAGACTATTGACCGGGCCGCTGCACTGCAATTGTATCAGAAGGGGATTGAACTGGAGGGGAATGAGGTGATTAAAGCAAGGGCGATTGGGAGAATGAATGGCTTGAAATGAAGTCCTCTTATCACCCTTCGGGTATACGAAAAACTAAGACTGTACAAGAGTAAAGTCAAGTTTTTTTAATGTGCGGCAGGGTCTCCTTTGCTCTGGATGATCTGCACGAATCCATGGAGGGTGCGGGGAATGATTCCTTCGTAGTGAATTTCATTGACGACACAGATGTAGTAATAGGTGCCGTCGGTGACGGGAATTTTACTGTACATGTTTACGCCGTCCCAGTGGATCCCGGGATCGGAGGTTTTGAATACGAGCAGGCCCCAGCGGTCGTAAATTTCGAGATCGATGTCTTTTACAAATTTATAGGGGAAGGGCTTGAAGTAGTCGTTTTCTCCGTCTCCGTTGGGCGTGAATACATTGGGCAGGGAATAGACCGGGCAGTTGTCGACACAGACCTGATTGCTGTAGGCGCTTTCGTTGCCTGATGAATCAATGGCTGTGACTACGTAACAGCCTGCAATGGAGCTTAAGCTGTCTTCACTTTTGATGGTGTCGTTGCTGTGGTAGAGACTGAAGGGTGTGCTGTTTTTTGTGTCCCAGATTTTCTGGTAAGGTTGGCCTTCCACCGGAGTAAAGTAAACCCGGTATCCGACTACATCGCGCAGCCCGCAATTCATATGATCGGGATCGGTCCAGACCAGGGAGTCTGAGTAGTTGTCGCAGTTGGGTACTACTGTAAGAACCGGTGCACAGGGGGGAATAATGTCTTTGGGAACCGCACATTGAATCTCCGAATGATTGATCAGGGGCTTAGGCAACGAGCTGTCCGAATAGGCTCCGATGCTTTTAACCAGGTAGCAATAGCTGTGCCCGTTGACCAGCGCATTGGTATCAGATCGGGAAGTATCAGAATAGGTTTGCAGGGAGGTAAAACCAATGGAGTCGTAAACGGATGTTTTTGGATTGAGTTTGTAAATAACGAATTGGTAATTGTTCCAGGGCACATTGTAGTTCCAGCTGAGGTTGAGTTTATTTCCGACCGGAGCGGGCGCTATCGAAAGGTAAACCGAGGAGGCGTTATCGGTTGAACCCACCAGATTACTGTCGGCATTGGAGTAAAAATTAATGCGGTAGGTATAGGGAGTCCCGGCAGTGTTGCACAAGGTGTCCAGGAAGGTTGTATCCAGCGCAAGTGAAGCGAAGTACGGGCTATTAAATGTGTAAACAGTCTGGCTTGGACTTGCAAAGCCGGAGTCCCTTAGCAGAACATATTGGTAGGGGCCCCGGAGTCTCGAGGTGTCCAGATTGGATGAATCGGCCAGGGGTTTTATCCATTTGACGCGCAGGTGTCCGCCTGAAGAAGCCGTGCTGATGACATCCACATTGGTAATGATGGGAACATCCCGCACCAGTTCGGCGCAGGACTCAGCAGAAGCATAGCTGACGGAGCCGTCGGCATAAACGGCCACGACCAGATAGGCGTAGTTGACCCCTCTTACCAGGCCATTGCCATTGTTAGTATCGATAAACGAAGTGGAGGCTGTGGTGCCTATATAGCTGAACCCTGAAGAGGGCGGAATTCCGTTTTGGCACGGGGCCGGTTTCCAAAGGGAGCAACTGTCCTTTCGGTAAATCAGATAGCCAATTAAATTTTCGGGACAGGCTGTGGCAGACCAGGTGATGTGCATAGTGGAACCTGACGCTTTTGCCAAAACATTCTGAACCGGAGGAGCAATGACCTGAATGTTGATGCTTTTGTAAATGGAAAGCGGAATTTCAGGATCGTCGATGGCATCGTCATTGATTGCCTTAAAGGTAACCAGGTAGGGTTGCTCCCGTATATGGGAGCAACGTGTATTCCAGTTAAAGGTGGAGGTTGCTGTATTGGGAATGTAACCTACGGTAGGAAATGTGGCCGAATCCTTTACAAAGACACTTAAAGCTCCACCCACTGCACTTAATTGAATGTTATTGTGGTTGGGGTCGTAGGCGGTAACAGGAAAAGTGAGTTTGGTCCCTGCTTCAACACAGGTATCGTTCAGTGGCAGGATTACGGGAGGCGTATTTTTGCACTTGTAAATGTCGATTTGCATGTCCAGTTCGACTTCTCCTACCATATATCCCTGACTCCATTCATCAACAACCATGGCGATGTTGTATTCACTGACCAGTGGAGGGGCATGAAAAGGAATGTTGGGGTCGGAAGGTGGCGGAGGGGCTACTTCGCACCATACAAAATCCCCGTTGTACGGATTGAGGGAGATGGTGGAGGTTGTAGGAGGGAGTGTCCATCCAGGAATATTTTCGCCCGGATTGCCCGAGCCATTCGGTTCCAGACAAGGAACCAATGTGTAGGATAAACTATCTCCGTCCGGGCTATAGGCGGCGGGGTTGTAATAAAAGCATTGTCCAAGGCAACCGTTGTCGATCGGAGGATTGAGCAGCACCGGTGAATTGAAATGCCCGGCTCCTAACGCAGGATTAATGATCAGCAGTGAACGGATGAAGAATTGGGTAGCTCCTGAATTGGGGATGTTGTCGACAAAATAGTTGCGATTGGGATTGCCCATTGTAATCCAGTAGGAGCCGGGTCCGTTAAAGGTATGGGAACAGGTATAGATGTTCCATTTTGTTTTAATATTCAGTGGTACGCCTTGTGTAGCAACAGGGGCGCAAAGGGTATCCACATAGGGTCCGTTTACCCGGCTGGCGACAGCACTGTCCCCGTCTCCGAAATACAGTTCAAGCTGACAGTTGTCGACTGTTGAAGTCAGAATATTCGTGTAGGTTGTAATGGAGAAATTGTAGGTGTATCCTGACACCCAGGTGTACGAAATATAACCGGCCCTGTTATGTGTAGCGTAACCCGGTCGCGAAAGACCCAGGAACAAGGAAAATATCAGGAAGAATTTTTTCAAAATTCATAGTTGAGATTCCAGCGCCGCCTCTCTATGGTTCCAGAGCTGCTTCGAAAATATCAATGTTTTCAATAAACTGAACCGAACGTTTAATATATTCGTGGGCAGGTTCAGGAAATCCCGCATCCGTATCCTGCTGCAGTCTGGTATTGTCAAATACCTGTCCCAATTCGATAAAGCTCAAATAGGGATCAAGTCCTCCCATGAGGATTCGCAAGTCTCCGGAATCTTCCATTTCGCGATTCCAGTAATTCAGGTATTCGGTGTAATTTTTTAAGGCGTTGTTTCCGTTGAGTTTTTTACGGGCCCAGAGTTTTACTTCCCGGGTTAATTCGCGGTCAATGAAATTAAAGGTGGGCTTGTCGGGAAAATAACTTTCAATAGCCCGGGTCAGCATTAGAAGAGTAGTAGCTGATTTTGATCCTGCAGATATGTGGTAGACATTGTATTTTCTCTTTTCTGAAAAGAGCAGTTTAACAATTGCCGAAGAGGCGTAGTCCACAGGAATGATATCCAGGCTGGCATTGGAATTTACAGGTACAAGTCTCAGGAAATTGATAGAGGCCAGGGCCCACATGATAACATAGGAACGAGGCACCCATTGACGGCTGTCGCCCATGATAATGGAAGGACGCGCAATGAGAATTTTTTCTTCGGGAAGGTATTGTTTCAGCAACAGCTCTCCCATCATTTTGGTATAGGTGTACCGAACCAGGTGCTTTACATTAACGTTCGGGGATTCTTCTTCTTTGATCAGGCGGTTGGTTGTTTCTTTACCACAAATGGTGGCTGTGCCTATGTACAGGAACGTTTTCAGTTTTTTCAGTGTTTTGCTCCAGTTGAGAATTTTCTCGAGGCCATGAATATTGACCTGCTCAACCATTTTGTCGTAAATCGGAGAGAAGGAGGTGTTGGCTGCTGCGTGTACAATCAGGTTCACATCGCTCAGCCGTTTATCGGCTATAAGCCGGCTGCTCAGATCCTCTTCGGTCAGGTCGCCAATGATGGGGATGATTTTATCGAGGTTCAGATGGTCTTCGTGAAAACTGAAAATGTAACTCAGGCGTTTGGAAGCCGTTTTTTCGGATTCGGCACGGATGAGACAATAAATTTTATCAATGTCTTTCCTTTTGGATAAGTCAATTAATAACTCCCCGCCTAAAAATCCAGTAACCCCGGTGATGAAAATGTTTGCCATAATTGCTTTTTTCCTAATTAATCGTACAGCTCTAACCCAAGTATACCAACTACTATTAACCCAATTGAAGCGATTTTTGTAAAACTTACCGTTTCGTTAAAGGCGACCATACCGACAACGGCAATGAGCGCAGTTCCCAGACTGGCCCAGATAGCATATGCAGTACTCACTTCAAACTTCTTCAAAACCAAAATGAGCAGACAAAGGCTCAATCCGTAGAACACAAAAACCAACACAGACGGAAGCCATTTCGTGAATCCTTCGGCAAATTTCATGCAAATAGTGCCGAGTACTTCGAAAATTATGCCGAGAGATAAATAGGTCCAGGACGCACGCATATGAAACAGCTCAATTTCAGTTAAATTACATATTTTTAACATATCCGAATCATAAAAAATTAACAGCTACTTCATTAAACCTTCATCTTTAGTCCCAAAGGCTGTCCGTTGGTTTAATTTCATAGAATAAGGGAATAAAGGGGCTGGAATTTTGGGACAATTAAGTAAATTCGCCCATGCTTTGTTTATTGAATAAGCGATTCATTCGTTTTTTTTTACTGCTCTCCGTTTTTACACTGAACGTTTTTACCCTAAGCATTTCTGCTCAGGATTCTACCCGGGATTCTGATCAGGATGATGTAAAACCAGTTCGAAAAATACACCGGAAAGGTTTCGAATTCGGACTTTCTATGGGGACTTATTTTGCCAATAATTATACGGCTTCATTATACAATGGAATGGGTTTCGACGCAAACGGAAATCCGAATACTACTTTTCTTAACAGTGCGATGTATGAAAAGATTGTTAACGAGTGGGGAGGGGGACCTGCGAACGAATACGGGGGAAGTCCCGGGAGTGGCGGAACCACTTATCCTGACCGGCTTGCGCCTTTACTCGGAGTGCAAACCGGAACCTGGAGTTTTGATTCTACCGATATGCCCGGCAAAATGCATTACAATATTGCTTTTGAAATCGGTGTTCAGACCCGCTATTTTGTGAATGATAAAAACGCAATTATTTTAAATGTGGATGCGGCGCAATTGACCATCGGCGGCGCCTTTACAATCGGAGAATACTCCACTGTGACCCATTCAACCACTCCGGACACCCTGGAAATGCAGACCTTTGCAATTGCCGGACAGGAAGAACGCCTGATTTTTCAGCCGGGCTGGCAGCATATTTTCGGGGACGACGATCAGTTTAATTTTTTCATTGAGGGCGGCCCTATCTTTACCATGGCAAAATTTCAGATGAACGACATTATTATAAACGGAACGGTGATTGACTTAAGGACGTATTACAGCCCGATTACCAATTACGTCACTCAGCAGGCCCGTAACCTTACTGGCGTGGGCATAGGGGCTTTTGCCGGATTTGGGTTGAACTTACAGGCCAATTCAAAATACGCATTGCAACTGGTATACAATCCTTCTTTTGAGAAGATTGCGCTGGGACCCAATCCTCCGTTTACTATGCAGAACTCAATTCAGTTAAGGGTATGTTATAAGGTAAAGTAAACGGTTCAATTCTAAATTAATCTCTAAACGTATATGTTAAAAATTAAATTTTCGAATGTGCTGATTGGTGTTTCTCTTTTTTTGGTTTCAACGGCTTTGGCCCAGGATAAAACAAGGTCTTATCTGACGGACCCTAAGCTTGCGCCCCGGGAGCACAATGTGGATTTTACCCATCTGAGGCTGGAAGTTTCGTTTAATCCTGAACAGGGTCTTGTGAAAGGAAAAGTTACGGAGCGCTTTGTTCCCCTCCGGCAGGTGGTGGATTCAATAGTGCTGGACGCCGTGAATATTCGGGTGAAAGAAGTGTTGCTGAACGGGAAGGCGGTAAGCTACAGAAATGACAGCACGAACCTTGTCGTCTATACGGGTACACCACTGTCCTGGGGAAGCAGTGACAGCCTGGTGATCAGTTATGAGGCCAACCCACATAAAGGTTTGTATTTTATCGGATGGAATGACAAGAACAATCTGAGCCGCAAACAGATCTGGAGTCAGGGTCAGGGCACGGATAACCGATGCTGGATACCGATGTACGATGAAATGAATGATAAGGTGGTGAGCGAGGTTCTGGTAACGTTTGATGCCAGCTACAAAGTGCTTTCAAACGGTACATTTCTGGGCAGCAAGGACAATAAGAACGGTACGCTTACCTGGCATTATTGCATGAAACACCCGCATGCACCTTACCTTATTATGCTCGGCATTGGTACCTATGAGATTAAGGAGACCAAATCTAAATCGGGCCTCCCTATGCATTTGTACTATTACCCCGAGTGGAAGGACAGGGCCGAACTTACTTATAAGTACAGTGAACAGATGGTGGATTTTTATGAAAAGGAAATCGGCGTTCCTTTTGGTTGGGAAAGCTATTCCCAGATCCCGGTTCAGGATTATATGTTCGGGGCAATGGAAAATACCAGTGCAACTGTTTTCGGAGATTTTTTCTTTGTGGATCCCAGAAGCAATCTGGACCGGAATTACGTTGGTGTAAATGCGCACGAGCTGGCACATCAGTGGTTCGGCGACCTGGTTACCGCCAATTCGGATGCTCATCACTGGCTGCAGGAAAGTTTTGCGACCTATTACGACATGCTTTTTGAGCGGAGCCTGTACGGCGAAGACAGCTTTAACTGGTCGAGAAGGAATGCCCAAACTTCGGCCCTGGAGGAATCAAAGAAAAATAATTATCCGATTGCAAACAGCGAAGCCGGAAGCGTAAGGCATTATCCCAAGGGCGCTTTTGTGCTGAATATGCTGAAGTATGTTTGCGGCAGAGAGGGCTATAACAAATCGATTAAAGCCTATCTGGAAAAGCACAAGTATGGCAATGTGGATTCCCATGATTTACTGAGATCTTTTGAGGAGACGCTTGGGTTTTCGCTGGATTGGTTTTGGGAGGAATGGGTTTACAAAGGAGGGGAGCCTGATTATTCAGTGGAGTTTCAGGAACTGAGATCTTCGAGTCAGTTTCTGGTAAAGCAGGTTCAGGAACTTAAACCTACCTCGGGTCTGCCGGTGGATGGCAGTCAATCGGTAGCGGTAACCAATGATCCTTTTGTTTCAGATCATACCAGCGCGTACCGGCCGGCCGGACTTTATAAGATGCCGATTTGGTTTGAAGTACATTATCAGGACGGAAGCGCTGAGAAAGTAATGCAGGTGCTTGAGAAGCAAAGCGAACTGGTTACGCTGGCCAACCCGGATCATAAAAAGGTGGACTATGTTCTGTTTGATCCCGGCAACAATGTATTGAAGTCTGTTACGTTCAGTAAACCTTTTGAAATGCTCAGAGCCCAGGCCCTGAAAGCCGAAAACATGCTTGACCGGTTCGAGGCATTGCTGGCTATGAGGCCGTTGCCACTGGACAGGAAACGGGAGACCTTGCTTCAGGTGTATGCCAATGAAAAATTTCATGCCTGCAAGGGCGAGGTGATTTACCAGCTTGCCGCAGACGATGATTCAAGAAGCATTTCGGTGCTCAATCGCGCTTCTGTTGACAAAGATGTTCTGGTGAGAAAGGATGTGCTGAATGCATTTACCGAAAAGAACAAGTCTGTGATCTTCGATATGGAAGTGCTGCTGAAGGATTCTTCTTATGAAGTCTGTGCTCTCGCCCTTGAGAAACTTTGCAAATACAATCCTTCAAAAACGCAGTACTACCTGGATCAGACCAAAGGCATTGAAGGAACAGTCGGAAGAAATGTAATCTGCAAATGGCTGGAGATTGCCTATGCCAGCGATGGAAATAAAAAGGATGTGGAAAAACTTATGGCCTACTCAAGTAATTCCTATGAATTCAGAACCCGTGCCAACGCGATGGCTGCCCTAAAGCGCCTGGACTACTTTGATGTGAGCCTCGTTGATAATTGTGTGGATGGAATGCTTGGGAATAATTCAAGGCTTAGTGGGCCGGCAAGTGATTGTCTTACTTATTTTTATTCGCAGGACCGTTACAAGGCACAGATTTCAACCTACCTGGCTTCAAAAACCTGGAACTCCTGGCAGCTGAAGAAACTGGATGCATTTCTTCACTGAACAATAAGGCTCCTGCTAAAGCTCAGGTTGTTGTTGCTGTCCCTGAGGTTGAGCAGGTAGAGTCCGGCAGGAACAGAAAGTTCACCCGGAATCAGATTTTCCCCTTTGATCAGGATCTGAGTTGATTTCAAAATAAGATTCCCCAGCGGGCCGTAAACACTGATCAGAACGGCTGCATTTTCTGAGGCATTTATTTTCAGGTTGTAGAAGCCTGTCGCAGTCGGGTTGGGGTAGAGGTCTTTAATTTCAAAAAGGTAATTTGAAGGGCCAGAATTGGTTGAACTGCCGGGAGCCGGATTCCTGATTTTTTCACCGGAAGTTTTCGTAAGAAAAAGAGAGGTTTCTCTACTTGTACTGCAGCCATTGGAAGATTTTACAGAGAGCGTGCCGGTATTGAATGCGGAGCTAAAGCTCAGGTAAAGGGTGTCTGTATTTTCGGATTCAGAAATTTTAGTGACTCCTGTTACGGGGAGCGTCCAGGTATTGGTAATGCCGGGTTCCTGGTTAACGTAGTATTTCACGTTGCCGCTGGAAGCGGAAAGTCCTTCGTCCTGACCTCTTATCAGGGAAGGTGCAGACAGTATTGCATAGGAAATGGCCAGTGTACCAGGCGGGCTGTTTTCACAGGAATTACCTGCCGTAACGGAGATGTTCCCTGGCGTGAAGCTTGAGTAATCAACAACGATCGCGTCGGTGCCTTGTCCTGAGGAAAGGGTCGCTCCCGATGGAAGCGTCCAGGTGTAGGAAGAGGCGCCGCTAATCGGTCTGATGGAATAGGAAACAGCTGAAGTGCCGCAGTAGACTGCTTTTGATCCTGTGATTGTCCCGGGTTTGGATAGGGCCTGCTGCTTAATGTCAAGTGTTCTGGATGGGACGTGACAGGCCGTTGTTACTGTTACTGTAAGATTGCCGGGGCTGATACTGCCTGCGTTGGTTGTGATGGAGCGGCTTCCCTGACCTGACAAAATTGTGAATCCGGATGGAACAGACCAGGAATAGGAGAAGGCGCCGGGAACATTCGTTATGGAATAGATCAGGCCGGAAGTCTGGCAATAAACGTCTGCCGAACCGGAGATTGAAGAAAGTGCCGGAGCCAGAGCTTCCTTTACGGTCAGCTGCTGGCTTGCTGTTGCGGTATTGCCGGATTCATCACTGACAGTCCAGACGATAGTGTATGTGCCTACAGGGAGAGAATCAGCTGCATTGTTTACAACTGAGCTTACGCTGCAATTGTCTGAAGTCAGGGGTGTCCCCAGGGAAACGTTTTTGGCATAGCATCCGATGGTTGTGGCGTAAACGGTAAGAGGGGGAGGTGCTGTAATTTTTGGTTTTTGTGTGTCTATTGCAACGAGGTGTACGGTGGTTGTTGCGTTGTTACGGTGAGCATCCGTGACTGTTACGGTATAGGTTGCAGCGTTCAGGCTGGTTGCTGTGGCTTTTAGTTCTCCGGACGGAGCCCAGGAATAGGTATAGGGGGTTACACCTCCATGGGCAAGTACAGTTGCCTGGGCATTAGTGCCTCCGGGGCAGCTGACATTTTCGAAGGAAGATATTGTGGCGGTAAGAAGAGTGGGTTGAGTGATACTGAAACTTGTACTGGTGGTATTGGCATAGGCATCGGTAACCGTGACGGTATAGCTTCCGGATGTGAGTGTGGAATCTTTTGCGAGGGTATCGGCAGATGCTGAACCTGACCAGGCATACAAATAAGGCATTACACCTCCGGAGACCGAAATGACTGCACTTCCATCGTCGAGACCGTAACCGCTGGCATTGACCTGGCTTGCGGCATGGGCCGTAAGAAAGGCGGGACGAGTAATTGTAAAATTTACCGAATCACGTCCGCCTATGAAATCGATGACTTTTACCGAGTAATTTCCCGAGGCAAGGTTGTTGGCAGAGGAGTCGCTTCGACCTCCCGGCAACCAATAGAATGTGTAAGGAACAGTGCCTCCGCTGGCGGAAAGGCAGGCTGCTCCGTCATGTCTTGAATACCCGCTGTCATTTACTGTACTTAAAAGGGTCAATTGCAGGGGAGGGGATATGCTAAGGGACGCCGTATTCGTGCATCCGGTATTATCGGTTACGGTCACGGTATAGGACCCGATGCTTAAATTCGATTCACTCGCCAGGCTGTCACTGAAGGATGACCAGCGATAGGAGTAAGGCGAAGTACCTCCAAGAGAAATGACTTTTGCCTTACCGTTGGAGGAGTCGGAAGATGTGGTGTTTCTCAGGACGGAGGCTTTAAGGGCCATGGTGTCAACTGTAATGGAGACGCTTGAAATACTGCTGCATCTGTTTGTATCGGTACCCGTGAGCGTATACGTGGCAGTTGCCAAAGGCATAAACCAGGAGCTGTCTGTAAAACCTCCGGCCCAGGAATAAAGATAAGCGCCGGCTGAGGAAAGGTAGACATAACTGCCCAGGCAGATGGAGGAATCGCTGGCAACGGCACTGACTGAGGGAGGAGGGAAAATGCTGATGTTGCTTCCGTTGTCCGTCCATGCAGCAGAGCTGTCGCTGCTGACTACACGGATGCGGTAATGTGCGCTGTAGGTGGTTGTACCCGGAAAAACAGTGTTGATGGTATCTGAAACCTGGGAGATAAGCGTGCTGAGGTTTAAGGGGGAAGTGAAGGATCCGGCTGAGTCGGAAAGCTGGACGGTGAATATGTTTCCTGAAACGAAGGTGCCGGTGACGGAATAGGGAACCTGGATCTGGGTGCCTGCGCAAATGAGCGTATCAACCGGACGGGTTGTTACGTTGGATGCCAATGATAAAGCGGCGGCAAAAAAAGCCGACGCAAAGGAAAGTATAGCTTTGCTCAGTCTGATTGAAAATTGCATCGCATGATATTAACAGTTTTGGGTTAGGAAAAGGTTAAGCCAGGCTTAACAAAATGAAAACAACTTTAACATAGAAAAACTACCTTTGTATCCTGACTGAAAGAACTCTGTTTCCGGAAATGAAATACCTCCGATTTTACGAATACGGCATTAACTGGCTGCATCTTAAACTCAACAAGAGGCAATTTCTGATTTTTTCGAGTATGCTGGTGGGTCTGACAGCCGGACTGGCGGCGGTTATTTTAAAGAGTATTGTACATTACATCCACCGTGCCATTAAGCATGATTACCATATTTCCAGCGGGTATTATCCGAACCTGCTTTTTCATCACCTGGACCTGGTTTTTCCGACAATCGGCCTGTTGCTGACGGTGTTTTTTGTACAACATTTTCTTAATGGAAAACTGGGCCGCGGAACGGCCAATATATTGCATTCGATCATTAAAAAATCAGCTATTCTGCCTAAGGATCAGATGTATTCGCATATCGTGAGCAGCGCGCTTACCGTTGGATTGGGAGGATCTGCGGGTCTGGAATCTCCCATGGTTACAACGGGTTCGGCAATTGGCGCTAACTATGCAAGGACTTATCACCTGAGTTATAAGGACAGGGTATTGCTGCTGGCGAGCGGAGCGGCAGCCGGAATAGCTGCGGCATTTGATTCTCCTATTGCAGGAGTTCTTTTCGCACTTGAGGTTATTCTGGCTGATGTGAGTATTTCTGCTTTTATTCCACTGATTATTGCCGCTGCAGTCGGAGCTCTTTGCTCCAAAATTATTTTACAGGAAGGAATATTGCTCAGCTTTCATTACCTGCAGCCTTTCAATTATCATTATACTCCATTTTATGCTTTTTTGGGAATTCTGGCCGGCCTGGTTTCGGTATATTATGTAAGAACATTTGTTCGCATTGAAAATCTGTTCAAACCGGAAAGGACCAGGGTATATGCCAAGGCTCTTGCAGGAGGCCTGGTGCTGGGGATTTTGATTCTTTTGTTTCCTACACTTTTCGGAGAAGGGTACAGCAGTATTAAAGCCCTTTCGGATATGAGGGCGGACAGCCTGTTGAACAACAGTTTGTTTTCGGCCTATGCCGGAAATGAATGGTTTGTACTCATTTTTATCGGGGTTCTGATGATGCTGAAAGTGGTGGCGACTTCTGTTACGATCAGCGGGGGGGGTAATGGAGGAAATTTCGCACCATCGTTATTCGTTGGCGCCTACCTTGGGTATTTTTTTTCCAGACTGGTCAGCATGCTGGGGATAACCAGGCTTCCTGAAGGGAATTTTACCATTGTTGCAATGGCGGGTGTATTGTCCGGCATTTTTCATGCTCCCCTGACTGCTATCTTTTTGATCGTTGAAATTACAGGTGGATATGAACTAATGATTCCGCTGATGATCGTTTCTGCAGTGAGTTATACGGTGGTTAAGTATTTTGAGCCGTATTCCATGGATGCCAAAAAACTGGCGAAGAAGGGTCATATCCTTACGCATAGTAAAGACAAATCGATCCTGTCTTCGTTGAAAATAGCATCCATTATTGAAACCGATTTTCACCGGATTGATCCCGGCGCTAAGCTGCGTGAACTGGTTGAAGTCGTGGCGCATTCAAGCCGCAATATTTTTCCGGTAGTGGATAAGGAAAATGTTCTGATGGGGGTTATTCTTCTGGATAACATCCGGGAAGTGATGTTTAAAATCGAATTGTACGACAGTTTGCTGGTGAAAGAGTTGATGCGTAAACCTGCGGAAACCGTTGGTTCGGATGAGTCGATGCAGAGTGTAATGAAAAAGTTTGACGAAACGGGGGCCTGGAATTTTCCGGTGATCGACCATGGAAAGTATGTGGGGTTTATTTCGAAGAGCAGTATTTTCAGTAAGTACAGGAAGGTGCTTATAAAAAGCAATATTTCCTGATTTCAATACAATTATTACATTTGCATCCGATGAAAAGATCCCTTACTCTTATCTGTTCGTTATTATTTTTTGGATTTACGGGTTTGAGTTATGCCCAATCTGTTAACCGGGTTGAAATAGAAGCAAAAAAAGTCGCTGATGATTATACGGTGATTCCGATTGGAAAAGACGGACTGATCATGTTCTATGAATCAAAAGAAAAGGCATCCGGAGGAAATAAAATCTGGATTTTTTCAAGATACGATACCGATTTTAAGGAGGTCTGGACAAAGGAATTCCCCATTCAAAGAAATCTGGATTATATTAATTTCGATTACAATCAGGACAATCTTTATCTGTTTCTCGGAAAGTCCACCCAGCCCAAATCCAAGAACGAAAACGGATCAACGCGCAGCGCGGCTGAATTTGTCAATAACAAAGGCGATTTTGAAATCGTTTCCCTCAACTTTAATACCGGGGACATTAAGAACACATCCGGAGAGATTCCTTTCGGCGCCGATGTGAGTCAGAATTTTTCAGTAATCAATAACCATGCTTTTATTTCGGGAAAATCCCTTGCAACTGCCGGACAAGTATGTCTTCAGGGCTGTCTGACCTGCACGTTCATACCCTGGATCACCCAGTATACTACTTTTCATTTTGAAGCTGTTTTGTTCGACGTTGACCTAACTACCGGCACTTCACGTCAGATTAAAAACCCTGAATTTAAGGGGAACACTTACGTTATGGAGGCCGATAAAGCGGCCGACGGTTCGGGAATGGATTTTATTTTTAAAAACAAACCGGGTTCCGAAAAACCGACCACTTTTTACCTCAAACGGTATTCAGAAAAAGGAGATGAACTTACGAAAACAACAATACAGGGAGACAAGAAGGAAGAACTGGTTACTTCCCGGGTTTTAAACCTCAATGACGTAGAACAGATTCTGATCGGAACATACAAAACTGCCACTCCGCCGAAAAAATATTTCAATCCGGGCAGCGAAAAGGCGATGGCCTACGGAACGGATGCCGAGGGAATGTTTTTCAGCAAAATAAACGGAGGAAGCCAGAAATACATCAAATATTATTCCTTCAAAGATTTTAAACGCTTTTACGAACTCGCCACGCAGTACGGTGTTCGAAAAATGAGTGAACGGCAAAAAGAAAAACTGGATAAAAAATTGGCGGACGAGAATTACATTTTGAAATACCGTCTGCTTGTTCATGAAATAATTGTAAAAAATGACCAATACATAATGGTGGCTGAAGCTTATTTCCCCCAGTACCATACTGAAACCTACCAGGTATATGTCCCGGGCAATCAGACCCAAACAAGAGACGCACAGGGAAACACCACTACTCATACAACTCTTCCCCATTACGAAACGCATTACCGCACTGTTTTTGACGGATTCAGGTTTACCCATGCCATCGTCGCAGGATTCGATAAGGAGGGTAACAAAATCTGGGATAACAGTTTCGAAATAGAGGATATATTGGCTCCGAAACTGACGCAAATGGTCAGGGTGATGCCGGGAGATAATGAAACAGTTATGGTGTATGCGCTTGGAGGATCAATAAAATCCAAGGTCATCAGCGGAAATACACTCGTAGACGGAAAAACTTCGACAAAAATCGATACCGGCAAGGAAGGTGACAAAGTAAAGGGAAATGCAGAAAACTCCATAGAATACTGGTATGACAATTATTTTGTATCCTTCGGATACCAACGCATCAAAAACGATGACGCCAAAAAAGGAGAAGAAAAAAGGAGAAGGGTCTATTATTTCAATAAGATCGCTTACCAATAATGACCGTATCGGGAGGACGCGGAATTTTCGGCCTGTTTCTATTCTTCGCAACTATACTGAATGTTACAGCACAGGGCGTTTACAAGCCCCTTGCCTATCCCGGCAAAATTCCCAGCAACTATCTTTTTAACCCGGCACGCAGCGTAGATGATCTGAACGCGTCTATCCGAAACAGCCAGCTTTCAACTGATGAATTCGACCGGTTCAGCGAAATGATTATTGATTACAAAAAGGAAACATTTTCAACCGGGGAAATTTATTTTAACTGGGAGAAAGCCGAAACTTACCTGAATTCCATATTGCAGCGATTGCTTCCGGATTCACTCAAAAACAAATCAAACATTCATGTTTACATCAGACGCGATACCGACTGCAATGTCGGTACTCTGGATGACGGAACGATTTTATTTAATGTAGGAGAATTGGCTGAGGCAACGAGCGAAGCGGTCCTGGCAGCCATCCTGGGACATGAGTTTACACATTATCTTCACCGCGACGGATACCGATCCTGCGCCAGGCGCGTATGCGCTTCCAGACGATGGGATTATGAAATCAATTCGGAAGAAATAGACCTTTCGGATGCAAACTATTCCCGGGAAATGGAACACGATGCAGACAGTCTGGGACTTGAAATTGCACTGAGTGCAGGATACAATGTGTCTGAACTGAACTCCTATTTTTACGACTACCTGATCGGTCAGGAAATTTATGAAAAAAACCACCGGCAAAAACATGTGATGAATGTGGGTTCAAAAAGGGATTCTATTCGCATAAAAAGGGAAAAAGATCGTATTGATTTGCTCAGCGATCACCCGGAGACCGCTTCAAGAATTGACTTTATAAAGCACTTCGGCCAAAACAATGAGCGAAACAAGACGACCCAAAAATTTTTGGTAAACGAAAATCTGTTTTGGTCTGTACGTCAACAGGCCAGATATGAACGCCTGAGCACGGCCATGCAAAACCTGGAGTTTTACGATTGCATTTTATTCGCTTTTGAATATCATCTTTACGATCCTAAAGATGTAACCTACCTGTATTACTTACTGGATGGGATACGCAAATTGGTCTATACCGAAAATCATATAGCGGAAGAGGGGTTTCTCAACAGGCACCTTCGCAACTCATTAAAACCCGGGCAAGGCATTTTGCACAGGCCTGACTTGCTTTTCACGGACAGCAGTAAAATGAGAAATGTGATGAATCCTGAATTGCTGGACACCAGGCACATCGCCTTTGAGAACTACAGCCAGGCCTTTGATTATTTTTTCAAAAAGGCAATTGAAATGGAATATACTGAGGCCTACCTGATTGCTGCGCAATGGAACATCCAAAATAAGGATTTGAGAAAAACCTACTGTATGAAATACCTGGAAAATCCAACCGCCCAATACAGAGATTACGCAACAAGCCTTCTGAAAGGTGGCCTGGAAAGCGATCTCAAAGAAAATAAGAAAGAATTTTTTTTAACAACATCCTTCGGTGTTTATGAAAAATACAACGATGGTCTTTATCCCAGGATGTTTAAATCCCAGACAAAATCTCCTGTTTTCCTTTCAGCGTTTGATACGTATTTAAAACGAAAGTATCCTGGAAAAGAAATCATTTTGCTGGACAGTTTAAAGGAAAAAAATCTGCAGGACTATATGCTGTATATGAAAGTGTTTGAAAATTCCCTTGCGCTTTATGAAAATCTGAAAGCCGCCAAAACGAAAAAAAAAGAAATCTACTTCGAAGATACTCCGGAGCCGGAAAAAAAGGAGGGATACCTGCCTGATGTATTTGTTCTCGATCAGGATACCTGGTATTTTTTTAAAGAAAACAAATTAAGCACGCTGGAGTACCTTTCAACTGCCACCTTTGAATTCAAAACCAAGATTCATAGGATGCTGGCCCGCAGATATACAAAAACGAATTACCTGAAATACAATATGAAATCTCCCGTTTTTCTGACCGGAAGCGAGCAGAACTTCCGTTTCGCGAAAAAACCCAGGAAATACGCACGTAGTGTAATGGATCAAATTCAAAACAACTGAAAAACTAAAACGATTTCAGCAGATAATCAGAAAACGCAAATAGTTTGGATTCTTCGAATTTACGGCCGATGAGCTGGATGCCGAAGGGAAGGCCGTTGCTGTGTTTGCCCATGGGAAGGGAAATGGCAGGAAGGCCGGTGATGTTGGCTTGTACGGTGAAGATGTCTTCGAGGTACATCTTGATGGGGTCGGCGCTGTTTTCTCCGAATTTAAATGCGGTGCCCGGAGTGGTTGGCAATACGATAAAGTCGTAGCTGTTTAAAATTTCAAGGGTTTTGTTCTGCAGCAGGCGTCTCACTTTCTGTCCTTTTGAATAGTAGGCGTCGTAATAGCCTGAACTTAATACGAAAGTGCCCAGCATAATCCGGCGCTGAACTTCTTTGCCGAATCCCTCGCTTCGGGTCTTGCGGAAGGTCGAATCGAGATCAACTGCATTTTTACTGCGGGTTCCGAAGTTCAGACCCTGGTAGCGCGCCAGGTTGGAGGATGCTTCTGCTGTTGTGAGTACGTAGTAAACCGGAACCAGGTAGTCGAGAAAGGGAAAGGAAACGGGCTCGACGGTTTGGCCTGCTTTTTTTAATTGTCCTATCAGGTCAGAAGTGCGTTGTTTAATTTCAGGATCAAGTCCTTCTTTGTCCAGGCAGTCCTGCAGGTAGGCTACTTTGAATTTTGATACGTCCTGTTTTAGTTCTTTGGAATACGAAGGAACGGGTTTGGAGGAAAGGGTGCTGTCGTACTGATCCATTCCGGAGATGATTTCCATAATCAGGGCAGCATCTTCGATGTTGTTTGTTATGGGCCCGATCTGGTCAAAGGATGAAGCGTAGGCGATGGCTCCGTAACGGGAGACCCTGCCGTAGGTGGGTTTGAGGCCGACGACTCCGCAAAAGGAGGAGGGTTGACGGATGGAGCCTCCGGTATCCGTTCCAAGTGTGGCCAGGCAGAGACCGGCGGCGACAGCCGCCGCGGCTCCTCCTGAGGAGCCGCCCGGAACCCGGGAGGTCTCGAGCGGGTTGAGGACATTTCCGAATGCTGAATTTTCGTTGGAACTGCCCATTGCGAATTCATCGCAGTTGCAGCGTCCGATGATGATGGCGTCTTCTCTGAGGAGGCGTTCAACTACGGTCGCGCTGTACAGGGAGCTGAAGCCTTCGAGAATTTTAGAGGAGGCTGATACTTTGTGGTCTTTGTAACAGATGTTGTCTTTTAAGCCAATGACCAGCCCGGCCAGCCGGCCGGCCGTACCGGATTTTATCTTTGCGTCGATTTCGCCGGCGCGCTGAAGCGCCTCTGAGGTGAATACTTCCAGAAAAATGTTGAGCTGTTTGTTTTTTTCAATCCGGTCTAAATAAAAGGAAAGCAAAGCCTTCAGATTCAGTACGCCGGATTTTAAATCAGCCTGGATTGCAGAAAGGGAAGAGTAGGTATTCAACTCAATAGAAATGCGCTTAAGTCTTAAGTCTTTTGCTCAGAACTTATACTTTTATTACTATTGTTTTCAGGGGTGTTTTTATGCTGCTCATCAACTCCATTGGAAGCGTCTTTGAATTCCTTGATTCCTTTTCCAATGCCCTTCATCAATTCGGGTAATTTTTTTCCACCGAACAATAATAGTAAAGCGAAAGCAACAATAGCTATGTCGGGTCCGCTGAAAATGTTTAACAGAACGTGCGATATCATGGCAGTAATTTTATTTGTACAAAGATACGGGAATAAGTCATATCTACCACGTTATTGCAGCACTGAACCGATAACGATCACTTTCTTCAAAGCAGCAAAGTTATTGGCCCTGATTTCAACCATGTACAGGCCGGAAGGCAGCACGGACAGATCAAGGCTGGTTTTGCCCTGATTTTTGGAGGGGCTGCTGATGATGAGTTCCCTGCCCAGGTAGTCCTGCACTTTTATCAGACTGGAAGGATCGTTGGATATCCAGGCCGGGTATTCGATATTCAGAAGTCCGCTGGCGGGATTCGGATAAACCGAAATCAGGGCGCTTTGATCAATTGGGGCAATGCCGGAAACAGTGTAATTATTTTTTATGTTGCTGCGGGAGCTATTGACCACATTTGCGGCTCTCTCTTTGAGGGTTGGATTACAGGATAACAACCATTCGGTCTGGACTACCCAGCTGGACTTTGGATAGAGGTTCCAGTTCGGGTCGGATTGCTGGGTCTGATCTCCGGGGACACTGGTTAACAAAGCAAATGCCGTCCCAATAGCGTCGGATTTGAGCAGGTCGTATGAGGTTACCGGACTTGCTTCATTCTCAATAGAGTAAGGGGTCCAGCTGAAGTTGCCCGAGCCTAAATTCTGGAAAAACATGCTGTTGTGGTAATGGCTCAATACACCGTAATTGCCTGATGTGTCCAGCACTTCAAGTTTGTATCGGTTAGAGCTTACATTGGGATCACCTGTGAAGGAACCGTAGCGTGTGCGCACAGTATCAACAAATAGGCCTTCGGAATCAGCCGGTATGACGGCCACTTGTTTGTACACTCCGGATGTGGTTTCACGCAGCAAAATAAACTGACTGGCTTCGGGATGAGCAAGTCGCTCATAATAAATAAAATTGTATTTTGAAAGGGTGTCGACGGTGACCATGCAAAGATGAGGAGCCGGCAAATTGTTCTGAACTACGGCATCGGTAATATAGATGTCTCCGCTGCCGGTCTTGGTGAGTTTGTTTAATCCGAAAAACAAAGAGTCAGAAGTAAATTCGCCCGTAATGTATTGGACTCCTGATAAAGGGCTTATACCCAGTCCGTTTACGGTTTCCGACAGCAGTCCTCCCCCGCTTTTGGCCCATCTTAGTCCCCCGCCGGTATTGTATTTAAGCAGATAGATATCGGTGGTCGTGTCAGAATTTGAGGCATTTGTAAGGGTAATTCCATTGATTGAAGTGGTCGCCGAGAAAAAGGATCCGGCAACGAATACATTGCCGGCAGTATCTGTAGCCACAGCAGTCGCCCCGGGATTATAGTAAGTGATTAGTGAAGGGGTATAACTGCTTGAAGAGCCGGGGAAGTATTTACCCCATAAAGCTGTTCCGGCAGCGTTGAATTTCGCCAGGAACCCCGATCCGCTATAACCCGAATTGTTGCTGTTGGTAATATTGACGGATCCAAATGTAATGGTGGTTGACTCAAAATATCCTGCCAGGAAAACGTTGCCGGAAGGATCAACTGCAACTGCATTTCCGTTGTTTACATTGTCGGTTCCCGCTGCTTTTGCCCATTGCGCTACTCCGCCCGAATTGTATTTGACAAGAAAAATGTTGTAAAAACTTGGTCCCATTAGTTTTATTGAACCAAAACTTATGGAATCCTGGAAATTTCCGGTAATGTAAATGTTTCCGGTAGCATCTACGGCTATTCCGCTGGCCTGGTCGTAATCATTTACATATCCCGAACTGGTAGCCCAGGTTGCTTTTCCGGTGCTGTCAAATTTTGCAGCAAAAGCATTGTAATAGGCAACGGTATTCAGTTGAGTTGATCCAAAGCTCAGAACGTCAGAGCTGAAAAATCCGGACATGTAGATGTTGCCGCTTTTGTCACAGACGATGGAGGTGGATCCGGCTTCGGCATCGCCATCAGAGGATTGGGCCCATGCCAGGCTGCCTGATGGGTTGTATTTAAGCAAAAAGATATTCCATGACCCGCCATTGGTTAATACGGTTGATCCAACTGTAAGTGTGGGAGAACTGTAATTTCCGGAAACGTACAGGTTTCCTGATTTATCGGTTGTGAGGGTTATCGCATTCTCATTGTAATAGGCGGCTCCCAGACTTTTGGCCCAAAGGATAGTTCCGCAGGAATCCTGTTTGAGAATGTAGATATCGCTGCTGGTTCCGGAATTGTCTGAATTCACTAAGGTTGTTGATCCGAAGGTTATGTTGGCAGAGTAAAACAATCCGCAGGAATACACGTTGCCGTTTTTATCAACGGTTATGCCGTAGCCCCCATCCTCCTGGGGACCTCCATAAGCTGTTCCCCACTGGCAATGGGGCTGGGCTTTTGCAACTGAACACAGCAACACGAGCAATGAAGCAAATGCACTGTTCCGGATACGTACAGATTTTTTCATTTTAACGGAGTTGATTAAAGGATTTGAAATTAGGTTAGAACGGAATCACTTTTTTTTCAAAAAATCTTTTATAAAAAAGTACATGGCGCCGAAAACAGAAAGCAGGGCAAGCGTAAGCGTAAATACCGGAACCTTTGTAAGGCCCAGGTAGCGGTCTGATTTTATTCCGGCAAAAGTTCCCAGGCCGATAATGGCGGCCATCTGGAAGCCCATTCCGGCATATTTCCCTAAATCAATAGGAGGCGACTTTTTCCTGGGATTTTGCCTGGGTGTTTCCTCCATAACCTATGTCTTTGATTACCGCTCCACCCATACTGCAGGATCCGGAGAAATTAGCTCCCGGTTCGATGTGCAATTTTCCGGAAACGATATCTCCGGTAAGCTTTGCGCTTGATTTTAAGGACAACAGGTCACTTACATTTATTTTTGCTTTAATGGTGCCTGATACATCGGCATTCTGGCAAACCACTTCTCCTTCAATAGAGCCGGAGGAGCCGACTACCAGTTTGCCTTTTACATTAAGTGAGCCTTTAATGGTTCCGTCTATGCGGATATCGCCGTTTGATTTGATATCACCTTCAATGATGGTTCCGGCACCTATCAGATTGATAGACTGCGTTTCAGGAGTGGTTGGTTTGGACATGGTATTACCGAACATTTTGGTTAGTACTTAGATTGGCGTAGTTGCCGACCAAATATAGGGGATTATTTCGAGGTTTTAAAATCCAGCTTGACGGTGCTGCCGTTGTTTTCGAATTCGACTTTGTCAGCCAGGTTGCGCATGAGGAATACGCCACGGCCATTGGGTTTTTCGAGGTTTTCGGGAGAAGTGGGATCGGGTAAATGGGAGTAGTCAAAACCCGGACCTTCGTCTTTTATGGTAAAGGAAATGTGGTCGGGACGCATACTGAAGGTGATATCGATGTGTTTTTTCGGGTTGTTTTGATTGCCGTGCTGAATGGCGTTGTTTACCGCCTCTGTCAGCGCAACAAGGATGTTGCCATAGTAATCTTCACTGATCTTGAATTTGTCACAGATATCATTGATCAGGCTTTCAACCATAACGATGTTCTCGGTCTTGGAAGAAATGGTTAGCGTTTTTTTGTCGTCGGCAGCCATAATTACTCAAAACTATTAAAATATTCGTTCACTTTTGACTTATAGAAGGGATTTAATGAGGCCGGTACTGTTTTCAGCAATTCTATCTCTTTTGCCTTAAGCTTGTTGTATTCTAAAAATGCGTTGGGATTTCGGGCATATTCCTTACGGGCTTCTGTAGATTCCCTTTTTTCATCCTGATCCTTTTCTTTTTCGGCTTTTTCGTAATCCAGAAGTTTGTTAAGAATGTCCTGCTGGCGTTTAATGGTTTCCTGACTGATCATTTTGTTGACTAAATCGGTTTCGGTCTCATCCATTTTTTTAATCGCATCTCTTCCCGGATTTTTACCGTTTGACCCTCCTTTTTCCATGCCGTCTGCAGCCTTTTCCATCTGCTGACGTATATAGGCCTGCTGGGCTGCCAGTTTGGCCAATTGTTCACTCATTCCCTGGGTGCCGTTTTCTCCCTGTTTCCCGTTTTCTCCCTGTTTGCCTTGTTTTCCGTTTTTAGATTTTTCCATGGCATCCTTCATTTGCTGGATCTGTGCATTCAGCTGTTCCTGCATAGACCGGAGTTTCGAAAAGCCCGGTTTTTTTCCCTTGCCGCCGGGTTTATTGCAACTGCCTTTTCCCGGTTTCTGGTTCTGACTCTGGGCCTGCATATTTTGCAGAGCTTCGTTCAGCATCAAGGCCAGGTTGTTGATGGAAGTCATGGAGAATTGCTGGCGACTGGCGGCTTCTGAAGTTTGTCGTTCTGCAATGGCTGCAATGGCCTTTTCCATGTTCATGTTGATGGCCGTCACTTCTCTGTTGACCGCCGTCTTAATGGCCGGCTGTCTTTTGCTCAGTGCAAGCAGGCTGTCCTCTATCATTTTTGCGTCGTCTACCAGTTTCTTCTGATCCTGGGCTACCATCGGGTACTGGGGATTGTCCGTACGTAAGGTCTTCAGGTTTACCATAAGGTTTTCCTGATCAAACGATAACTGAACCAGATTATTGAGAATTTCCCGAAGTGATTTTGCATCTTCTTCCTGAGCCTGTTCCTGCATCTGCTGTTGCATCTGCTGCATCTGATTGGCCAGGTCCTGCATTTTGTCAGCCGCTTTTTTCTGGGATTCAGAGGCTTTGCTTTTTTTGCTGTCCTTAAGAGCCTCCTGGCTTTTATTCATTTCCTGTTTAATGTCTTCCTGTTTTTTATCGGTATTCTGAAGGGCATTGGGTTCTTCAAGCTCTTTGTTTTTTTTGTCCATTTCGGCCATGTCCTTTTTGAAGTCGTCCATTTTTTTATTCAGGTCGTCCTGCTTTTTTTCAAGTTCTTTGTTGTCTGCTTTTTTATCCTCTGTTTTTTGGCTGAGCCGTTGCTGTTCTTTTTGAAGCTGATTTATTTTTTCGATGTTTTCCTGAAGTTTTTGTTCGACTTCGAGACGTTTGAAGGATTCGAGTGCTCGGTCGAGTTCTTTCTCGACGTCCTTTGCATTCATTTTCATTTTGTCCAACTGGTTCTGAACTTTATTTTTGTCCAATTCACTCAGCAGTTTCTGAAGTTCATCCATCTTTTCTTTCATCTCGGGAGTGAGGACTTCTTTGAAGAGTTCTTCGAGTTGCTGCTGCTTTTCGGCAATCTGCTGATCGACCTGCTTGAATTCAGATTCCTGGTTGTTGTTTTGCTGATTTTCGTTTTTTATGCTTTCGACCTTTTTTTGCATTTCCTCCTGTTTCTGAAGCAGGGATTCCATTTTTTTCTTTTCTTCCCAGGTCAGGTCTTTTTTCTCCAGCACTTTTCGGTTAAGGTCGCTGAGTTCTTTTTGCAGATCTTTGGCTTCCTGTATGGTTTCCTTGAGTTCATCTTTTATTTTCGAATTGTTTTTGTCGGTATTCTCGGTGATTTCCTGAAGCGTAGGCGCTTTGAAAATCATTTTCTCTGAACGGGTGGATTTGGGGCCGTGGACTCCGTCGTTGTCGGATATTTCGAAATAGTATTCGATGGCGTCGCCTGAAGCGACCTGAAGGGCATTTAAATCCCAGGGGTAAAAAAACTGATCCTGGTTTTGGGTCTTTGAAACGGGAATGACCAGTTCGGTTGGAGCGTCCGGAATTTTGCTGCCTGACTTCAGGGGGGCATCCGATGCTTGCTGGTTTTGATTGGTGTCGGCTTTGTTGAGGAAACGGTAATTGAAAGTCAGTTTGCTGAATCCGTAATCGTCTTTTACCTGGCCCCGGAAGTAATGGATTTTTTGCTGACTGCTGTCTTTCTTGTCTTCGACATCAATGGAAGGGTATTGGTCGGGAATAACGCTGATGCCGTAAATGACAGAGTCTTTGCTGCGGATAAATGAATTGGAGGTACTGAGGCTGTAATGCTTGTCAGACAGCATTCTGGCGGAAAACGAAAAAGCATCTTTCCCCACGGGGCTCAGTTTGATCAGGGTGTCTCCGAACCCCATGCGGAGGTCCTCGGTGTTCTGAGTGGTAAAATTCCAGGTAACTTTTGTACCCACCGGAATGAGCAGGTCTCCGGTATTTTTTATTGTTTCGTCGGGTCTTTGGAGGTATCTGGGGTAGCTGAGAGCAATGCTGAAGTTGAGCAGAATGGGATTTGGCAAAACGGTGAGTTGGTATGCGGCTGATTCAAAGCCTTCGGAAGTCAACCGGAAGTCAACCGTTTTCTGGACATTTTTGAAAGTATAACTGAATTCAATAGTGTTTTGTTTCTGAAGTTTGTATTGATTTCCGTCAAGAGAAATAAAAATTTCGGAAGGAACTTCGTTTCCGGTCAGCTTTACTTTCAATTCGAAATCCTGCTGCTGAACTGCTTTCAGGTCTTTGTTCTCGATGTTAAACTGAAAAGGGGCCTGTTTTTCAAAATACGTTCCGTGGTTAACCAGTCTTTTTGTGCTTTCACTGATGACTCCGGGAGAGGCAATCAACAAAATAAACAGAAGGAAAAGGGGGGACAGGGCGTATTTGAGGTATTTTTTGTTTTCGCCGATATTGATAGCAGATGCAAATGGAATGGGCTTAAGTTCGAGAATTTTCTGATCTATGGCGGCATAAGTAAGCGTTTGTGCTGTTGCTTTTTCACGTGAGGGAGAGACGTTGATGTCGTCATTGGCGGAGACCTCTTTCTGCAGCTGCAGGACATTGAGGAGTTTGTCCTGAATCGAACTGAAATGCTTACCAATAATTTCAGCAGCTGTTTCGTAGGATATGACTTTGTTTTTAAACGGATAAATACCGAGCCTGTAGAGTTTGAGAAGGGGAAGCAAAATCAGCCTGCAAAGGATGGTTCCGTTTACCAGAATAAAACTGTAAAACAGAATACTTCGGATGAGGGTGTCGAAATGGGCATAGTACTCAAGAAACGCAAGGCTCAGGTAAAAGACCAGAACGGCTGCTGATGAATAAAGCAAGCCGCGTACCACCTGATTTTTGTAATACTTGCGGATAAACTCATCGAGCTTATTGATCAGTACGCTGTAATTGGTGTTCATGATCCTTGGTATGCTGAATTTTCCTGTTTTGCTCTGATTGCTGTCCTCTTTTATACTACAAAAACCGGGCCTTTTACGAGGGTATTAAAGATAGGAAAGTTTTCGTCGAATTGTCAGTAAATCCGGACACAAACAGATGCCTACTATTGTTCTATTCGTTTTTTATGAATAATATTGTGTGAGAAAGTGTTAAGAGCCTCTAAATGTGAGACGATTCATTCCCCAGATAGTTAGTTTTCTTCTGCTCTTAGCGTTGCAGCCCGGTTTCGGGCAGAAAACAAACAAGCCTTTTTTCAAGGGAACCGGCGGAGAACCCCTCGGTGAAAAAGACAACAGTTTTGCCGGTTCGGGAACCAATAAGCGTGGTTTTTTTTCGAAGGGACTTTTTGCTCCAAAGAAGGGTTTTGAGCATGCCAAAAAGACGCAGCATTTTACCAAATCAAAAAAAGCCGATCGCAGTTCTTTTCAGAAGAAGCACGTAGGAAAAAAAGGACTGTTTGGTCGCCGCAGGTCTGGCGGATGGGGCGGGAATGCCTTTAAGACAAACGGCAAGGAAGACAAGCGGTTGTTCTCGGGCTCGAAGAAACGACGAAAGAAGTAATTTCAAATCAGAATTTACGAAGCCTTCAGGATTTTGGTGCAGGTGAGTTTATAGGAACGGCTGGCGGGCGGGCTCCTTTGAATTTTCGTAACGTATACGTAAGTGTAAGCATGAAATACCTGCTGAGTACATTGGTCTTGTCGTCCTCTATGTAAGAACTGGTAACGGATCTGCTGATGTTGTTATTTTGATTCAGTAAATCGAATACGCTGAATTTAACTTCGAAGCTGTGATCCTTCAGGAGTTTGTACCCCAGCGATGCGTTCCACAGCAACCAATTCAAATTGTAATTCAGGTAAGCGTCCTGGGCCAGGCCCTGGTAGAGGGTGTGGTTGAGTGTAGTATTGAAAACAAAGCCGTTCAGGAAAAGCCAGTTGAATTTAAGGGAGATGGTCTGGCTGTAATAGTTATTGTTGGGAACGGCAGTGGGGAGAGTGTTGTCAATGATGTTGTAATTGGCGTTGAAGGCAAAGGTGAAGTCGATTTTTTCACTGATGTTGCTGCTTAACCCGACTCCTGCCGTTATTCCGTAGTTCCCCGAAATATTTGTTGTGTAGTTGATGAGTCCCGGAGTCTGGGTGTAATTCAGGCCTGAGTTCAGATTGAGGTTGCATTTTATTTTTGAAATGGGCAGGGCGTAGGTTACAAAGGTTTTGCCGCTGAGGTATCCGTTTAGGTTGACCGGCTTGGTGAGTTGCCCTCCCGATTTAAGAACGATTCCCTGTGCAACAGTAGTGTCTTTGGCAGGACTGATGGTTTGATTGCCCTGGTAATTCTGGTCGTAATTGGCATTGAAATAAACAAACAGTCCACTGGATTTTGAACTGCGGGTTTTGCCGTAGCGTACGGTAATGGTTTGGTTGTAATCCTGTCGCAGAGCCGGATTTCCCGTACTGAGCATCAGGGGATTGTTGTTGTTGATAACGCTCTGGAGCTGGCCAATGGAAGGAATACTTGTTGTGGCCCGGTATATGATACGCAGGTTGGTTCCTTTTGCAAAGCGGTAATTGATGGTGGCCTGGGGGAGTATGTCCTGGAAGGATTTATCGGCCGCAAAACTGACCGGTAAATTTTCGCTACCTGTCAGGGTTGCGACCTGAAAATTGACTCCTATCATGATCATGAGTTTCTTTTTGTTGCGACGGTAACCGATTCCGGCTTTGTTGACGATGTTTATGCTCTGGTATTTGTTACTGAGCGCCGTATCTGGGAAAGCGCTGTAAACAGCAGGACTGCCCGGAACCAGTGACAAAGCATTGAAAGTGGGCTGGTAAGAATTTGAAAGCGTGTAGGATGGGTTGTAACTCAATTGCATTTGGCCGAAGCTGTCAACGGGTTCGGTGTAAACCAGGTTCGGCGAGAGCATATAACCACTGCCAGTGACCGGATTGTCCTGATTGAGCAAAACGTTTTGGGGGGGAACCGTATCAGAGGCACTAAAATACGTGCTGTTGGAAATCTGAGATCCGGTACCTGTTTTGTTGTTCAGATCGGTGGAAAGTCCGGCAGAAAAAGTTCTTCCCTTTTTTTTGAATTTGTGGCGCCAGAGTAAACTATTGGTGAAATCGTAGCCCTGGGTGAACGAGGGCGTGTTGTTGTAGGTTTGACTTTGAAGGTATTCTTCGGCCAAAAGGGGATTTTGAGCCATCATCTGGGCTTCCATTCCTAAGCCCGAGCTGTAGTTCTGAAGATTTACTTTGGGAATTTCAATGATCGAGTTGGCCGTATCTATGGTATATTCAAGTCTGACGTTGAACCGTTGGTTGTAATTTGTACTGGTAGCAGAATCGGTTTCGTTATAGAGTTGTCCATTGTCCCTGGTGCCAACGTATATTCTGTTTTTATA
>JABDFU010000007.1:0-2899 GCA_013286385.1 Bacteroidota bacterium
AATTTTTAAAAGCGACGGTCTCAACGCTGGGCGGTAAAATCAGTACGGTCGTTTTGAAAAACTACAAAACCTTTGACGGAAAACCGCTGGTGCTCTTTTCCGATGATTCGACAACACAAAAACTTGAATTCATTACTTCTAATTCCCATCTGTTTTCGACATCCGCATTTTATTTTGAACCCACCGGAGAATCGGTAAACGTCAGCGGAAAAGATTCAGGAAGTCTTGCACTGCGCCTGTATTCGAATGACAAATCGAAATACATCGAATACCTCTATAGCCTGAAGGGAAACGACCATATGCTGCATTTCAAAATTGTTTTTTCAGGTATGAACGATCTGATTGCCGCTAATACATCCGACATAAACCTAAAGTGGAAGATCACTTCGCCCTCCCTGGAAAGAGATCCGACCACCCAACGAAATGCCTCCACCGTTTACTTCAAATACCTGGATGATGAAGTGGACAACATCAATCCCCGAAAGGATCAGAAAAAATCGCTTGAGGCAAAAGTCAAATGGGTAGGATTCAAACAGCAGTTTTTTTCTTCAATCCTGATTGCCGAAAAAGGATTTGAAAAACCCACCGACATTGAAACGTCAGCCGACCCGAACTCTACAACCGAAATTAAGACCTTTACTGCAAACCTGAGCATACCGTTTAATCATCAGGCCAGTGAAAGTTTTGCTATGCAATTTTATTTCGGCCCCAATCATTACAACACCCTCAAAAGTTACGGACTGGACCTGGAAAAAACCATTTACCTGGGCTGGAGCATTTTCAGCTATGTGAACCGTCTGATTGTAATTCCCACGTTTGACTTCCTGAATCGCTTTCATCTGAGTTACGGAATCATCATACTTTTGCTGACTCTTTTCATTAAACTTCTGATATTCCCTATCGCTTATAAAACGTATATATCCTCTGCAAAAATGCGGATTCTGAAGCCCGAAATAGATGAAATCAACAAAAAATTCGGTACAGACGATCCCATGAAAAAACAGCAGACGACCATGGCGCTTTACCGGCAGGCCGGAGTGAATCCACTGGCCGGATGTATTCCTGTACTACTGCAGCTTCCGATTCTTGCGGCCCTCTTCAGCTTTTTTCCTGCCGCTATCGAATTGCGTCAGCAAAGTTTTTTGTGGGCCAAAGATTTGTCCTCCTACGACTCCATTTACAACTTTGCATTCAGTATACCCTGGTACGGTAATCACGTCAGCCTGTTTACACTTCTGATGACCGTTTCGACCATTCTTTACACCTATTCAAACAGTCAGTTGATGGGGGGCACAAATGATCAGATGCCCGGAATGAAAGTGATGATGTATGCAATGCCTATCGTTTTTCTGGGCGTTTTCAATAATTATTCTGCAGGATTAAGCTATTATTATTTTTTGGCCAACATGATTACCTTCGGGCAAACCTGGGTGATGCGAAAATTTATTGACGAAAAGGCGCTCCATGCTAAAATTCAGGAAAACAAAAAGAAACCTGCGAAACAAAGTAGTTTTCAGAAAAGGCTCGAAGAGATGGCCCGTCAGCGTCAGCAGCAGGTAAGAAAAAAATAATTATGCGGCGCTTATCCGTTGAATAAGGTCTGCTATTCTGCAGGAGTAGCCCATTTCATTGTCGTACCAACCCATTACTTTTACCATATTTCCAACAACAGACGTAAATTCTGCGTCCAGAATGCAGGAATGGGTATTTCCTATTATGTCAACCGAAACGATAGGATCTGTGCAATACTGCAAAATACCCTTTAGGTTTGATTCTGCAGCTCTTTTAAAAGCATCATTTATTTCGGAAACAGAAGTTGGTTTGGACAACACACAGGTAATATCAGTTATAGAACCATTCGGCACTGGCACACGGATTCCACAGCCGCCGACCTTCCCTTCGAGGTGAGGAAAGATTCTGGTAACAGCCTTTGCGGCACCGGTAGAAGTCGGAATAATCGAAACGGCCGCCGCGCGCGCCCTTCGCAAATCCTTATGAGGTGCGTCGTGAAGCCTCTGATCCCCCGTATACGAATGCACCGTTGTCACATAACAATCTTCAATAGTCCAAAGATCATCCAGTAACTTAATCATGGGAGCGGCACAATTTGTAGTGCAGGAGGCGTTGGAAATCAGCAGATCATCGGCTTTTAGTAAGCTATCGTTAACTCCCAGAACAATCGTTTTTACATCAGGAGTAGTTGAAGGAGCTGAAAGGATTACTTTTTTCGCTCCGGCAGTCAAATGACCTGAAGCGCCTTTCCGATCCAGCAAATGTCCGGTCGATTCTACTACAACATCCACCGCCAGATTCTTCCAGGGCAACAGAACAGGATTTTTTTCGCTGCACACCTGTATTTTTTTTCTATTTACAACCAGAAAGCCTTCTTCAAAAGAAATTGTTCCGTCAAAAATGCCGTGTACAGAATCGTATTTAAACAAATGGGCCAGGGTTTTGCTGTCAGTCAGGTCATTTATGGCGACAATTTCAACCCAAGCACACTTTTCCAGAATCCTGAGCAATGTTCTGCCAATCCGGCCAAAACCGTTTATCGCAACGTTGACTTTATCCATTTGTTTAAATTAAAATACGTGTCGTTCTGCGTGATAGGAAGATCTGACCAGGGGGCCGCTTTCAACATACAAAAAGCCTTTTTCCAAAGCAAAATCCTTAAGTTGCTTAAAAACATCCGGGTGGATAAATTCCGCCACGGGCAAATGCATCCGGGTTGGCTGCAGGTACTGGCCAAGTGTAAGCACATCGCAACCTGTATTTCTAAGATCATCCATCGCTTCTTTTACTTCCTGAAGCGTTTCCCCAAGGCCAAGCATAAGCCCGCTTTTCGTCCGCAGCCCATATTTTTTTGCACGGGTCAAAACCTCCAGACTTCTGTCGTATT
>JABDFU010000007.1:2909-7622 GCA_013286385.1 Bacteroidota bacterium
GCGGGTTAAACGCCGAACCGTTTCAAGATTGTGAGAAAGCAAGTCCGGTTTCTCTGAAAGCACCAATTCGAGATTTTTCCATTCCCCCCTGAAATCCGGAATAAGGGTTTCAAATCTCGTTTGGGGGCTGACCTTTCGTATGGCCTGTATGGTCGCTACCCAGATTCGGGCTCCGCCGTCCTCCAGATCATCCCTGTCTACAGAAGTAATAACGCAGTGTCTGACTTTCATTAAACGGACAGAATCAGCAACTCTGGAAGGTTCTGAAAGGTCTGCAGGAAAAGGTTTCCCGGTAGCCACAGAACAAAAACCGCAGGAGCGGGTACAAATATTTCCAAGGATCATAAACGTGGCTGTCCCTGCACCCCAGCATTCACCCATGTTCGGACAGTTTCCGCTTTCACAGATTGTATGAAGTTTATGTGTGTCGACCAGATTACGAACCTCCAGATAAGCAGGCCCGGTAGGCAGTTTAACCCTGAGCCAATCCGGCTTTTTCAATTTATTTTGGACTAAAACCACTTTCTTCCATAGATAAAACTAACATAGAGCGACGGGAATACCTGGTAGTTTTGGGAAAATGCAAGTTGGGGTATCACCTTCGCATACGCATCCATTGTAAATCCCGTTTCGATCACTTTAATGTCACTTCGGGTACTGCCGTATTCAAAACTCAGGGCAGCTTTAAAATAGGCACCGGGATAAATGCTGGTTTCATTAAATCCGGTAAAATAGGAAGAACTGCCGTAAATATTAGGAGCTGCTGCGCTGGTAAAAAGGCTGGGGTCGGCGCGTTCTGTCACCGGATTCTGACCTCCGGGACTTATTTCAAGGTAGACAGGTTTGGCACAGGCAAAAGAAGCCCCGAAATAGCAGGAATACCTGATTTCAACGCTTTTCCTTTCAGCTTTCCTGAAAAGCACATTCTGAAAACCCATTCCTATTCTGGGAACGAAAACTGAATTCAGTTCACCGTAATAGTAACCGTTTGAACTATAGTTTGGATTGGTTGACTTTATTTCTTTGGGATTTCCCAAAGTAACAAGTTCAAATTCGAACACCCGTTTGCGGGTTCCGGTAACGTGCACCCCTCTTCGGTAATTCAGACCATATCCGTTCGAATTGGCTAAAAGTCCGAATGTAGCTTCGTTCCTGTATAAAACATTTAAATCGGTTCCGCTTTGAACAAGCGTAGCGGCGTCCTGGCAAAAACAGAAATAAGAAGCAAACAGAAAACAGAAAAAAAATGTTATTTTGCCTGACATCAGCTTACCTTTACGGTACTGCAAATATAACATTAATACATGGAAATAGCACTGATCACTTACCTGGGAGAACTTCGAACACAGGCTGTTCATCTTCAATCCCAAACCCGTCTTATTACTGATGCTCCACTGGACAACAACGGAAAGGGAGAAGCTTTTTCGCCTACAGATTTGCTTGGCACTTCCCTGGGCTCGTGCATGCTGACGATAATGGGAATCGTCAGCAGCCGCAGCGGGATAGCGATCAAAGGCACAGAAATCAGGCTGACTAAAATTATGGGGGTTAACCCCAGGAGAGTTACAGAGATTCAGGTTGAGATTTTTTTTCCGGCAGATTACACTGAAAAAGAAAAGAATCTGCTCGAAAATGCGGCACTCACCTGTCCTGTAGCCAAAAGTATTCATCCCGAAATCAGGCAGGTTGTGCATTTCAATTATAAAACGCAAAGGCCATAAACCTATACGGGTTCATGGCCGCCATTCTGTATAAACCAGAAATAACCTAAGAAACTTTAACCGCAGGAACTGCTTTCTCAGTTCCTGATTTAGTATATGCCGGACATTTTTCATGTGTTTTACAAGAAGAAAAACACATCAAAACCAAAGATGCACCAAACACAAAAAGAAATAATTTTCTCATAACTCCGAATTTTCAGTTTTATCCAGCAAAGATTGTGAAATTAATTGAACCTGACAATACTTTGACTTTTTTTTTCAATAATTTAGCAAAATGACAACCTCTGCAGTCCTTCATCCGAAAATTGATAAAAGCTGGGAAATCAGGCTGCAAGACCAATTCAGATCCCCTTATTTCCTGGAATTAAAGCAGTTTTTACTCGAAGAAAAGAAAAAATCAATCGTATATCCTCCAGGCCCCCTTATTTTTTCAGCATTTAATCATACAGCATTCAATCGTGTCAAAGTGGTTTTACTGGGACAGGATCCCTACCATGGCCCGGGACAAGCTAATGGACTCTGTTTTTCAGTCAGTACCGGGACTAAAGCGCCTCCTTCCCTTGTAAATATATTTAAAGAATTACACAACGATACGAGCCTTCCAGTTCCCCAAAGCGGGAATCTCGAATCCTGGGCAGGCCAAGGCGTTCTCCTATTAAACAGTACCCTGACCGTCCGCAAAGATGAGCCAGGGTCTCATCAGCACAGAGGCTGGGAAACATTTACCGATTCAGTAATTAAGAAGCTTTCCGAAGAAAAAAAGGGGCTCGTATTTTTACTCTGGGGCAGATTTGCCCAATCAAAAGAAGTCCTGATTGACCAGCGCAAGCATTTTATTTTAAAAGCCGCGCACCCTTCTCCGTTTTCGGCTTATAATGGATTTTTCGGATGCAGGCATTTTTCTAAAACGAACGAAATTTTAAAACATCAGGGACAAAATGAAGTGGACTGGACTCTTCAATAATACTGCGGCCACTAAAACCTTAACCGCCCGCTTCCTTCCTGGATTTTTTTTGTTCGCCTTTGCCTTCCTGCTTTACATGAATACCATACCTCATGATTATGCATTGGATGACGTGGCTGTGATCCAACAAAATAAGTTCACTAAAATGGGTCTGGCAGGAATTCCTCAGCTGTTAAAAACCTTTTACTGGCAAGGTTACTGGGATCTTAACTCAGGACTTTACCGCCCCCTTTCTATGATCAGTTTTGCAGTTGAAAAGCAGATTTTCGGAGAAAGACCTCACCTGAGTCACCTCATTAATGTACTCCTCTTTGCATTTACGTCCCTTCTGCTTTTCCGGGTTTTGATTAAACTGACTCCCGGGCAAAACCATTTTTTTTCATTTTTGACTGTACTCCTGTTTATCTCGCACCCGGTTCATTCGGAGGTTATCGCCAATATAAAAAGCAGGGATGAGCTACTTTGTCTTTTTTTCCTTTTATTTTCCCTTCTTTTTATTTTTAATTTCATCTCAACAGGCTCCATCCGAAATCTGATTTTAGCTGCAGTGCTTTTTTTTCTGTCTCTTTTATCGAAGGAGGGAGCACTTGTTTTGGCAGGATTACTCCCCCTTATGCTCTATTTTCTGACCCCGGCAGACAACAGGCAAATTGTCCGCACTACACTTATCCTGGTCATTCCCGCCCTGATTTTCCTATTCATTCATTACTATGTAATTTCCCATGGTCCGGCCCGTATAACTTATTCTTACCACGACAATTCGCTGGTTGCTTCTCCGGATCCGGAGGGAAGGATCGCAACAGCTATCGGCACCAACTTGCAGTATTTAAAATTACTGGTCTTTCCTTTTACTCTTTCCTATGACTATTCTTACAATCAGTTTCCCAACTGCCATTTTTCTGACTACAACGTTCTGTTGAGCCTGTTTCTTCATCTGGGGCTATTGGCCTATGCTGTTTATTTCCTGAAGAAAAAAACGTTCATTTCCTTCTGCATTTTCTTCTACTTTATTTCCATTTCTATGGTTTCCAATGTATTTATGCTGATCGGAACCACATTTGCCGAGCGCCTCCTTTACCTTCCGTCTATTGGTTTTTGCATGGCGCTTTCCTGGATAGTTCTTCAACTGCATCAAACCGGCCAGGGAAAAGGAAAGCCAGTTGCTCTGCTTCTGGGACTTGCGGTGATCGCATCCTATTCCTTCAGGACCTTCACGCGCAACAAAGACTGGAAGAACAATTTTACACTTTTCGAACAGGACGTAAAATCAGCACCGGGAAGCTCAAGAACGCATTATAATTACGGAACCGAACTTATGTTCAGGAAGGCTTTTCCGGAAACCGATACGCTTAAAAAGAAACTTTTGCTGGATGTTGTTATTTCCCAACTGGAAGCCGCAGCACATATTGACTCCATTGATCCGGGCATTTATCTGAATTTAAGCACAGCCTATTATCAGCAGAAAAATTACCGGAAGGCGATCGAAAAATCAAAACTGGCCGTATACTATAACCCGGCGGATGGAAAAGCCTACTCTACACTGGGCAATTCCTATTACCGTACAGGGCAATTTGACCTGGCTATAGAAAATCTGAAAACCAGTATAGCTAAAGGTTTTGGGGAACAGGAGGCCTGGAATACGATTGGGGTTTCCTATTTTGGAAAAAAAGACTACGAAAAAGCTTAACCCTGGTGACCTGACGGCCCTTAACAATCTGGGAAGCGCTTACGGACTTACCGGAAATTTCAGCAGAAGCCTTGAAACATTCAGAAAAAGCTATGCTGTTGATTCGACCAACCGGCAGACGCTTTATTACCTGGCGATCACTTATCAAAACGTAAGGGACACCGCTAACGCAAGATTATTCACAAACAAATACCGAAAATTAATCGGCAATATAAGTAGGTGAGTTGCAATTCATTCCCTTGCTTCTCTTGCTGAAAGCGAATTTCAAACCCACACGCAGTTCAAACGCATTGTTTTTAAACGCCAATCCATTGCTGTTGTATGCGTTCATCAGGTCCGGA
>JABDFU010000007.1:7632-70851 GCA_013286385.1 Bacteroidota bacterium
ATTATAAAATGCTTCGGTAAAAAATTTAAACGGACCATAAGCTACCCATTCGACTCCGGCACCAACCGCTAAACTGACATGAATTAAAGTAAACCCACCTGAATTCAGAACCAAAGGGCTCGACGATGCTGCAGAAAGACGATATTCTATCCGGGGACCAATCAGACCGTAGGGTATTATCCGAAGTAACTCATCCCTGATTTTTAAATAATTATTGAAGCAGAGGTAATCGGTTTTGGTAGTGTACTTTTCGTTATCCAGCGGATCTTCACTCCCCTTTTGATTGTACTGAAATTCAGAAACCCAACGCACATGATCGTAACTGAAAAATTCAGCAAATACGCTGCCATTGTACCTGAGCAGATAGTTTTCAGCTTTGTTCAGATGCAAATCCTGATCCTTCCAGCGTTCATTTCCGTAGGTGATACCGGCCGTAATGCCGATCGAGTTTAAAAACTGGGCAAAGGAGGGAATCGGACTAAAACCGATTCCGGTCAACAGCAGAAATCGCCATAGGGTTTTCATAGCTGAGCGCTGATCGCTTCCATGTCTTTGTTAACCTTTTTAACCAGGCCCTGCAATACTTTGCCAGGACCTACCTCAACAAAAGAGGTAGCACCGTCCTCAATCATTTTCAGAATAGTTTGCGTCCACTTAACCGGAGCTGTGAGTTGTAAAATTAAATTCGTCTTGATTTTTTCGGGATCCAGAACCGGGGCAGCTGTTACGTTCTGATAAATCGGACATATGGGACTCGCAAATTCAGTACTTCTTATTGCAGCTTCCAGTTCCAGCCTGGCAGGCTCCATAAGCGGGGAATGGAAGGCTCCTCCTACGGGCAGCAAAAGCGTTCGCTTTGCCCCTGCAAGTTTCAGTCTTTCACAGGCTTTGTTCACGCCGGCAGTTGTTCCTGAAATAACCAATTGTCCCGGACAATTGTAATTTGCCGGAACCACCGTATCTCCTTCAGCTGTTACCGCGGCGCAAATGGACTCCACAACAGCGTCATCCAGATTTAAAACAGCCGCCATGGAAGAGGCCTGCAAGCTGCAGGCTTTTTGCATGGCCAAGGCACGTTTGGAAACCAACACCAATGCACTTTCAAAACTCAAAGTCTTGCTGGCTACCAGAGCTGAAAATTCACCCAATGAATGGCCGGCCACCATATCCGGCCTGAAAGCCTCCCCTAACAATTCGGCCAGAATTACCGAATGAATAAAAATGGCGGGTTGGGTAACATTCGTCTGTTTCAGCTCTTCCTCCGTTCCGTTAAACATTACTTCTGTAATGCGGAAACCCAAAATGGAATTGGCCTTTTCAAAAAGAAGTCTCGCGTTATCAGAATTTTGATGCAGATCCCTGCCCATGCCCGGAAACTGTGAACCCTGACCCGGAAAAATGTATGCGTTCATAATCAATGCAGTTTGTTGGAAATTAAACTAATGAATTCTTTACGGGTCGTGTCTTTTAGAAATTCCCCAGTAAAAGCAGACGTTGTCGTTACCGAGTTTTGTTTTTGAACACCCCGCATTTGCATGCACAGGTGACTTGCCTCCATTACCACCGCAACCCCAAGCGGCTCCAGGGTATTTTGCAGGCAGTCTCTTATTTCCACGGTAAGCCTTTCCTGAACCTGCAATCTCCTTGCAAAAGCATCGACCACTCTGGGAATTTTACTTAAACCGACAATGTGCCCGTTGGGAATGTAGGCAACATGAACTTTGCCAAAAAAAGGCAACAGGTGGTGTTCGCACAACGAGTATATTTCAATGTCCTTGACAACAACCATTTGCTTGTATTCATCTTTGAACATGGCTGATTTCAAAACAGCCGCAGGGTCGATCAGGTGCCCTTGCGTTAAAAACTGCAGTGATCTGGATACTCTTCCGGGCGTATCCAGCAGTCCCTCACGTTCGGGTTTTTCACCCAGCTGAATCAGTATTTCCCGGTAGTGCTCAGCAATTTTATCCGTAGTATTCGACATAATTGTTTTCTGTTTCAACCAGTTTTACACAATGCATTTTACATCCCAGGCCGGCTACAGGCCCTTCCAGTTGTTTCCAGATTTCAATGGCGACGACTTCCGTGCTTGTCATTTTATCTTTCATGAATGCAACATCCAGGTTCAGATTTTTATGATCTAGCTGATCAATTACACATGTTCGTATAAGGGAACTCAGATCTTTCAGATTGGCGCAATATCCTGTTTTGGGATCAATTTCACCTTTCACGGTTACAAACAGAACATAATTATGACCATGCCAGTTCGGATTGGCACATTTACCGAACCGTTCCAGATTTTCAGCTTCCGACCAGTCGGGCCTGAACAACTTATGCGCTGCATTAAAACACTCTCTTCGGGTTATGTAAATCATTGAAAAATTGTTACAACGCAAAGATAACTTTAATTGTTTAAAATTATAGCTTTGCAATAAGGCTAATCCGGATTAAATGAACATCCTTATTGCTTCTGCAACCCTTTCTGAAATAGAACCCCTGCTGAATAAAATAGAGGTCATTCAGAATTTTAACAATGCAGTTATTGAAGCCGAATTTACCAAATCGCGCCTTACCTTTTTTATTACCGGCGTGGGGATGACAGCAATGGGCTATAGTATGGGGAAAGCGCTTAACGAGAATTATGATATTGCATTTAATATCGGCATTGCGGGCTCCTTTACAAAAAACCTGGAACTGGGAAAAGTTGTCAATGTTACCCACGATATTTTTTCAGAATTGGGCGCAGAGGACGGGGACCGGTTTTTAACACTACGGGACCTGAAACTTCAGGACAACAGCGAGGTAAACAACAATTCCAGCATTAAAAACAGTGTAATTGAAAAACTTCCCAAAGTACTGGGGATAACCGTGAACACCGCTCATGGAAATGAAGGGAGCATAAAAAAAATTGTCGAGCGCCTTGAACCAGACGTGGAGAGTATGGAAGGAGCAGCATTCATGTTTGCCTGCAAAAAGGAGAGTTTGCCTTTTGCCCAAATCCGAAGCATTTCAAATTTCGTTGACCGCAGAAACAAAGGCAATTGGAACATTCCTCTGGCACTTGAAAATCTCAGCAATACCATGATTGAAATCATCGAGGAACTATGAACGATCGTATCACGATTGGTTTTTCCCCATGCCCCAATGACTGTTTTATGTTTGATGCCATGGTTCACGGAAAGATTGATACCGAAGGTATTGAATTCACACCCCGTATTGCTGATATCGAAGAACTTAACCGCATGGCGTTCAGTGCTGAGCTGGATGCAACAAAAGTAAGTTTTCATGCATTCGCATACCTTACTGACCGCTATCTGTTACTTGATTCAGGGAGCGCACTGGGAATTGGCTGTGGCCCGCTTTTGATCGCAAGATCTGCTGTCTCTTTAGAAAAGGTAAAGGGGATGAAAATTGCCATTCCCGGAAAATACACCACGGCCAACCTTCTATTCAGCCTTGCTTTTCCTGAAGCAACGAACAAAAATGAGCTGCTTTTTTCGGAAATCGAAAATTCAGTCTTGTCCCGGAAAACCGACCTGGGTGTAATCATTCATGAAAACAGATTTACCTATCAGGAAAAAGGCCTCGTTAAAATTCTGGATCTGGGAGACTATTGGGAAAAAAGCACCCACTCCCCGATACCCTTGGGAGGCATTGTTGTAAAAAAAGAATTGGATAATGAGGTAAAAATGAAGATCGTCCGCATCCTAAAAAAAAGCATTGCATACGCATTTTCAAATCCAACAGAAAGCCTGGACTTTATCAAAAAAAACGCTCAGGAGCTGGATGAACAGGTTATTGCCAGCCATATTAAACTTTACGTAAACGAATTTTCATTGTCTCTTGGTCAGGAGGGAAAAAAAGCCATCAACCTTTTGATTAACAAAATGAAGGATCTTGGTCTTATTGCAGTGGAGTCTCAATCAGAAATTCAACCCATCTTATGATTATTGTAACTGGTGCCGCAGGTTTTATAGGAAGCTGCTTAGTCAGCAAATTAAATACCGAAGGATTCAATGACTTGGTTCTGGTGGATGATTTTTCTGCCGAAAACAAAATGCCCAACCTGGCCGGAAAGCGATATTCTCTGAAAATAGACCGTATGGAATTTCCCCAATGGCTGAAAGACAACCATCGGTTTACCCAGTTTGTATTTCACATGGGTGCCCGCACAGACACAACAGAATTCAATACCGAACTATTCGACCGGCTCAACCTCAATTACAGCAAGGAGGTTTGGAAAATTTGCGTCGAATTCGGACTGCCTCTTGTTTACGCATCCTCTGCGGCAACTTACGGTTTGGGCGAATTCGGCTATGACGACAATCCTGAGCTTATCAATCGCCTGAAACCTCTGAATCCCTACGCTGTTTCTAAAAACGAATTTGATAAGTGGGTGCTTGAACAGAAGCGCAAGCCCTATTTTTGGGTGGGCCTTAAATTTTTTAACGTCTATGGGCCAAACGAATTTCACAAAAACAGAATGGCATCCGTTGTTTACCACGCCTTCAATCAGGTAATGGATAAGGGAGAAGTAAAACTCTTTCGCTCTCACAATCCGCAGTTCAAGGACGGAGGTCAATTGCGCGATTTCGTCTATGTGAAAGACGTAACCGAAGTTTGCTGCTTTCTGCTTCAGCATAGAAAAAATTCAGGTATATACAATTTAGGAACCGGAAAGGCCCGTACTTTTCTGGATCTGGCAAATGCTGTATTTGCCGCCCTTAAAAAACCTTCCAGAATCGGATACATCGATACACCTGCCGATATCCGGGATAAATACCAATACTTTACTCAGGCCAATATGGAGAAATTAAAGACGATTGGATACAATCGCCCGTTTCATTCGTTGGAAGAGGGTGTTTTTGATTATGTAGCGAACTACCTGAGCACCGGACAGTACAACTGAAACAGTACCGGTTTTGCTTCATTTTAATTCCTTTTTCAAATCCAGCAGGAATTGTTTTACCCCATTCAGCGTTTTTACTATTTCCACATTTGAACGGGCTCCTTCTGTATTTCCTTTGAGTTTATCCTTCGCTCCCTGCAGGGTATACCCCCTTTCTTTCACTAAATGAAAAATCAGATAAAAATTATCCAAATCGGTCTTTGTAAAAAGGCGGTTCCCTTTTTTATTTTTTTGCGGCCGGATGATGTCGAATTCCTTTTCCCAAAACCGGATCAGAGAACGATTGACCTTGAACTTAGCCGAAACCTCTCCTATCGTATAATAAATCTTTTCACTGTCTTTTTCGGATTTAAGCACGGCTAAAGTTAAAAAAAAGTTAATTTAGAGCTATATGTTTACAGGAATTACAGAAACCACCGGCAAGGTCATCTCGTTGGAAAAGACAAAGGGAAACCTTTCCATTACGGTCTCCTCCCCTATTTCTAACGGATTAAAAATTGACCAAAGCCTCTCGCACAATGGGGTTTGCCTTACCGTAGTGGCCATTGACAAAAAAAAGAAAACACATAGCGTCGTTGCTATTCAGGAAACAATAAAACGAAGCAATCTGGGTGACCTTGGAGTAGGTTCAGAAATTAATCTGGAGCGTTGCCTGAAACTAGGAGATCGCCTGGACGGACATCTGGTACTTGGTCATATTGATACCAGAGCTACCTGCAGCCATGTTCAGAAACTCGCCGGAAGCCGCATACTTAGCTTTGAATATGACTATCGACCCGGATTCTTAACTGTTGAAAAAGGCTCGGTTTGTCTGAATGGTATAAGTCTGACCGTAATCCGGTCGAAGAAAAATTCCTTTTCTGTAGCGGTAATTCCCTATACGCTAGATCATACCAACCTGAAAGAAATAAAAACAGGCGATAAAGTGAATATCGAATTTGACAGTATCGGAAAATATGTAAGTAAAATCCTGAGTCTTAAGTCCTGAAATCTCAGTTTTTCAATTCTACTGAGGAATATTTTGACATGAATTCCTCAGCCCGCTCAACCATTTCAGTGGAACCGATAAACAAAGGGGAGCGTTGGTGAAGCGAATTCAATTCGATTTCAAGTATCCGTCCAAAACCATCCGTAGCCTTTCCTCCTGCCTGTTCAACAATAAAAGCAAGGGGATTGCATTCGTAAAGGAGCCTGAGTTTTCCCTTCGGAGAAGTGGATGTTGTCGGATAAATAAAGATTCCTCCATACAGAAGATTGCGGTGAATATCCGCAACGGCTGAGCCAATGTATCTCGAAGAAAACGGCCTTTTGGAAGGCTTATCCTCTTCCTGACACCATTTTATGAATTTTTTAACCCCATCCGGAAAATGAACATAGTTTCCTTCGTTAATCGAATATATTTTTCCTCCATTCGGTATTTTCATATTGGGATGCGAAAGACAAAATTCCCCGATAGAGGGGTCAAGCGTAAAGCCATTCACCCCTTTTCCGGTTGTGTAAACAAGCATCGTGGAAGACCCGTATATCACATACCCGGCAGCAACCTGATCTGTTCCTCTTTGCAAAAAATCAGCCGTGTTCCCGGGACCGCTTAAACTTGTCCTGCGGTAAATCGAAAAAATTGTTCCAACCGAAACATTCGCGTCAATATTAGAGGAACCATCCAGCGGGTCAAATGCAACTACATACCTGGCCGTTGCTGATTGCGCATTGTCAATGGGAATGATATCCTCATTCTCTTCGGACGCCATGGCACAACATTCACCTCCGACGGTCAGGGCGGCAATCATTTGTTCGTTTGAAAACAAGTCGAGCTTTTTGACTTGCTCACCCTGTACGTTAGTCTCGCCTGCTTCGCCCAGAATATCAGCCAGCCCGGCTTTGCTTACTTCACGATTGATAATCTTTGACGCTATACCAATATCCCTGAGCAAACGCGAAAGTTCACCCTTGGCATAAGGAAAGTCAGATTGTTTTTCAATAATAAACTGTCCCAATGTTTTAACTTTGCTCATGTCTTTTCCGTTTTTACGCTGATACCAAATATCGCAATTTTTGATAATTTAACATAAACTATCTTTGAGGGCTAATGAAGGTATATAAATTTGGCGGCGCGTCCGTAAAAGACGCCTCTTCGATATTGAATGTTACGAAAATCCTCAAGTCGGCTTCAACAGATGGTCTGATCCTGGTGGTTTCGGCCATGGGTAAAATTACCAACGAACTGGAAACTCTTACGGAACACTATTTTCATGGTGAAAAATCAGTTTCTGAAGTATTCGGCCGGGTTAAAAAATTTCATTTGGATGTTGCAAAAGAACTATTTGATGACACGAATCCGGGTGCATACGACCGGATAAACAGTCTTTTTTCTTTACTTGAAATCGTATTGCTTTCCAATCCCACAAGTGATTATGATCAGCAATACGACGAAATTGTAAGCTACGGCGAATTGCTCTCCTCTGCCATTATCAGTTCCTTTCTGGAGGCCAAAGGATTTGCTATCCTTTGGAAAGACGCCCGTACTTTTATAAAAACAGATTCCTGCTACAGGGAGGGAAAAGTTGACTGGGAACTCAGTTCGGGTTTGATCCGGAAAACCTTTAGCAACGAAAAGCAACTTTATATAACACAGGGTTTTATAGGCGCGGGCCCCGAAAATAAAACAACAACGCTTGGCCGGGAAGGATCTGATTATACTGCCGCCATTCTGGCCCATTGCAGCAATTCGGACAGCCTGACCATCTGGAAGGACGTGCCGGGCGTACTGAATGCCGATCCAAAATGGTTTGATCAGACCGTTCTGATCCCGTACTTGTCTTATCAGGACGCCATCGAACTGGCCTATTACGGAGCTACCGTTATTCACCCCAAGACAATAAAACCTCTTCAGAATAAAAACATTCCCCTGCATGTGCGATCCTTCCTCAAACCTCAGGAGCCCGGTACACTGATACTAAATAAACCCACTCCCCTTCCTGTACCTTGCTTTATTTTTAAGATTAACCAGGTTTTGATCTCCATTTTTCCAAAAGATTTTTCATTTATCGCGGAAGAAAACCTGAGCGGTATATTCCATCTGTTCGCAGGTTACAAGTTAAAAATAAACAGCATGCAAAATTCAGCAATAAGTTTCACAGTTTGCCTGGATTACAACGAGCAGAAAATTGCTACACTGGTAGCCGAACTGCAAAAGGAATACCGGGTACGCTACAATACAGGGCTCGAATTGGCAACGATCCGGAACTACGACCAGGCCACCATTGACCGGGTTTGTAATGGAAAGAACGTTTTACTGGAAGTTAAAAGCAGGAATACGGTTCAACTGGTGCTGCGCTGAATCTTGCCGAGCAGGACCTGTGCCATTTTTATTTTACTTTCCTCTGTCCAGCCGGCGATGTGCGGACTAAGTACTACCCGATCAGATTTTATAAGGTATTGAAAAGCTTCAGGCAATTGAGAGTTGTCAAGATTTTCAAATGAAACCGATTCATATTCCAATACGTCCAGACAAGCACCTGTTACCTTTCCGGTTTTCATGTTTTTAACCAGATCTTCGGTTTGAACAATAGGGCCTCTTGACGTATTAATCAGGACAATCGGTTTTTTGAAACGGGAAAGAAACAAATCATTTACAAAATACCCGGTTTCCGCTGTAAGCGGGAGATGAATACTGATGACATGGGCATTGTTGAACAAAAAATCAAGGTCCGTTTCTCTGATCCGGTCTGTGCCAAAACCTTTTTTAAACTTATCGTAAGCAAGAATATCACAGTCAAAACCGGAAAGACAGCCGGCAAATGCGCTGCCTGTATTTCCAAATCCGATTATTCCGATCGTTTTCCCGCTGATTTCGGTTCCCCTGTTTTGTTCCCGGAGCCATTTTCCGGATCGAACTTCCCGGTCAGCCCGGCATATGGAATTAAAAAGGCAAAGAAGCATCCCCAGCGTATGCTCTCCGACTGCAATCCGGTTTCCTTCAGGGGCATGCAGACAATCAATTCCCTTGCTTTGCGCATAATGAGTATCAATGTTTTCCATCCCCGATCCGACTCTGGCAATGAATTTAAGATGCGGACCTTTGTCAATCAGTTCCTTGGTAAATTTCAGTTTGCTCCGGATAATAACACCGGTGTAAGCTCCCAAATTATCCCTGATCCGGTCTTCATTCCAGTCATACGCGTAATCGCATGAAAACCCCATTTGTTCCAATCCTTCTCCCAGGAGAGGATGAGCGGAATCCAGAAAAAGAATTTTTCTTTGCATAGCTAAAGCAAAATACCACGAAGCATAATCGATGCTACTGTAAAATAGATAATTAAACCGGTCACATCAACCATTGTCGCAACAAAAGGGGCAGAAGACACGGCAGGATCCATGCCGACTTTTTTAAGCAACAGCGGAAAAAGGGAGCCTACAATATTCCCCCACAAAACCACACCTATAAGAGAAACCCCCACACAAGCCCCCACCAAAAGCCAATGGGGTCCATAAATCGTTACAAACGCTGACCAGATGGCAATCCTCATAAAGCCAATGGTGCCGAGAATCACGCCTAAAGTAAGACCTACCAGCAGCTCTTTTCGGATAATTTTCCACCACTCTCCGATTGTAATTTCACCCAGAGCAAGTGCCCGGATAATCAGTGTTGAAGCCTGTGACCCTGTATTTCCGCCGCTCGAAATAATTAAGGGGACAAAAAGTGCCAGAACCACTGCTTTTTCGATCTGATCCTGAAAAAAACTCATTGCGGTTGCGGTCAGCGTTTCACCGATAAACAAAACCACCAGCCAACCTATGCGTTTTTTTATCATCTGTAAAAAAACCATATTCATATACGGTTCGTCAAGTGCTTCCATACCACCCATACGCTGAACATCCTCCGTTTCTTCCTCCCGTATTACATCCACAATATCATCAATAGTAATCCGGCCGACCAGCTTGCCTAAGCCATCAGTAACCGGAAGTACGACCAGATCGTATTTCTCCATGATCTTCGCAACATCCTCCGCAGGTGTATTTGTTTTTACCGAAATAATTTCGGGGTTGTAAACATCTTTTACCAACGTACCCAGGGAGGTCGTCAGAAGGCTCTTCAGCGAAAGCAAGCCCAAAAGTTTTTCGCCTGTGTCGACAACATAAATCGTATAAATATTTTTTATTTCTTCGGCCTGTTTGCGTAACTCTCTGACACAAGAACGCACGGTGCCGTCCACTCTGACCTTAACAAGTTCCTTCGCCATTAAGCCTCCGGCCGTATTCTGATCGTAATTCATCAGATCAACGATATCGCTGGCCTGCCCGCTGTCCTCCATGTGGGACAATACCTCATCCTGGACGCGCTCGGGCAATTCGGCAATTACATCCGCTGCGTCATCGGAAGCCATGTTGTCAATATGTTCAGCTATTTCCTTTGATGTTAAAGAGGAAAGAAATTTTTCCCGCTTATCCTCTTCCATTTCTACCAGTACTTTTCCTGCCTCCTCTTCATCCAGATGAGTATACAGGTACTTGGCCTCTTCGTTTGAAAGTTCATTGAAAATTTCAGCCAGATCGGCTGTATGCAAAACCTGCAATTGCTCCAGAATATAGGGCTCATCGCAGCGTGAAATAGCCAGCTTTATTTGTTCCAAATAGGCCTCGCTGAGCTCGAATTGCATGGCATTACTGATTTACGGTGCGACAAAGGTAGTATTAAATAGAATTTAGAAAGGACGATTGGACTAGTGTTCTAACATATTCGTCAGCTCAACAAAGTCTTTCACCGATAAACGTTCGGCCCGGTCAGTCAGAAAAGGATGGGAACCAAATTCTGCTTTTAATTTAAACTGTTTCAATCCGTTTCGAAGCATTTTCCTTCGCTGGTTAAAAGCAGCCTTCACAACTCTCACAAAAAGCTTTTCATCACAATTCAACTGATGCGTCTCATTCCGGGTCAACCTGATTACCGCTGATTTAACTTTGGGAGGAGGATCAAAAACCTCCTCAGAAACTGTAAACAGGTATTCGATTCTGTAAAATGCCTGAAGCAAAACACTCATTATGCCATACACCTTAGTGCCAGGCCCCGAGGCAATACGCTCGGCTACTTCTTTCTGAAACATGCCCACCACCATAGGAACCTGATCCCTGTTGTCAAGAATTTTAAACAAAATCTGAGTTGAGATATTATAGGGGAAATTCCCGATTACCGCAAAAGACCCTTTAAACGCTGAGGCAAGATCAAGACTCAGAAAATCACCCAACAGCAACCTTTCCTCCAGTTCCGGAATGTTTTTTTTCAGAAAGGCTACCGATTCGGGATCAATATCAACAGCGAATAAATCCTTCCCGAATTTTTTGATCAGTATCCGGGTCAATACGCCGGTCCCCGGTCCGATTTCAAGAATTTTCAGACTGTTTTCCGCGACAGTCAGACTGCCCACAATATCCTGCGCAATATTCCTGTCAATGAGAAAATGTTGTCCGAGTTTTTTTTTTGCGCGAATCTCCGACATCAGTTCACCGCATCTCCCCTTAAAGACCTGAAACGTTTCCTGGCTTCTACGGTAAACATGCTTCCCGGAAATTTCACCAGCAAATCCTGGTAAAGTCCCATCGCTTTCTGTTTATCACCAAGTCTGTTTTCATACAAATCGGCCAGGTAAAACAGAGCCTTATCAGCTAATATATCCTGTGAATAGTTTTCGAGTATGCTTTGTAAAAACAGGGCAGCGTCTCCGTATTTATTAAGTTTCATCATAATCTCGTAGCGCTTGAAAAGCACGTCATCCGCTATCGGATGATTGGGAAATTTTTCTTTGATGGAATCCAGAACGGCCAACGCTTCATTGTCTTTATTCTGAAAAGAAAGCAAATCGGCCCTTGCGTACATTTCCATTGGCGTGGTAACCGAGTCCCATCCTACATTGTCTGTAATAAGTATGGAAAGGGCCATCGCATCATTCGCAATTAACTTGGAGGTGGAACCTTTGAGAACATCAAGCTGCGCCTGTGCCCATTTAAAATCTCCGGTATAAAATGAAATCCGGGCATTTCTGAATTTGGCCTCCTGACCGACCTGATCATACTTAAATGCTTTCTCAACCTGAGAATAGGTAAGCGATGCTTCCCAGACATCACCGGTCATCAGATAGATATCGCCAAGTTCAAGTTTGCATTCAGCCTGTTTCTGAGCGGCAAGCTGGGGAAGCCTGATCGCTTCTTCAAGAAGTCCGACGGCCTCATTGGTGTTGTGCAGGTAAAAAGCCTCTAGCTTTGCAAGGTCCTCCAGAAGAGAAACAGTCGCTGCTGATTTTCCGAGTTCAGCAATGGTTTTTTTAAAATTGGTTTCAAGGTCGGTTAATTCAGCTTTGATCTGATCGTTTCTCGCTACAGTCTTCTTAAACTGAGCACTAAGCAATTCCATTTTGGCACTTGTATAATAATAGCCATCCGGACCCTTTTCAAGCACATATTTATAGGCCTTTTCCGCCACATCATAATCGCCGTTTAAAACACAGGTCTGAGCCAGAGCCATGATACGCTGCCCATCCTCTTTCTTTCGCCGATCCAGCGCTTTTAACTGAACAAAAGCCTGTTCGAATTCCCTTTGCTGCATATACATCCAGATCAGTAATTCGCTAAAGGTTTCTTTTCCGGGTTCCTGCTGAACCCTTTTAATCAACAGCGATTTAATCAGCTCGTTTTTCTTAAAATCCCCGTTCGCTCCAAAACTGGCCTGCAAGGAGTTTTGAACACTTTGCAGATAGGACTCCCCAAGTTCAAGGACATCGAGGTATTCATTTATCATTCCCTGCAGATCACCCTTTTGCTGATAGACATCTGCCAGCTCCATATTAAACGGATAGGATCCATTCAAAAGTTTTGCGCCCCTTCTGTAAACGGTAATGGCATAATCCCACTCCTTTAATTTGATAAATGCTTCTGCCAGGCTAAATATGCCTTCCTGTTCAGGACCCAATTGCTTAATTGCTTTCTCGTATTCAGCTTTTGATTTGGCCGATTCGCCTTCCAACTCATAGATTTTCCCTAGATCAACGGCATAAGCCAGATGCGAGGGACTTTGTTTCATTTGCCGCCTGACGGTCTTCTCTGCAATTTTGAAATCTTTTAACTCCAGCAGACAGGACAAATAGGCCGGGTAAAAAGGCTCGCCTTGCCTGGAATAGAGTTTTTCATAATAAACAACGGCTTTATCAAACTCCTTGTTTTGAAAAAACTGTTCTGCAAGTTTTTCATCTGAAGAGGTCTGGGAAAAAGATACAACGGAAAAGGCCCCCAGAAAGAATAAATAAAAAAAAATCCTCAGTTGCATGGTTTACTTATTAGTATGGGGTCTAATTGATAAGGTCGAATCCTGTATACGGTATCAAAGCCTGAGGAATACGGATCCCTTCTGAAGATTGATTGTTTTCAATTAACGCCGCAACTACCCTGGGAAAAGCCAATGCGCTGCCATTCAGGGTATGAGCCAAATGGGACTTCCCATCTGCTCCTTTGAATCTAAGCTTTAGCCGGTTGCTCTGAAAACTTTCAAAATTTGAAACCGAACTTACTTCCAGCCATTTTTCCTGTGCCGCTGAATAAACTTCGAGGTCATAGGTAAGAGCCGAAGCGAAACTCATATCGCCTCCGCAAAGCTTAAGAATCCGAAAAGGCAACTCCAGCTTTTTAAGAAGTCCTGCAACGTATTCCCGCATTTCAACAAGAATTTCATACGACCTTTCAGGATCGGCAATCTGAACTATTTCCACCTTGTCAAACTGATGCAGGCGGTTTAAACCCCGTACGTCTTTTCCATAGCTTCCAGCCTCCCGTCTGAAACAGTTCGAATATCCGCAATTCTTTATGGGTAATTGTTCCCTTTTTAAAATAACATCTCTGTAAATATTTGTTATCGGTACCTCCGCAGTAGGAATCAAATAGAGGTTGTCAACTCCCACATGATACATCTGCCCTTCTTTGTCCGGCAACTGACCTGTTCCGAATCCGGAAGCCTCGTTTACCATTGATGGCGGTTGTATTTCAATGTATCCGGCAGCAGTCGCATTGTCCAGAAAAAAATTAATCAAGGCCCGCTGAAGCCGGGCTCCTTTTCCTTTGTAAACCGGAAATCCAGCACCTGTAAGTTTTACACCCAACTCAAAATCGATGATGTCATAACGGGACGTCAGCTCCCAATGAGGTTTAGCATCCGCATAAAGCTTAGGAAGGCTTCCATGCTGAAACACAAGCTCGTTTTCCGCAGGCGTCCTGCCTCCGGGTACATCTGCATGAGGCAGGTTGGGTACCTGAAGCAAAAGCTTGTTTTGCTCCTGCTCAACAGCGCCCAGCGATTCTTCGAGTTTCCGGGAAACTTCTTTCAGACTCTGACTTTTATTTTTCAGATCTTCGGCTTCGGCCTTTTTTCCGGACTTAAACAGTTCACCTATTTGTTTGGAAAGCTGATTGGCTTCATTAAGGAGAGCATCCAGCTCGGTTTGCGTACTTCTGCGTTTCGCATCGAGTTGCATAACCTGTTCAATAATTGCCGTCCCGTCAAAATTCTTAATTCGGAGCCGGTCAATAACGTCTTGTTTGTTTTCGCGGATATAACTTAGCTGTAACATAAACGAATAAATGGTCTAGATTTAAATAGATGGTTTAAATTTAAAGATTAAATTGCCCTTAAGTAAATTCCCAATGGTCTAAAATAAAAAATCTCCTGAGAAAACTCCCAGGAGATTCAGATTATTGTATGGTTTCCTACTTAGTTGCGGGAACAACCGAAACAAAGGACCTATCCTCCTTTGATTTTTTGTAAACAACCGTTCCGTCAATAAGCGCAAAAAGTGTATGATCCTTCCCCATCCCAACGTTTTTTCCAGGATAATGACGGGTACCTCTTTGGCGAACCAGTATATTTCCTGCAATTGCAGCCTGTCCTCCATATAATTTAATACCGAGCCGTTTGCTTTCTGATTCGCGGCCGTTCTTTACTTTACCTTCACCTTTTTTATGTGCCATGACAGTTGATTTTACTGATTTCTGATTTTGTTATTCAGTTCTATTCTTCTGATTTCTTTGTTGATTTACGTGTTGTTTTCTTTATCGTTCCGGCTTCAGCTGCAGGTTTCGCAATAGCTTTCTTTTTTACCGCCGTTTTCTTCGGGGCAGCAATCGCTTCAGCAGCTGCAACTTCCTCAACTTCTTTTTTGCCCTTGGATTTTACAATGGGCGCCTCTTCGAGTTTTATCTGTTCGCCTTTTCCGGCAATCCCCGTAATAAACAATTGTGTAAAATACTGACGATGCCCGTTCAGTTTGCGGTATCCTTTCCTTCTTCTCTTTTTGAAAACAATAACCTTGTCGCCTTTTACGTGAGCCAACACTTTTGCAGCAACACGGGCCCCCTCTACAAGAGGTGTCCCGACAGTTATTGAACCATTGTTATCCAGAAGAAGAATGTTATTCAACTCAACACTATCGCCTTCTTTCGCGTCCAGGCGGTGAACATAAACACGTTGTTTGGGTTCAACTTTAAACTGTTGGCCGGCTATATCTACGATTGCATACATACTGAAAAAATTTAATTTGTTTCCCCTGAAACTAAGGGGTTGCAAAGATAATAAAACTAGTTGAGCTAAAAAAAACTTTTGACTGTTTTTATGTGTCAAACCGAGCTTTTTTCAGGGTCGACTAGTTTCATATAATTGATATTCAATTAATTACACACTATCGGGAGAATCCATTACTTTTGCCTTCCTCAGAAGTACCTTTTCTATGCCGGATAAAAGCAAGAAACCCATTATCATTTGGCTCCTTTCGGGATGCATATTGATTTACCTGATGCTATTGATAGGAGGAATTACCAGACTTACACATTCCGGATTATCTATTGTCAACTGGTCTTTGTTTGGTGACTTTCCGCCGCTAAACGATCAGCAATGGAACGAACGGTTCGGTCAGTACAAGCAGTATCCCGAGTACCAACAGGTCAACTTTAATTTTAAGCTCGATGAATTCAAGTCGATATTCTGGTGGGAGTACATTCACAGGTTTCTGGGTCGGAGCATCGGTGTCCTGTTTATTGTGCCTTTCTTTTATTTCCTGGTACGAAGACGCATTGACAGCAAATTACTCTTCAGATTACTTCTTTTAATAATTCTGGGTGGTCTTCAGGGACTTTTAGGATGGTATATGGTTCAAAGCGGACTCAACAAACTTCCCCGGGTAAGCCATTACCGGTTAGCAGCTCATTTAATCAGTGCACTCACAGTGATGGGCTATACCTTCTGGACGGCACTTGAACTGATTTACAAACCGAAATTAACAGGCAGCCCCGGGATACTAAAAACGGGCCTTTTTAAAATGAAAACCCTGTCGATTCTGCTTTTTGTAAGTATTGTTATTCAAATCGTTTACGGCGCATTTGTCGCTGGTCTTAAAGCAGGGTTGCTTTGTCCAGACTGGCCAAAAATGTGCGGAGAATGGATACCTGAATCAGCTTATGCTCTTCGGCCTCTTTGGAAAAATACCCTGGAATCCGGAGCCGGCGTACAGTTTATTCACAGGTGCATGGCTTGTGTTGTGGTCCTTCTTACCGGGATTATCTATTTCAGATCAAAATCAGAACCGGTTCAGGGCGCCTTGCAGATGAAAATTGTAAATGCGCTGGGAATTCTTATTCTGTGTCAGTTTACACTGGGAATTTTAACCTTGCTCTTTGCCGTTCCGGTTGTCCTTGGTGTATTGCACCAGACAGGAGCGTTTCTTGTTTTTACCTGTAGTCTGTTTCTGATCTTCAGTTTCCGTATTCAAAAGTGAGTATTTAGGCTACAATCCTTTATTTAAAGGCAATTCAAGGCTTTTGTGGGGCATAAATAGCAAAAATTACCCGTAAGTTTCGACATAATGCTTGTTTTAGGATCGAGGAATGCGACCTGTATTTACCCAGGGAGAAAATCGCGGTTACCTGGGTGGAGCTGGCAGGATCCCGGACTCAGGTTGCGTTCTTAGGCCTGGTGGAAAGTAACCTGTTTGCAGTGAAAATATATCCGGTTCTTCTCCCCTGCCCGACTTCAAAATAGTCTACTTTGGTCTGAAAATAACCGACCGTGAAAAAGCACTTACTGATATCCGCAGTACTGGTATTAATTTATTCTTGCCACAAGTCCAGTACCCCTCCTCCTTCAGCCCCGAAATCTCCGGTTGATAGCACTGAGACGATCAAAGTCGTGGTTAATGTTATCGGCCTTAAGTCCGGCCAGCATGACACAATATTTCTATCAATGGCAAACACTATCGAAAACGACACTGCTCAACAAGGGGAAATCCTGCGAGCTGGGGAGCTGTTCACCGTAACCACATTCCCGTATACCTGGAATTGTGTTTTTACAAAAAGCAGTTTGGCATTATTTAACCTGGGTTGGCCGGAAATATCAGCACAAGCCACATTCACAATTTTACCGAATAGCCCAAACTACCCAACTCTGTCAGCTGATACTATTTCCCTCAGCCTATTCAAAAACAATGTCCTGGTCGCGTCGGCTAAAATGCCCTCTTTCGATATGGGACCTATTGCAACTTATATGCAGCAGTAGGACTTATTTTACGTCTTTGAATTAATCCATTTATCCAGACTCTTCGCTGAGCAGACCCATTTCTTGCCAACCCTTTTCCATTTCCCAATAGTCGCCCGGATATTACGGCGCTTAAGCCTGTTAGTCATTTCAACCCCCATTTGCTGCATGATCTCCTCCTCAGGTACCAGGCGGTCAAAATCAAAGTGGCGTTTGCAATAATGTATTGCCGTATCGAACGTCCTCGGCAATCACCTTGTTGTATTCCTCTGAACCCACTTGTATCAGAACTACTTTTACGTTTTCCATTTGGTTTAAATATTAAGGCCCGGAGCTGATGGCCCCGGACCTGATAAAATGAAACTACTGATTAATTCAGAACTGACTCCATTCCCTTTCTGGCAAGTATTTCGGAGTTTGCGCGACTTCTCAGTATAGGTCTTTTTCATCAACGCCCAGCCGGTAAGGGAAATTATAGGGGTGATCTTGCATTTTATTGATCCTATTTACCATTTCGCGTTTTAAACCCCACTCTCTTCCGGTCCTTTTGCTCGGCATCCTGTTTATCCTTTTGCAGGAGGTAGTTTATTGCCTCGTACACGTCCTTAAATTGATTGTTGTATTTGGCTTCCAACTCCTGCAACTTCACGGTTAAATCTTTGTGAGTAAGTGCATATTGCCTTATAAATACAAAAGCTCTCATTATGACTATGTTTACCTCAATCGCTTTGGTCAAGTTCAGAACGCCGCTTAGCATTGCTAATCCTTGTTCCGTGAAGGCGTAGGGCAAATACCTGGTGCCTCCTCTACTCTTTGAGGTTTCAATTTGCAACCTCAAACTTTCCCATTCCTGAACAGCTGGCTTTTTCATCCAATTCGCCCTTATACCGAACCAATGAAAAATTTGCACAGGTTGCTTTTTCATAAGTAAATCAAGCAGCGTGCAAAAATATCTCTGCTGGCAATTGAAAGTAATTCTTTAGCCGCTGTGCCATTTTCAGCGTTATTTCTCTGCGACCAGAGAGAATGGAAGATATATGACCCTTACTCCCAATGATTGGCTCAAGGTCCTTTGCTTTCATTCCACGCTCCGCCATTTTCAATTTTATTACTTCAATGGGATCCACTTCGGGAATATGAATGTGTTTGTCTTCATAATCCTTTACTAACAGCAAGAGTAAAGCCAATTCGTCCGCTTCGGACGTTCCTTCTTTGGCTTGAAAAATCGCCATGGTGCGTTTAACAGCCTTCTGATAGGCCGCTTCGGTTTTTAATACTTTCCAGTTCATGTTATTTTGCTTTATAGTTTAAAATCTTAGTGTCGAACTCAATCGTTTCCACATTTATTTTATCGTACTCCTTATGTGTGCCAAACCAAATAACGTAAGCCGCTAACTGTTTGAAATTTACCGATACTATAAGCCGGTAATCGTTGCCTTTAATATTAAACACAACCCTATTATTTCCCACAATGCTGGCACTTCCATATACCGCCTTCAGTTCATTAAAATTGCTAAACTCTTGTTTCAAGAACTCATTGTACCAGGTTAATAATGCCGTTGTTGCTTTCGGATATTTAGCCACATAGTACAGTATTGCTCTTTTAACAATTATATTCACCATGCTAAGGTATTAAAATAGTTTTCATTTTGCAAACTTTACTGGCCTATTCTCAGATTGAAATACTCGGAATCCGGTTTACTGCCTCCCGTTTCTTTTCATCCACGATCTTAGCGTAAATCTGAGTTGTTTTCAGTTCACAATGTCCGAGCAGTTTTGAAAGGGTGAAAATCTCGGTTCCTAAAGTCAGTTGTAGGACCGCGAAGGTATGCCGGGCCGAGTGAAAGGTGATGTGCTTTTTTATTCCGGCATTCATGGTCCAGCAATGCAGGGCCAGATTATGGTAGGAACTATAGCTCAATCCTTCAAATACCAGTTGATCAGGACCGCCCTGAGCGCCCAGGTATTCCTTGGCCTGTTCCGGTATATCCAGATATTGCAATCCTCCTGTTTTTTGCTGGTGAAAGGTAATCCTCCAGCCCTCAACCGTATTTTGAACCTCCGACCATTTCAGCTTTTGAACGTCCGACCAGCGGAGGCCGGTAAGACAGGAAAACAGGAAAGCCCTTTTCAATACCTCAAACCTACACTCCTCCTTAACGAGGGCCCGGAGTTCCTCAAGTGTCAGGTATTCACGTTCGGACTCCCTTTTACCGATTGCACTGATTCCCGCTGCCGGGCTTTTCACAATAACGTCCTCAACTACAGCCCTGTTTAAACAGGCCTTTAACTTTTGAAAGTAAGAGTCGGCAGCACCAGATTGTCTTTGTTTTGCTGTTTATCGAGGGGCGTTCGGGGTTTACCAACCAAGGAAAAATCCAAGTACTCGTATTCCCGGATCCCGACCACCTTACCGTTATCGTTTTTTTGGTGCCTTTTTAAATCTCAAGAAAGAGGGTGATTGTAGCGCCGTTCTTATGTTTGCGTTTCCGAAGGTGTACTTTCATGTGGCGGTCGTTTGTGGGTAACCGGAAACGAAGGTAACAATTACCCGCAAGAAATAACCGAAAGGAGTAAAAAGAAGTTAAAGGGTGGTCTGGTGATTTGCAGTATTGACAAGTGAAGTAAAAGAAAGTGCAAAGGGAGTAAACGGACTTCAGTTTCCGAACTCAGAGATGAATTTTATCCTCATCATGTGCATTTCCTCTTCTGAAAAATCGCTCTCTCCCAATTCGGAGAGAGCGTCTTCAATAGAGTCGGATTGTGCTTCTCTGAAATATTCAATTAATTCTTTTTGTCGCTCACTATCCATTTGCTCGTTGACATAATAACTGATGTTCAGTTTTGTTCCCGAAGAAACAATGCTGTACATTTCATTGAGCAGCTGAGGCATTTTCAACCCTTTAGATTTCGCGATATCTTCAAGCGGAAGCTTGCGGTCTATGCCCTGGATTATCGATACTTTAATTCCTGATTTATTGACAACTGATTTTACAATCATATCCTGGGCGCGTTCAATCTCATTGTCCTCAACATATTTGGAAATCAGATCGACGAAAGGTTTTCCGAATTTCTGCGATTTACCCTGCCCCACTCCGGATATGTGACTCAATTCCTCCAGCGTTATCGGATAGTGGATGGCCATTTCCTCCAGGGAAACCTCAGAAAAAATTACATAAGGAGGGAGATTTTTCAGCTTGGCGGTTTTCTTCACCAGGTCTTTCAGAAGGGAAAACAAAGCAGGGTCAGTTGCATGTCCGCCCTTATGCGAACTTAAATTCGAAGCGTCATCATCATTGACATCTTCATTATCGTAATCGTGATCAGGCGTGATTTTAACAGAAAAGGGTTTCTTCAGAAACAAATGACCTTCCTTGCTAACCTTCAGTAATCCGTAATTATCAATATCCTTGCCTAAAAGTCCGTTTATTACGGCCTGGCGAATAACGGCACTCCAGTATTTTTCATCTTTAGTATCCTCTATACCTTTTCCAAATACTTCCAGTTCATGGTGCTTATAGGTTTTGATAGCAGCGTTTATATGCCCCATAAGAATATTGAGAATGTGAAGATCTTTGAATTTCTCTTTTACTTCCAGAACGACCTCGATCACCCTTGCTACATCATCCATTGCTTCAATACTGGGTTTGTTCTGCAGGCAATTATCGCAATTTTTACAATTGTCACTGGGGTACCCTTCCCCGAAATAATGCAACAGATATTTCCGGCGGCAGGCCGAAGACTCAGCATAAGAAACAGTCTCCATAAGAAGCTGCCGGCCTATTTCCTGCTCAGCGACAGGTTTGCCTTTCATGAATTTTTCAAGCTTAAGAATATCGTCGTAGCTGTAAAAAACAATGCACTTGCCTTCTCCTCCGTCTCTGCCGGCCCTTCCTGTTTCCTGATAGTATCCTTCGAGGCTCTTCGGTATATCGTGGTGAATAACAAAACGGACATCCGGCTTGTCAATCCCCATTCCGAATGCAATCGTGGCAACAATAACATCAATGTCCTCCATCAGAAACCGGTCCTGCGTCCGGGCTCTTGTAGAGGCATCCAGCCCGGCATGATAGGGCAAGGCTTTGATGCCGTTCACTTTCAGAACTTCCGCCAGTTCCTCAACCTTTTTCCGGCTGAGACAGTATACAATTCCCGATTTTCCGGACTGACCCTTGATATAGCGTATAATTTCCTTTATCGCATTTTTTTTTGCCCTTACTTCATAATACAGGTTGGAGCGGTTAAAGGAAGACTTGAAGACCCTGGCTTTAAGCATACCCAGATTCTTTTGAATATCCTGCTGAACTTTAGGGGTAGCAGTGGCCGTCAGCGCAATAATCGGAACTTTGCCGATACGTTCAATCATTGGCCGAAGTTTACGGTATTCGGGCCTGAAATCATGGCCCCATTCTGAAATGCAATGCGCTTCATCAATAGCAAAAAACGAAATTTTTATTGCGGTTAAAAACCGGATGTTTTCTTCTTTATTGAGTGATTCCGGAGCTACGTAAAGCAATTTCGTCTTCCCTGATACAATATCCTCCTTAACCCTGGTAATTTCTGATTTATTGAGAGAGGAATTCATAAAATGTGCGATGCCATCTTCGCTTCCGTAATTGCGGATGGCATCAACCTGATTTTTCATAAGCGCAATCAGCGGTGAGACAATAATGGCGGTTCCTTCACTGATCAGTGCAGGCAATTGGTAACAAAGCGATTTTCCACCTCCGGTAGGCATGATAACAAACGTGTCGTTTCCTGCCAATACATTTGTGATGATTTCCTCCTGATCCCCCTTAAATTTTCCGAAACCGAAAAATTTTTTTAAGTACACCTGCAAATCCGCAGCAACCTCCATCTTATTGCAATCTTATTTTTTAATACTTTTATAGGCTGTGGTTATAAATATATAACTAATATTTTGACGCTGCAGTGATTTACATTCTGATTTTCAACAATTTATTCGAATTAAGACTATTAACTATTAAATTAAAATAAGTATATTACTTTAATGTACCGGATTGCATTTGTTGTTCCCGCCTATAACGAAAAAGAGTCTATTGCTGCAGTGGTTGGCGATTTGAATACAATAATTAAAGAGAATCAGCTGAGTGCAGAAATTGTTGTAGTAAATGATTGCTCAACGGATTCGACCGGCTCCATTCTTGATACACTTCCCTGCATCGCGCTGAATTTACCTGTCAATTTAGGAATAGGAGGGGCTGTACAAACAGGTTTCAAATACGCATTTGAAAACGGGTTTGATTTTGCCATTCAGATTGACGGAGACGGGCAGCATCCGGCCGGTGAAATTCCCAAACTGATAAAAGCCCAGCAATTGAATTCCTGGAATATTACAATAGGATCCCGGTTTATTGAAAAAACCGGATTTCAGTCCTCCCTGCTCAGAAGAACAGGTATAAATTATTTCAGACACCTGATTTGGCTCCTCGTTCGAGTAACTGTTACGGACAGTACTTCCGGATTCCGATTGATCGACCGAAAGACGCTTCAGGCGGTCTGCGACTATTACCCTGATGAATACCCTGAACCGGAGGCCATTATTCTGTTCTGTAAATCAAACCTGAGCCTTGGAGAAACGCCTGTAAACATGCGTGAACGAATGGGTGGTGTTTCCTCGATCGGAAGAAGGGCCTCCGTTTATTACATGTTTAAAGTTACCTTGTCCATTTTATTTACGTATATAAAAACCAGTTCCAAAAAAGCACCATGACGAAGATTCAGGCCATCGCCATAATTTCAAGTTTGCTTTTCCTTTTTTATATCGGAAGGCTTATTTACAAAGGGAAACTGAGGGAGGAATATGCCATCATGTGGATTATTTGTACCCTGGTACTGGTGTTGTTTTCCTTTTGGAGAAGCGGGCTTGAAACCGTTTCGGCCTTATTTGGAGTGTACGCCCCTCCCAACATGGTATTTATCGGGGCCATTTTTGCCATACTGATTTACCTCCTTCATTTATCAGTAGTCGTATCCCGTTTACAGGAACAGAACAAAGCACTGGCTCAGGAAATTGCCCTTTTAAAACAGAAATCAGATCAAAAAAATGCAGGATAAATCACTGCAAAGCGAGGCCCTCTTCTTTGCTCGATATTTACTAAATAAAAAGCCGAATCTCCGGGAAACTGAACTGTATGAGAAAACAATACGAAGCAGAGCCTTGGTTCCACATGAGAGGGACCTAAAATTGCTTGCTTTTGCCTCCGCTAACACCTGGAGCATTGGATTTATTGATTCAGGTCTGGCGCTTATCCATCCGGGGGCAGAATTCAGAATGCGCCTTCATCTGATGTTCGCCATTTTAGAAACGAACCCTGAGTATCATCTCCTTTTTCTGACTCAGGAAAGAAAGCCCCTCTATGCGTTAAGAATACTCCTTCGTTTACTGAGAGCAGGATTGATGGGAATCACTGGATGTTTACTACTCAAACTTATTCGCTGATTGGAAATCCCGGATTACATTGTTGTGGGTTCAGGCTGTACCGGAGCAATGGCTGCACAAACGCTCATTGATTCTGGCCAAAGGGTGACGATGCTGGATGTAGGTGTTGAAGACCGGCACTACGCTTCCCTCATTCCGGATATGGATTTTCTGTCCATCCGGAAGACGCAACAGGATCAATACAGATACCTTTTGGGTGATTCTGCCGAATCCCTCAGCTGGGGAAAAGTAAAAACCGGAGAACACCTCACTCCGGGCCGAAAACATCTGCTCCGGTTGGTGGATAGCTTTTTGCCCCTGGACTCTGATTCCTTTTTCCCGATGGAAAGCCTGGCATATGGTGGCCTGGGATCAGGATGGGGACTCGGTTGCTGTGAATTTTCTTCAGGTGAACTGACCAGGATTGGTTTGAATTCCTCCGAAATTGACAAAGCCTACACTACCGTCGCTCAACGAATTGGAATAAGTGGCAACAAGGATGATGCCTCTCCGTATACCATAGGCCGCCTGGACACTATCCAGCCGCCCCCCTTGCTTGACCGCAACAATAGCCTGTTGCTGAAAAAATATCAGAAAAAAAGAGCAGCCTTCAACAAAAACGGATTTTATCTCGGACGACCAGCTCTGGCCCTGTTAACACAGGATTTAGGGGACCGAAAAAAATACGCCTACCGGGATCTGGATTTTTACTCTGACAAAGACGAAAGCGCCTACCGGCCATGGCTTACAATCAACAACCTGAGAAAGACCGGAGCTTTCAGCTACAGGGGCAACCTCCTTGTTACCCTGTTTACTGAAAAAGCCGACTGTATCGAAGTAAACTGCCTGAACACACTGACAGGAAAATCGGAGTTGTTCAGGTCTAAAAAACTCCTGCTGGCCTCAGGTGTACTGGGGACAGCACGCATTATTCTGCGCTCTTCAGATTCGGGTCATTCCCGCCTTCCCATTCTATGCAACCCTTATACCTATATCCCCTGTATCCAGCCGGCAATGATAGGCAAGGCAGCTGAGAATCGAAAAATGGGGTTCGCCCAGCTTTCCCTGTTCCATGACCCGCAACATAACAACATGAACGTTGCAATGGCCTCCATATACAGTTACCAATCGCTGATGCTCTTCAGAATAATAAAAGAAGCTCCGTTGAATTTCGTGGACGGAAGAATTCTGATGCAATACCTTGCATCAGGATTTCAGATCATGGGAATTCACCATCCGGAAGAAAGGGGAAATCAAAAATACCTGGAATTAAAGGCCGATGAAAACAGCCCGACAAAAGACAGATTAAAAGCGCAGTACTGTTTAAGCGAAAGTGAACTGGAACTAAATCGGGAGCGGGAAAAAAAATTCATAAAGGCCCTGCGTTCCCTGGGAAGCTATGCCATTAAACGGATAAATCCCGGAAACGGATCCAGCATCCATTACGCAGGTACTTTACCTTTCAGCAAGACGAAGGAAGCCTTTACTCTATCCCCTGAGGGGAAGCTTAACGGAACATCAAAGGTTTTCGTTGCAGATGGATCGGGCTTCAATTATCTGCCGGCAAAAGGTCTTACTTTTACCCTGATGGCAAATGCCCATATTACAGCACTGAAGAGTTTGAAAAATGGATAAGGATTCAAAAATACTAAACCAGGGCCCGAAAATAATCATTTCAGGCGCATCAGGGTTTCTGGGCTCTGCACTGACAAACTATTTTATCAGTAACAAATTTCAGGTTATTGCTCTCGTCAGAAAATTGCCGGTAGAAAAAGTCGAGGGCGTCAGGTACTCCATCCTCAACCTGAATAAACAGGTTGAGGAGTCTGTCTTTGAAAATGCCTTTTGTTTTATCCACTGTGCATATATCCGGTCAGATGCTTCGGCGGATTCTGTAAAAAATAATTTTGAAGGAACCGGGAAACTCCTTCAACTCTGTTCGGCGTACAGTGTGAAAAAAAGAATTTTCATTTCAAGCCTGTCCGCAAACGGAATTAACAATTCCGCTTATGCACTCCAGAAAATTCAAACAGAAAAACTGTTTACCGGTCCCCACGACCTTATCCTGCGCCCCGGCCTTGTTCTTGGAAATGGCGGCCTGGTGCGGTCAATGATTGAACAACTTAAAAACCATCGCTTTATTCCGCTGCTAAACGGGGGGAAACAAAAAATTCAAACCGTATATATAAACGATCTTGTGGAAGTTATAAACGAGTGCATTCAAAAAAACACAACCGGCACCCTTTCAGTTGCCGAAAAGCAACCAGTATTATTCAGCGATTTCATCAGAAGCCTGAACCGAAAACTGAAAACATCCTGCATTTTTATACCAACACCTTACTGGATCATCGCAATGGGTCTTTCTTTGTTAAAATCCATCGGAATCCGGAGCGCAATAAACAAGGACAATTTGATGGGTCTGAAAAACGCAACACCCTGTGACCTGAACGCCGATTTAAACAGAATTACCACCCCGATTCGTAGCTTCGACAAATCATTGACTGCTCTTATTTCCTGAGTACCTGTTCTTTCTGGAGACAGCCAGATTGTTTTGCAAGAGCTCGCTGCCGGGATTAATGCTCAAACCCGCTTCACCTGCTTCTATCGCCTGATCCCACATACCAAGCATATTGTAAGCACTGCAGATGTTATTGCATGCAACATCCGATCTGGGATTTAGTTTCAAAGCCGCTTTTGCAGCATCAACGCAATCCTGATATCTGCCATTGGTGTAATAAAACAGACTTAGATTAATTAAATTCTCAACAGTCGGCTTTTTCCGGACAGGATTCAGCAATTCATCCTCCTTTGATTTCCTGGTCAAAGCGTCATTCAGGTTGTTTTTTGCCAAATCAAACCCAGGTTTAACAGACAAAGCCTTTGTGCCGGCCTTTATAGCTTCGTCGTAGTTCCCGATCAATACATAAGCCGAGCAGATATTATTATAGGCTTCCGCATAATCAGGTTTCAGTTTAATGGCTTCTCTGGCAGCAGCTACGCAACGGATATAATTTTTCTGATTATAAAAAATCAAACTCAGATTCAGGTAATTTTCAGGACTGGGATGAGAGGCTGCCCTTGCCTCAGCACTATCCGAAGCAACAGCTGTTGCATTTTCAAAACCCCGGATTTCATCCAAAAGTCTTTTGTTTCCGATGTGTTCCGGGCTTAAAGAAAGTCCTTTCTGCAGACATTCCTTTGCTTCAGTGAAGCGACCCTGGTCTTTCAGCCACCGGGCATAATAACCATAACATTCGGGATTGAGGGGATTCAGATTCAGGGCCTTCCTGAAGTTTGATTCTGCTTCCTGAGGATTTCCGGTGGCGGCTTTGAGAACACCCATATTGATGTACAGATAAGAATAGGCTGGCCAGAGTTTAAGGGCCTTCTGAAAATAATCCTCGGCAAGTGGGTAATTTGCCTTTGCCATTTGCGTGTTTGCGTAATTCATCAGACCTCTTGCATTTTTTGGACTTTTCAGCGTCACATCCAGCCAAAGACTTTCGCCGCTGCTCCAAACGGTATTTCTCCTGTGAGTACCGTACGCATGCAGACACAAAAACAGAATAGAACAAATGACTATTCCATATCTAAAAAAGACGAAGGAGATGGTATTGGCATACGTTCGGATAAGCAGTACAAATGACCATACGCCAGCCATTACCAAACCGATATAAGGAAAGAACGGACGGTGATCATTGAGGACTTCTGCCAACGGAAATACGCTTGAGCTGGGTATCAAAGCAATAAAAAACCACAGGAGGCCGAACGAAATGGGCCGTGTCACTTTGTGTCGGGAGAGGTAAAAGGCAAGGATCAATAAAGCTGACAGCACTAATGATCCTGTCAGAACACGGTCATCGGCTATCCGGGCAACGGGTTCCCAGTCGGTATCAGCTGACAGATTAAATGGCAGAACAAAATTGTTAATGTAATGGACGATGGCAAATGGCTGGGAAAGCAGATAATGAAGCGTATCACCCCCCCGTGATTCCGCCAATGTAGGGGGTGTCATCCTTTTTGAAACAACGAAATAAACGCCTGATAATACAAGTGCAGGGAAAACCGCTTCAATACAGCGGATCAGCTTTTTACGATTACCCTTTTTCAGTAAGCCGGTGAGGGATAGCTCTTCAGTAAAAAAAACCAGATAAAAAAACAGCAAAGGGCCGAACATTACCGCTGGCTCCTTTACAAGCAACCCCAGGCAAACAGGTATAAGTGCAAGCCATTTTATTAATTCATAAGTCCCGTAAATATATAGAACCATCCCGGCTACAACCATCAGGGTGGAAAATGAATCAGAACGGGCAATGATGTAATTGATCGTTTCCGCATTTGCAGCATGCAGACAAAAAAAAGCTGTTGCAAACAAGGCGAAATAGCGGTTCCATTCAGAAGAAAGCGCATTGTCGAAAATCCTCAGAAAGAAAAAATAGAGTAAAATACCCAAAAAGAAAAAGCTTATAAAAATAGATAAGTGGTAATAAAACGGATCAGGATCGGCCTTACCGCCAAACCAAAAATCGATTGCATTCAGTGTGGTTAATCCGGGTCGAAAAGTCTGATTGGCCGGCAAGGAACTGCTTGTCCTGGCATCTTTGAAAAAAAGCGGAATATTCGCTATGCTACGGACGTAATTGTTGCTGACAATCGTGTGCTCATCGTCAAACTGAAAAGGATTGTGAAAATGATTGGAATAAGCAAGGCAGAACAAAACCGAAACAAATAAAACGGAAATCGGAAACCCGGTTTTTTTTAAAAAAGCTTTCACAGTTTTGCAGTTCCCTTTTGTTGCTGTATAAATTTAAGCGTCACTTTCGCGGCTTCCAGACCGGGGTTGATTTTCAGAGCCTCCCGGCAGGCTTTTTCGGCTTCCGGCCAGTTTTTCATTCGGCTGTAGGCCGCCCCTATATTGGTATATGCTTCTGCAAAATTGGGTCTTAACTGAATAGCTTTTTTTGCGTATTCAATGCAGACCGGATACCGTAAGCCATTGTAAAACATCGTGCTTACAGCCAGAAAATTCTCAGGACTGGGATTCGCTTTTGCCATAGCCGCGGACCGGTAAACGCTTTCATTCCGTTCCTTTATATTCTTGTAATTCCTTTCAGCGACTTCAAAACCGGGACGGTACTTAACGGCAAGTCCGGCATATTTTTCTGCCAGATCCCATTCGCCCAGATAATTGTAACTGCAACTGATATTATTGTACGCATCCGCATTGGTTGAATCCAGCTTCAGCACTTCTTTACAGGCCTCAACGCATTCAGCATACTTGCCTTCATTAAAATAGGCCAGACTGAGGTCGATAAAGCTTTGGGGTGACTTACTGGTCTTCACTTTTTCCTTTTCCCGCTCGGTAATGGTTTTTCTGTTTTTGGCGATGTCCACATATTTAAGAACTTCAGGGTCATTCGGGAATTGACTGACCGATTCCGCCACCAGATTGTCCAGATCATCCCACATGTATTTATCCGCATAGACATTCAGTAGCACATAGCGTGAATAAATATGGCCTTTACTTAACTTCAACGCTTGTTTCAAAAGTGGGATAGCCTCGTCAAAGCGTTTTCGTCCGCACAAATACTGGGCGTAAAAATAAAAGGGATCGGGGGTATTGAATCCCAGCTGAATCGCTTTTTTAAAATTCCTTTCGGCTTCAGCAGTATCCTTAAGATTTGATTTTACCATCCCCATATTAATGTACAGGTAAGCATAATCCGGCAAATAGTGAATTCCTTTTTTAAAATAGTCTTCTGCCTCCGTAAATTTTTTTTCACCCATAAGGGCAAGACCGTAATTCATGAGTCCTCTGCCGTTTTCGGGGCTCTTTATAGAAACGTCCTTCCAAAGAGACAATTCTGATTTCCAGATACTATTGCGCTGGTAAGTTCCGTAGGCATGTCCGGCAAGAAAAAGAACAATTGCGCTTAGTAATAGTCCCTGATTAACCGGATTTGAAATGAAACGATCCTTGTATTTTAAAACAATGAGATAGGCCGCATTGGCAAACGCAATGCAAAGTCCGATATACGGAAAAAAAGTCCGGTGGTCATTCAAAACCTCCGAAAACGGAATAATACTGGAGGTAGGAAGCAGCGCCAGAAAAAACCATAAAATTCCGAAAGCAACAGGACGGCTTTCCGGTTTAAGAGAAGTTTTATACGCAACAAAAAGCATGGAAAAAATAAACAACATACCGGCAAAAAACCGCCAGTTGGCCAGCGTAGTCAGCTGCTTCCAGTCTGTATCCGCGCTAAGGTCATTCGGATAGAAAAAGTTTTTGAAATAATGCAGGATCACATAGGGTTCGGTAACCAGATACCAGAACGTCGATTGCCCGCCTGAAATCCATGTAGGGGGAGTTAATTTTCTGGAAAGAATGTAGAGCACGACCGCGATCAGTAATCCAACCACCAGCACTTCTGTGTTTTTATAGATTTTTTTAAAATTTGCTTTCTTAAAAAGGTCTGGGATAGAAAACCCTTTTTCAAAAAAGACGATGTATAAAAACAAAAGTGGAATGAATATCAGGGCCGGTTCTTTTACGAAAAATCCGGCAGCCATCGGAATAAGGCAAATGAAAAAGGGTCTCCATTTGGGTTTGTAAATATAGGTTACGAAAGCCAGTACAATCATCATCGTTGAAAAGGAATCCGAGCGGGCAATAATATAATTAATGGTCTCCGCATTGGCTGTGTGAAGCCAGAACAGACTGACCACAAACAGGGAAACAAAATTGTTCCCTTCATTTTTCAAACTCCTGTCCAGTATGGCTTTTACCATTAAAAAAAGTAAAAATCCAAGGAAAAGAAAACTTATAAATATCGACAAGTGGTAAAAACCGGGAGAAGGCATCAGTTGATCCTTGTGAAACTGACGCATGATCCAGTAATCAATCGTGTTGAGGGTAGTCAGTCCGGGACGGTAAGCCTGGTTTGGGGGAAACGAACTGGTAGTAGTGGCGTCCCTGAAAAAGCGGGGGATATTTTTAATTTCCCGGATATACATATTGTTGTAGATGGTGTGGGAGTCATCAAAATGAAAATCGTTGTGAAAATGATTGGAATACGCCAGGCAAACCGCCACCACGGCAAGCATTGCAAACAACCAAAAGCGTAAACTGCAGGAATGAAAAAAGGACTTCATTTCCCCGCTAAAATAAGTGTTTTACAGTTAAACTTGTATATTTGCGCCCTCTATTTTATGGCCGAAAAATCTGACGCAACCAAACCCGGAGCTGAAATGTCCTTCCTGGATCACCTGGAAGCACTTCGCTGGCATTTGGTCAGATCGGCCATTGCCATAGCGGTTCTCGGAGTAGGTCTTTTCTTCATGAAAGATCTGCTTTTTGACACCATTCTGCTGGGCCCCAAACACCTCGATTTCTGGACCTATCGCATGATGTGCCGTTTATCCCATCTGCTGAACGCAGGGGACGATCTCTGTATAACCAAGATTCCTTTTACGCTTATCAATACGGAGCTTTCAGGACAGTTCACCATGCACATGTGGATCGCATTTGTCGGAGGCCTGATTCTTTCTTTCCCTTATATCCTTTGGGAAATATGGCGTTTTATTAAGCCCGCACTGAAAGAAAACGAACGCACCAACACCAGGGGATTTGTATTTTTTGCATCCGTACTGTTTATTACAGGAGTGGTCTTCAGCTATTACATGATTGTACCCATGACGATTAATTTTTTGGGCTCTTACCAGGTAAGCGCCGATATCTCCAATACTATTACGATGGATTCCTATATTTCCACCGTTACAACCCTGACTCTTGCAACAGGACTGGTATTCGAATTGCCAATTGTTGTTTATTTTTTGACCCGGTTCGGGATCATTTCTCCGGCCTTCATGAGAACGTATCGCCGGCATGCAATTGTTGTGATTTTAATTGTTGGCGCCGTCATTACCCCCTCCCCCGATATCTCCTCCCAGTTGCTGGTTTCCATTCCCCTCTACATCCTGTATGAAGCGAGTATTTTCGTTTCCCGGTACGTGGAAAAATCAAAACTAAGAAAGGGATAAAAATCAACGTTCTTTAATAAAATACTTCATCATCGGACCGCTGATAATACTGGTAACCAGTGCCATTACAACCAGCGCAACAAACATTTTTTCATCAATCAAACCGGCTTCGAGAGCAAGCGTCCCCAGGATAATTTCCATTGCTCCCCGGGCATTTAATCCAAAGCCAATTGCAATCGACTCTCTCTTACTTAATCCACCCATATAAGCGCCCAGTGTTGCACCAATCAATTTACAGAAAACAGCTATCAGCAACACCACCGTTACCAGCATCGGATCAAAATTATTTATAAAATCAACTTTTAAACCCAGTGAAACAAAAAACAAAGGGGCAAAGATATTGGTTACAAACTGATGAATAATTTCCCTTGCTTTTTCATGCAGATGAACCGAATCACCAATGGCTATCCCCATAATAAACGCGCCAAGAATGGCGTGCAATCCTATTTTCTCTGTAAATGCAGCACCCAGAAAACAAAAGCCCAGACTAAGTGACAATACACCTCCGGGCCAGGATAATTTGGTTTGAATCCAGGGAAGCGCTTTGTCTATAATTCTCCTTCCGATCAGCAACATAAATAATCCAAAGCCAATAATCATCCCGATCGTATAACTCAGGCTGGTAATTTCACCATCATGGCCGATAAGGCTCAAAATAAGAGAGAAAATTAGCCATCCTGTAAGGTCATCGAAAATAGCGGCCGCCATGATAACCATCCCCACCTTCGTTTTGAACATATTCAAATCAATCAGGATTCTGGCAATGACCGGAAGTGCTGAAATAGCCATTGCGGTCCCAAAAAACAAGGCATAAACCATGCGGTTGCTGGCATTGTAATTAAACAGGTGAGGAAATAACAGGACCGTCCCAACGCCGATGCTGAAAGGAAACAGCATGCTCATAAAACTTGTATAAATAGCTGCCTTGCCTTGTTTCAACACAACGTTAAGCTGCACCTCTAATCCGGCAACAAACAAAAGCATAATCACGGCAAGGGATGTAATACCGTCCAGCGCAATTCTTTCTGCACCTATACGGGGGAATATGGCAGCCAATAAATGAGGGGATAGTCTTCCAAATACAGAAGGTCCGATCAGAATACCGAGTAAAATTTCTCCCAGTACAATCGGCATTTTAAATTTTTTTCCAAACTCAGAAATAAATCTGGACAAAATAAGAACAATGCCTAAGGCAATAAGCATTAATACCAGATCGGTATGAGTAAACTTCAACATGTTAAATCCGGGAGTGAACAATCAGTAAGTTGCAAGGCAAATCCTGGAGCACGTATTCCATATCGTGGGTGAAAATGCGATCGAATAAATTAAGGTGTACATCCGTAGAATTCACCACCAGCAAATCCGCATTTTTGCTCTTTGCATAATTACTGATTGCATAGCCTGGTTTTCCGTTCACGACTTTTTCTTTTATTGCAATTTCAGGGTATTGTTCCTGAGATTGCTCAATTATCGGATGAAGCCTGGAAACCTGTTCTTCAGCTATATCCCTTTTCAATTTGTTCGCTTCGGGAGCCGTACTGTTTTCGGCAATGGTCATTGCCATCGCCGGGTTGTAAACTTCATTGACAATGGTTATGTCTTTAACTTCTAAAAGACGCGCCAGGTAAAGGGATGTGGCGATGGTGTGAAGTGTTTTTGGATTGTCGATTCCATTGACGACAATTTTTTTTATTTTGCAGGGTTCAACTTTGGGTTCCGTTATCAAAAGAACGGATGTTTTGGCCTTTCTGCTGATGGAACGGGCAACCGACCCTGTATAAAACTTAAGAAGCTTCTCCTTTTGAAGAGCACCAAGTATAAGCAAATCCACGATATTCAGTTTACAGACATTGAGAATGGTTTCTACCGGGTCACCATCCATCCAGATGATTCTGCAATCCGAGGGCACTAAGCCTGCCTTCTGCAAACCAGAATCGAGTATTTCTTCTTTTTCAGCAGTTTTTTCTCCGACATGAATCAAAATCAGTGCAGAATTCAACTGAAGTTTTATTCGTTTTGCCTCGGCAAGAATTCCGTCCAGTCTCGGAGAAAAAGCCAGCGCAACAGCGATGGTTTCAATGGGGAAGGACGGTCTTCTTTTCAGTTTACTTAAATCCATTTATATAACGCGTTGAGATGTGATGTGATTCAAAGGTTCATAATAATTTCTTCATACACAATAGTAAGTTACAGAATTCTTTTTGAGTACATTTGACAGACCTTTACCATCATTTGAGAAAAATACGCAAACAGCTTAGAGAATGGGTAATAGCGGTTATTCTGGCAATCGTCCTGGCTGGCTTTTTCCGTCTTTTTTTATTTGAAGCCTTCAGCATACCGGGTTCTTCAATGGAAAAAACACTGCTCCCTGGAGACTTTATAATCGTAAATAAACTCCAATACGGCGCCAGATTGCCCATCACTCCCCTGGCTTTTCCCTTCTCACAGCATTATTTTCCGTTTACAAGAATACGATCTTATTTAAACTGGATCAGGCTTCCCTATTTGAGAATCTCCGGATTTTCCTCTGTAAAACGAAATGATGTTGTTGTATTCAACTACCCCCTGGAAACTGATATTCCTGTGGATCAACGAACCTACTTCATTAAACGTTGCCTGGCCCTGCCCGGCGACCGTTTTCAGATAAGCAACGGAAAAATTACGGTAAACGGCCAGGTTGTTGAGGAATCTTCAACTACCGAATACAATTACCGCATCCGGACAAGCGGCCAGGGGCTGAGTCAGGGACTTTTGAACTCGATGGACATTACAGAAGGAGGGAAAATTTCGAAAGCCGGCGATTATTCTTTCAGCTTAACCCGGAAAAACGTGCAGCGGCTAAAGGATGCCAAAAACGTAAATCAGGTCGAAGTTTTCACCGAAAAACAAGGCGTTTATTCAGAATATGTTTTCCCAAATTCTGAAAAAATAAAATGGAACCTGGATTGGTTCGGACCTCTGAAGGTTCCTAAAAAAGGGGATACCGTACGGATCAACTCCGAAAATCTCCCCATCTACAGGCGGATTCTTGAAAATTACGAACACAACAAGGTTGACCTGCGAAACGACTCCCTATATATTAACGGAATTTTCTCTCGTTTTTATTGCTTGAAAATGAACTACTACTTTATGGTCGGAGACAACAGACACAATTCTGCCGACTCGCGATTTTGGGGATTTGTTCCCGAAGACCATATTCTGGGCAAAGCCACTTCAATCCTGTTTTCATTAAATAAAAACAGACCGGGAATCAGCCGGCTCAGCCGTTGGTTCACAAAAATTCTCTGACTGCCCATTATGCAAATTCTAAAAACGGTACTCCTGCCATCTGCTTATCTTCCGCCAATTTTTTATTTCAAGAAACTGACCGCGTACGACCATCTTTTTCTTGAATTACATGAACATTTCCAAAAACAAACGATACGGAACCGGACGTTCATCTATGGCCCAAACGGGAAACAACTTTTGGTCATCCCGTTAAAAAGCCGGAAAGAAAGAACGATCATGAAAGACATTCGGATCAGTTACACCGATCCCTGGCAAAAACTGCATTGGCGGTCATTGGAATCTGCCTACCGGCGGTCTGCTTATTTTGAGTTTTACGAAGATGAACTGAAGCCGTTTTACATGGAACAAAAATTTACGTTTCTGGTTGATTTCAATGCCGCACTTACCGATCTGCTTACTACAGTCCTTAAGCTTAACAAGACCCTCATTCCAACATCGGACTATCAGAAACTGCTTCCCGAATGTGAAGATTTAAGAAACGCTTTTTCACCACGGCACAGTATCCCCAAACAACGCAGCTACCCTCAGGTTTTCGAAAACAAATTCGGCTTCATTCCCGATCTCAGCATTGCCGATCTGCTGTTCAGTCAGGGGCCTGAAGCAACTGACTTTCTTTCGGCTTAAGTATTTGTACCGTGTTTTAGAATGGGCTTCAGAAGTATGTTTGCAGAAATCAAAAACCAAAACACCATGCAAACAAAAAATGAAAACATGAACTGGACAACGGTTAAAGGAAACCTCGGACAAAGTCCGGAAGTAAAAGAGGTAAAAGGGAAAGACGACAAAATCCACAGAGTAGCCGTTTTTTCAATAGCCGAAAACTCAGACAGTGAAAAAACAAACTGGATTCCCTGCCGGGTCTGGAATGAAAACTTCGGTAAAACCGAAGTTGAAAAACTGGGCAAGGGAGACTTTGTGGAATTAACGGGTTACAACGGGAAAGAATTCCTGACCAAAAACGGAGAAACCAAAAGGGATTTAATCGTCACTGAAATCAAGCTCCTGAAAAGCCACAGTGGCATAAAGTAGATTTTGGTTGTAGTCCGGTAAAATCAGGCCCCCTTGTTTTTGGGGGCCTTTTTTTCCAAATGTATTACAGCAGATTTTTCAACTCCTGTTTTACAAAATCAAGAATTTCCTTTACATAACCTTCTGAAAAATCAAATCGTATGCCGGCAGCAGCATAAATTTCAGGGATCGACCGCGTATAGCCCAGTTTAAGGGCAGTCTCGTACTGATTAAGGGTACGCTCCCGGTTTTGTTTATAATTTCTCCAAACCGCCAAAGCTCCTAACTGTGCAAACCCGTATTCAATATAATAAAAGGGCGCATCAAACAGATGCAGTTGGGCATGCCAGCTGTTCATTCTATACTTCTCCAATCCTGTCCAGTCGATCACGGTACTGCCAAAAGCAGAAATCATTTCTGTCCATTTTGACACGCGCTCCTGATGTGTATGCCTGTAGTTTTCATAGACCCAGTGCTGAAATTTGTCAATAACCGAAATCCAGGGGAGAATGCGAAGTATTTTTTCAAGTTGTTCTTTTTTGGCTCTTCTCAGATCATCCTCGTCTTTAAAAAACACATCCCAATGCTCCATAGAAATCAATTCCATTGACATCGATGCCAGTTCAGCCACTTCAGAAGGATAGTTTTTAAACGCTTCCAGTTCCAGGGCGTTGGTTAAAAAGGCATGCAAAGCATGCCCGCCTTCGTGAACCATAGTAACAAGGTCCCTGTGAAGACCTGCCGAATTCATGAAGATGAAAGGCACCCCTGTTTCATTCAGCGGATAATTATACCCGCCCGGAGCCTTACCCATTCTCGAATCCAGATCAAGACGCTTCATTTTTTTCATCACCTCAAGGCATTCACCGTAATAAGGTCTTATTTCAGCGAAGCATTGTATCGCCTTATCCAATAAGTCAGCTCCGTTGTCAAAGGGATGCAGAGGTTCTTTTCCATCCGGTTCAGCCTCCATATCCCAGGGTTTCAACTGATCCAGATGCATCAGCTTCATGCGCTCTCTGTCTAAAATATCCACTACCGGAATTACCTGTTTGTGAATGGCTTCGTGAAAATCAAAACAGTCCTTAGCCGAATAATCAAAGCGTCCCATCGCTCTGAACATGTAATCCCTGAAATTCAAAAATCCTGTTTGGGTGGCAACCTGTTGGCGCAAGGCAATCAGCTCATCATACAATTGGTCGGTTCTGCCCTCATCCTCCATTCTGCGATTTTGAACAAGACCATACACCTTCTCCCTGACAGCACGATCAGACGATTTAAGAAACACAGCGGCCTGCTGCAGCGTATACTCCTTTCCGGAATAGCTCACACTCATTGCTGCTGCAATAGCTGCATACTCCCTCTCCATCGAAGCCAGTCGGGTAAAAAGAGGAATGTTTTCTTCCCTAAACAGGGCCAGATCATTTTCAACACCTCTGAGATAGATCCCAAACAGGGACCTGTCCAGCTGACCTAAAAACGGTGATGAAATCAGTTTTTTATTAAATGTATTCGTATACGGCTCTGTGAAAGGCTCTATTTTTTCTACAAAAAACAAGTACGCATCGGTTAGCGCTGCGCTTTCTGTATCACAGGTCATACGAATATAGCGCCAGGCAAAATCCTCGCTTGTGACCGCATCCAGTTCACTCCAATCCTTAAGCCACTTCTGCAAGTCAGCTACGGAAGAAAGAGGTCTTTGTTCAAGATCCCTGAAATAAATTTCGAGTTTATCCCAGGTTTCCAAACAAAAATCAGCAGGCACAAATTGCCTCTTTAATCGTTCAGGAGGATTAATCAAAATCAGGCCGTACCGGTCTTTCGGGTAGTTTGGGTTTTTCTGGCACCAGCCACTTTATGGGGTTTGGCTGCAACAGAATCCTTTGCCGATGCTTTGGCATAGGTTTTGGCCTTTTCTTCTGCGGCTGTTTTTATTTTCGAACTTGCATCCGTTGACTCTGGCTCTTCCTGCTTCTTAAGCAGGTCGTTTTTCTGAAGTATACCATACCAGTTAATCACTTTCCGTATATCCGAAGTGTGAACCCGCACCTTGTCAAAATCCGGCATAACCTCTTCAAAAAACTTAAGCATTTCCTGTTCGTTCGACTTATGATCCGGTGCCGGAGCATAATCCAGCTTATCGGCAATTTTCTGAAGCACAGATTTCAGCGGTGCATCCTCCGATGAGGTATAAATACTGATTTCCTCAAGAGCGCTCACCCGCTGGTTTGCATAGGTTGGAATTCTCTTTTTATCTGCAAGCGATTCCACAATAAGACCACCCTTTGTCTGAGCAACCACTTTGTAGAGTCCGCTCATTCCTGCTATCGATAGTATTCCTTTTAAATCCATATATTTTTACTGTTTATACAAACGTACAGAATTATTTTGTAACCAGCATTTTCTGACAAAGTTCAGTTCCTTCTGCAATCAATTCAATAAAATAAATACCCCCGCTGAATTGGCTGACATCCAGATTAAACCGGTAATATCCCGGGCTGTATACGTCGCTGGCAAGTCTAAACACCTGCTGCCCCATCACATTTCGCACAGTTAAATTCAAAGCTGTCGAAGACGGAAGGCTTACTTCTATTACCGCATTTCCCGAAGCCGGATTGGGATAAGAGTTCAGACTGACCCCATTTCTCTTTTCAACAGGGGCTGTTCCCAAAATGACTCCGTCATACTTACTTTGCGCATTAACCGCACTATTTTGCAGGTCAGCCAGATTATCGCCCCCCAGCAGAGCAAAAGCAACCTCAACACTGTCACCCACATTCAACGATATCGGACCTGCACTAACCATATCCAGAATATCGTCCCCAACACCATTTACACCCGCATTTTTACGCTGGGTAGAAAGAGCCTGGTACTTTTGGGCTTCATCAAATTGATCATAAATATCAATCCCTCCTGCCCCTCCGGGAACATTGTCAAAAGCATAAACATTCACCCCGCTGGTATGACTGAGTAATTTAATCCCTGCATAAATTCCATTGGTACCGGTATACCAACTGTAACCCATACGGTTTACACTGTCAAATGAGGCACGGTTGTTCGAATAAACGATTACATCCCAGTCCATAAGCAGTCCGGCGTAGAGGGAATTCAAAGGAGCTGATCCTGTATTGTGTATCGTGTATCTGTACACCACGTATTTGCTGTCCGCAGAATCAGTCCATGCAAAAGAACGGTGATGAACCAAAACCGGAAGTGGCTGCTGGGCAGCGGAATCGTTAAAATAACCCTGGGTGTCAAAATCTGATTTCGGGCTGACGGTTACTTTGCTGATCGTCGAGGTAGAAATAAAATCCTGATTATTGTACAATTCAAGACCCCTGATCACGTTTGAAACCGCCGAATCAGGAACGCCGATCATCAGCCCTCCGTCATACTCCATATTATTCCCTTTGTATTGAAAACCGAGACCAATGGTCTGTATGCTGTTATTGTAACCGATTATGCCTTTGCTGGTTACCGAGGTCGAAATATAATTCACCGCCACGTTCAGGTAATCGGGATTCACTGTGATGCTAAAAAATCCGAAGGAAGTATAGGCACTGTCCTGAAAAGTTACCTGAAAAGTAATACTACTGCTTAAGGGTGTACCCGGTGCCACTACAACTTTAAAGGGTGAGACCGAATTCGTCGCGGTTCCCATGGTCGGAATAAGACCAATTGCAGCAACTGCAGTTCCCGGCAAAACGCCTGCATAAGGAGATGTTGTTGAAAGGGTCGCTTTCAGATGCTTGGTTGTCGGAGCAAGGTAATTGGTGAATAGTCCGCTGATCATAAGGGTATCCCCGGGCAAAGGAACGGGGTTGGCTTTGTCCGTGATTGTTTGAGAGGTCAGCGTAACCGCAGGAGATGGAGGATCGCTCAATGCCCTGTAAAGATTTACCCTTCCTGAGCCCAGCAAATTAGCCAAAGATACCGGATTTACAGATGGGTTGTAAATGCTTGTATCAGCTGTTACCATCAGGCGCTCAGCTGCCTGTATGGCCGTGTAGGACGGAAAATACGAACGGACAATTGCAATGGCCCCCGAAACGCATGGGGTTGCCATTGAAGTACCGCTCAAATAGGTATACGTCCCACCCGAATAGGTCGAATAAATATTATCGCCAGGCGCGCATATGCTCACATTCGGGCCATAGTCCGAATAGCTTGCCTTAGCATCAGTGGAAGTGGTTGCTGCAACGCTTATGACATTTTGATAATAGGCCGGATAAAAAACGCTTTCATCCCCATTGTTGCCTGCAGCCGCAACAACAAGAGCATCCTTGTTGTTGGTGGCATAATTAACAATATCCTGTCCGTAACTTCCTCCGTCAGAACCTCCCCAGGAACAATTAATAATTTTGCATCCGTGGTCTGCAGCATAAACTATTCCGGGATAAGCTGCAACAAGAGTACCGGTAGAATCGGCAATTTTGACGGGCAAAAACCTGCATTTAAACCCAACTCCTGCAATGCCGATATCGTTATCAGTAACAGCGGCCGCAATTCCGCTCACATGCACGCCATGAGGGTCGCCCTGCCAGGTGGGATTGTTATTCCCAATGCTATTGGTCGCTACGCCGTTACCCAGGTCCCATCCGCTGAAATTATCAATGTATCCATCGTGATCGTTGTCAATACCGTCAATGGTGTCCCCGTAATTATGCTTGATGTTTCCTGCCAGGTCCGGATGCGTAGGCTGTGTACCGGTGTCCACTATGCCTATTACGGTGTTGGTATCCCCAATCGAAATGTTCCAGGCGAGTGTATCCTGGATTTTAAAGATGTTGTACTGAAGGCTCAGATTGGGATCGTTTACCGTGTAGGTAACTTTTGGAATAACATGAGGTTCGGCATATTCAAACAATCCCAACCTGGCCATCTTATTCAGGGCTTGCTGCAGGGAAATTTCAGCTGTGTATCGGAGTTCATAGATTAGCGAGAGATCAACCGGATTTTGTCCGTTCCTGCACAAACCTGCGGGTCCGCTCACAGGAGCCGGGTGATTCGGATAAACCCGGGACAGGGATTTTAACCCGAGTTCCTGAATCAATGCCAGCAAGTAAGGTTCGTTTATTCCATCAGCAGTCACCAGATCACGGTACCGGTTTTTCAACTTGAAAATAACGGTTTTGTTAAGATAGTCTGTACCCTCTCTGGACTTGGGGTTCAGATTATAAACAGGGGTTCCTTTGACGGGAGTTAGCGGGGTACCTTTAGCTGCAATTGAAGGAGTTGACTGGGCGTAACAAATCCCTGACAAAAGCAACAGCAAACCAGCAGAAAAAGAAAAAAAAACCGCTGACCTGCCCTCGTATTTCACACCTGACCCGCCCTTATACGCCATACCTACCCTTATACGCCATACCTAAAGGTACTTAAATAAAGACTAATTATACTATTTAATGCTCTTCAAAGGTCCTTAAAAAGGGGAATTTGCTCCAGATAGGCATAAGAAGAAGTGGTATAATCCATTTTACAGCAAAAATGAGAAATTCCATTACTTACAATGAGGTAGTTTACTTTAAGTGAAAAATTATACCTGGCCAATTGGTCAAATGTATCCTGGGTTATAGGTACATGAGGGGCTTTGCATTCCACCAAAACCTGAGCTTTTCCGTTTTTGTCATACACGGCAATATCGCTTCGCTTACTGAGCTGATTGTAGCGCATAGGTTTTTCGAGCTGGATGAGTGATGGCGGAAATCCTTTCTGAACGATCAGGTATTGAACAAAATGCTGCCTTACCCATTCCTCCGGACTGAGCACGACAAATTTTTTCCGGAGCACGTCGAATATCTCAACGCGACCTTCCCGGTTTTGAAACCGAAATGTACACGGGGGAAGATTGAGCTTATCCAAATCAGATGATTTTCTCTAAACTACTACTTTTTATTTACCGAATTCGTAATTTCGAAAAATGAACATCGAATTTTCTCAACTGCTCGCCGAACTCAAAAAAAAAATTTACCACCCGGTTTATTTTTTAACAGGAGAAGAACCTTATTTCATCGACCGGATTTCTGATTTTATTGAAAAAAACGTGCTGGATCAGAATGAAAAAGAATTCAATCAGACTGTTTTGTACGGCGGAGATACGGATACTCTTTCTCTTATAGCTGCGGCAAAACGGTTTCCGATGATGAGCACCCATCAGGTAATTATTGTCAAAGAGGCACAAAACATACGGGATCTTGCGGGAAAAGCATCCTTTCTTTCCTACCTGGAGAAACCACTGAAATCAACCATTCTTGTCCTTTGTTACAAATACAAGTCGATCGATAAACGAACGCAGCTGGGTAAAAATTTAGTGAAATATGCTGCGGTAATGGAATCTAAAAAGCTGTACGAAAATAAAATTCCGGACTGGATCAACGCCTGTCTAAAAGAAAAAAAATACAGCATTTCCCCAAAAGCCTGCCTGTTGCTGACCGAATTTCTGGGAACAGATTTAAGCCGTATCGGCAACGAACTGGACAAACTTACCATAGGTCTTCCGCAGCAATCTGAAATAACAGAAGAACACATTCAGCAAAACATAGGCATCAGCAAAGAATTCAACAGTTTTGAATTGCAAAGTGCACTTGGGCGAAAAGATGTGGTAAAAGCGAACCGGATCGTAAATTATTTCGCCGCCAACCAAAAAGAGAACCCGATGGTGCTGACCCTGTCTTCCTTATATGGTTTTTTCAGCAAACTGCTGACCTATCAGCTTTTGCCTGACAAATCAAAAACTGCCGTAGCAGGCGCATTGGGAATAAATCCATATTTTGTAGGGGACTACGAACGGGCGGCAAAGCTGTATCCCGGAACAAAACTGAAAACTGTTATTGCCGATCTCAGGGAATACGACCTCCGCTCCAAGGGCCTTGACGGGACAGCAACCAGTGGGGGCGAATTGCTTAAAGAACTTGTATTTAAAATAATTCACTAATCTATGAACCACTGGCTTGTTAAATCCGAACCTTCCGTTTATTCCTGGGATCAACTTGTGAAGGATAAGGTCGTATGTTGGGAAGGCGTGCGCAATTACGCAGCCCGAAACAACCTAAGAGCAATGAAAAAAGGAGATCCGGTTTTTTTCTACCACAGCAACGAAGGACTTTCTGTGGTTGGAATCGCAAAAGTCAAAAAAGAGGCATACAAGGATCCAACAAGCGGAGACGACTGGTCCGCAGTTGACCTCGAACCTGTAAAAGCGTTGCAAAACCCGGTATCTCTTGCCTTGATTAAATCGGATAAGGAGTTGCAACACATTGCACTGATCCGCCTGAGCAGGCTTTCCGTGATGCCGGTTTCAAAATCCGAATTCGACCGGATTATTGAATGGAGCAAAAAAAAAAGCGTAAGACCCTTTGCTACTATGTGAAGTCCTGTAATTCAGACGGGTGAAGCCTGGGTCGGACTGGCATACTTGACCTTCCTGGATCCCGGATACATTTCATATCGTAGAAATCTGCATTCCAACGCTCCGTTAAAGAGCGTTATTTTTTTGTTGGCATGAAGTCCGATATTCTTGACAGCTTCTTTATTTGAACTTATCAGCCAGGCGGTATAACCGGCATATTTTTTTTTGAGCGTATCTCCTATTGATTTGTAAAGCAAATCAACATCCTCCTGATTGAGACGCTCCCCATAAGGTGGATTCAGTATCAGCAATCCTCCGCCCGGAGGAGGATCAAACGATTCAAAAGACGTGCAGGTAACTGAAACAACATCTTCAAGGCGGGCCTGTTTGATGTTTTGAATTGCTTTGCCTACAACACTTTCAGAAACATCTGAAGCCAGAATTCTGAAATTCCCGCTTTTGATTTTCCCCAAAGCGCTTTCCTTTATGAGTTCAAACAAATCGGCATCGTAATCCTTCCATTTCTGAAACCCAAATGCTTCCCGGTAATAACCCGGAGGTATCGCACAGGCTATAAGTCCTGCTTCAATGGAGAGTGTTCCTGCCCCGCACATGGGATCGACAAAAATACGGTGTGGCTCCCATCCGCTCATCAGGATCATTCCTGCCGCCAGGGATTCATTTAATGGAGCCAGGTTCACTTCAGTCCGATAACCTCTTTTGTAAAGCGGTTGTCCTGAACTGTCGAGGGAGAGCGTACAAACGTTTCCTTCCACATGAACATGAACCCGGACTGTCGGATTGTCAAGGTCTACCGAAGGCCTTTTCCCGGTTTCTTCCCTGAACTGATCCACGATTGCGTCTTTCGTCTTTTGAGAAACGTATTGGGTGTGATTGAAAATATCAGTACTCAGGGAAGTGCTGACCGCCAGAAAGTCGTTTTCACTCAAATACGATTTCCATTCAATTTTCTTAACGCGATCGTATAAATTTTTATCATCCGATACAGTAAACGTAGCAATAGGCTTAAGCACCCGGAGTGCAGTTCGCAAACAATAGTTGGCTTTGTACATAAAGCCAATATCCCCTACAAAGCTTACAGCACGCTTTAAAAACTTCACATCCTTCGCGCCCAAAGCCGTCAGTTCCTTTGAAAGAACCTCCTCCAGGCCAAAAAGCGTCGTGGCAACCATTTCAAAATCCTGAGACATACGGCAAATGTACCGTTATCAATCTGCAATAAAAAGGTGTATCGATTTTATCCTTAAATTTAACAGGCTCTAGGAGTCGGGAAATTTGGCAAGGAACGTATGCTCCGGAAATTTTACATCGTTTTTATAGTTCTTTGGGTAAGTTCTGCCGAATCGTTTTCCCAATTGAATGCCAATTTTTCAGCCACCCCAACCTCCGGTTGCAGCCCTCTGCTTGTAGAGTTTTCAGATTTATCAACCGGCAACCCCACTTCCTGGAATTGGGATTTCGGCAATGGAAACAATTCCATACTGCAGAATCCGTCAGCAATTTATATAAATCCCGGCAAGTACACCGTAAAGCTTGTCGTTCACAATGCTGGAGGCACCGGTGATTCCCTGACCAAATTACTGTATATTGAAGTTTTCACTAATCCCACCGCAAATTTTTCAGCCAATAACGTTTCAGGCTGCCTTCCGCTTTCAGTTGCTTTCACTGATCTGTCGGTTAAGGGATCCGGTACTGTTAATTCCTGGCTATGGGACTTTGGCGACGGCAGCACCAGTACCCTGCAAAATCCCGCTCACAACTACACCTCTTCAGGCACCTACACAATCACCCTTAAAGTAACTGATACCAACGGATGTACCAATACCCTTACCATTACCAATTATATAAATGTGTTTGGCGCCTCGACCGCTGTTCTTGCCTTCAGCCCAAGTTCCCTTCTGGCCTGCTCTCCGCCTCAGACCATTACTTTTACAAACACTTCAACTGGAAGCGGACTGAGTTACAGCTGGAATTTCGGAGACGGAAACACATCCAATTCAACCAGTCCATCCAATACCTATTTTTCCTCAGGAACCTACACTGTTACCCTGGTTTCGACAGATGCCAACGGATGTCACGATACCCTGAAAGAAACCCTGCAGATTATCAACAGCCCAACCGTATCTTTTTCTGCTTCCAACACCCTGGGGTGTATTGGGATGCCGGTACAGTTTACCGATAATTCCACTCCCCTTGCAGACAGCTGGCTATGGAATTTCGGGGACGGTCAGACTTCTGCACTGAAATCTCCCTCACATGCCTATTCGTCCCCGGGAACTTATGATATCAGCCTGACCATCAATTACACGGGAAGCAATTGCACGGGAACGCTGACTAAAAACACCTACATTACCATTCAGCCTTCTGCAGTCGCTTCCTTTAGCTCCGACTCCTCAGCCTGTTCGGTTCCTTATTCGGTCTCCTTCACAAATACCTCAACCGGTGCAACATCCTACAGTTGGGATTTCGGTGATGGATCCTCCTCCGCTGCTCCCAGCCCGACTCATGTCTACACGCAATTCGGAACGTATACCGTTAAACTGATTGCCCTTAATGCAGCCGGATGCAACGATACACTTGTTGACAGCGATTACATCCGTATCCAGAAAACAGCCTTGCGCATTCAGCCTTTAACTGCCTCAGGCTGCATACCCCTTGTTGTTTCCTTTTCCGATAGCCTGAGCACCGCCGGAACGGTGACCGGATACCAATGGAATTTCGGAGACGGAAGTTCTTCAACCTTGCCGGCTCCGCCGCCACATACCTACTCTTCGGTTGGAAACTATACCGTTTCGCTGATTGTAACCAACTCCCTGGGTTGCTCCGATACAGCAACCGCAACTGTAAAAACAGGTACCCCACCTGTAGCCAATTTCAGCGCCAATCCAAGAGTGGCCTGCGCCCTTGATTCCATCCACTTTACAAATCTTTCCACCGGTGCAAATGCCTGGCATTGGTATTTTGGAGACGGCGGACAGGATACCACAGAAAACCCGGTTCACCAATACCGGGATACCGGATACTTCAATGTATCCCTGGTGGCCATTTTCAACGGATGCAAGGACAGCATTCAGTTTCCGGACTACATTTACATCAACCCTCCGATAGCCCGCTTCTCCGTGCGCCAGGATTGCATCAACAGAAACCTTGTTTACATTACCAACACCTCTATCTCAGCAGATTCCTGGTTCTGGAACTATGGTGACGGAAGCACTTCAACTTCTTTGGGAGACACCACTCACCTGTACGCTTCGGATGGAACCTATACGATTCACCTGACCGTGCGAAACAGTAAAACGGGCTGTATGGATTCTACCTCTATTGCACTGATCATTCAGCCTTTTATTGCCCAATTTGCAGCCAGTCCATTGGCTGGCTGCAATCCTTTATCGGTGACTTTTACAGACCAAAGCACTGGAGCGCTGGCCTGGTCCTGGAATTTCGGAGACGGTCAAACAGGAACAGCCGGAGGAACATTTGTTCATACCTATACCGATACCGGAACCTTCAGCGTACTACTGATCATTTCAGATCAATACGGTTGTAAGGATACACTGAACCGCCCCCTCTACATTACAGTCGGGAAACTCGTCGCCAATTTTACAATTGACAGTATTTACGGATGCACCACGGCCAGTGTCGCCTTGTCCGATTCCTCTCTGCCAAAAGGTGCAGCAACCAGCTGGCTGTGGGAATTCGGAGATGGGACCACATCCACGCTCGAAAATCCCCAACACACCTACTCTTTTGCGGGAACGGATACGTTTACGATCAGGTTGGTTGTCAAAAACAGCACTTTCTGTTCTGACTCAGTCGTAAAGCAAGTCATCCTGCAACTTCCTCCTCTTCCCTCCTCTGCCTTTACAGTCAACGACAGTGTTCAGTGCCCGGGAAGTTTTTTTATTTTCTCAGCCCAGTCGGCCAATGCCGCCTTCACCTACAACTGGAATTTCGGAGACGGCTCACCCGACAACACCACTTCCAATCCGGCACATAAATATGCTGTATTGGGAACCTATACGGTTACGCTAACCGTTAAAAATGCCTATGGCTGTACCAGCGTAACAACTCACCATGTATACGTCGAAAACCCCGCGGTTAATTTCACCGCCGATACCACCAGCGCTTCATGCCCTGTTTTGGTTGTCAGCTTCACGGACCTTTCAACTGCAAATGCGGTTGCCTGGAAATGGTATTTCGGGGACGGCACAAACTCTACGTTCCAAAACCCAACCCACCTTTATGATTTCCCAGGCAGCTATACTGTTTCCCTGGTAGTTAAAACAGCATCGGGTTGTTCAGATAGCCTGACTTTTCCAGACTATATAAATGTAGGCGGACCCACAGGTACGTTTTCGTTTAACCCTGATGCGGGCTGTCCTCCCTTAACCGTCAACTTCAACGGAATTGCATCTGATCCGAATCTATCCTTTACCTGGGATTTCGGCGACGGCAGTCTGGGGAGCGGGAAAACAACAACACATACCTATGACCTTAAAGGAGTATACCATCCCAGGCTGATTCTTAAAGACAGTGCAGGTTGTACGGTATCCTATCAATCACCCGACTCCATTGTCATTACTCCACTTTCTGTCAATGCCGGAGCCGATTCATGGATTTGCCTGGGTGATAGTGTGACCCTGACAGGAAGCGGCAGCGGGAGCAGCTTCAGCTGGACACCTGCAAAGGGACTTAGCAATCCTTCTGTTTCTGACCCTTTGGCATCCCCTTCACAAACAACTACCTATTACCTCTCTACAAAAACAGGTTCCTGCTCGAGCATGGATTCTGTCACCGTTTTTGTAAATCCATTTTCTCCTGTTGTAAATTTCAGTTTCAATACGGCCTGCCTTGGCGATTCGACCCGTTTCGAAAACAGCAGTTCGATCGGATCCGGAAAAATAAGCAGCTGGATCTGGGATTTTGGAGATAAAACACAATCCGATTCAGAAAACATCGCTCACCTGTATTCTGCCCCCGGTTCGTATCCGGTGACCTTAAAAGCCGTCAGTGATAGCGGATGCACCGGACAAAAAACACAGACCATTACTGTTTATCCCAATCCGGTCGCCTCCTTTACGGACACGGCTTCCTGCCAGAATGTCTCGGTTTTATTTACAGACAAGTCCGCCATTTCCAGCGGATCCATCACCGGCTGGAAGTGGATATTGGGAACAGGAACCGCTTCTGCCGCTACCCAAAACACCTCCTATAGCTATCCGGCAAGCGGCACGTACAGCGTTTCCTTAATCGTTACCAGTAATGAAGGCTGCACGGATACCGTTACCAGGCCCCTGACCATTTTTCCTCTGCCTCAGATTCATTTCAGACCCGAAAGTGACAGCGGCTGTGTAGGCAAACCACTTCTGTTTTCAGACTCTTCCGTCATTTCATCCGGAAACCTTTCAGCCTGGCAATGGAATTTTGGAGACGGAGAGACCTCCACTCTTCAAAACCCTGAACACGCTTTTTTAAAGCCGGGAAATTATTCCATAACACTGGAGGTAACCAGCAACAAAGGTTGCGTCAGTTCAGTCACTGAAAACGACCTTCTCACCATGGAGCCTTCGCCGATTGCAGCATTTGTCTCCGATCCTTCAGAAACAGATCAGTTCCATGCAAAAATCAGTTTTTTTGATCATTCAACCGGAGCTGCCGGCTGGGACTGGAGTTTTGGAGACGGGGATTCGAGTACGCTCGTAAATCCTATGCATACCTACCAGGATACAGGTACGTACAAAGTTATACTGCTGGTGATTAATAAATTTGGCTGTACGGATACGACCTCTAAGGATATCGAAATAACACCTGTATACACCTTTTATATTCCTGATGCATTTACCCCGAACGGAGACGGCATAAACGATATTTTTAACTTCAAAGGAATAAACATTGTTCAGGAGGGTTTCAAACTTACGATATTTGACCGGTGGGGCATTCTGATATTTCAAACCACGATACGCGACCAGGGTTGGGACGGGAGGGCAAACTACGGAGAAGACATTGCACAACAGGACGTGTATGTCTATGTGATAACAGTTGAAGATGTATTTCAGCAAAGTCATCAATATCTTGGCCACGTAACATTGATAAAATAAGAATATGCAAACCCAAACGCGTTCACTAACCACACTGGTAACAGTCTTTTTTTTCTGGGGATTCCTTGCCGCATCCAATGGCATATTCATACCTTTTTGCAAAACGCACTTTCACCTGAACCAATTTCGGTCTCAACTCGTAGACACCTCCTTTTACGGGGCTTATTTCATCGGTTCTCTTTTTCTTTATCTTGTTTCGATGGGCACGGGCCGGGATTTGCTGAATTCAATCGGTTATAAAAAAGGAATCGTTTTTGGACTGCTGATTTCAATAATCGGATCCCTCCTCATGCTGCTGGCCGTAAAAGCAGAGTCCTTTCCCTTTATACTTCTTTCTTTTTTTGTGATCGCACTTGGATTTTCCCTGCAGCAAACAGCTGCCAACCCAATGGCAATTTACCTTGGAAATCCGGCCACCGGCTCTCACCGTCTGAACCTTGCAGGAGGAGTAAATTCACTGGGAACAACACTGGGTCCATTGATTGTAAATATGGCTTTATTCGGCAAAGTTGCTGCGGGAGAAAGCGAAAAGGCAAATGCTTCCATTGCATCAATAAGCAATCTCTACATTATTCTTTGCGTTGCCTTTTCCATTGCAGCACTCTTATTTTCGATGTCGAAAATGCCCGTACTGAATTCTGACGCCGAAATCGATTCAGAAAAGAAAGACAAAACCAACAACTTTGTTCTGAAAACGCCCCTGATCATTTTAATGAGTATCCTTGCCTTTATTATCCTCCTCCTTTCCAGGTCTGCTTTCGCAGGAGGGAATCAGAGTCTGAAAAAATTTCTGTTTCTTTTTATTTCCGCCCTTGGACTAAGCGGAATTCTGGGTTTTTTAGTGCTTCGCTTTATAAAACTCAAAAGGCAAAACAGGTTCGAACCAAAAGCTTATCCTCAGGTTCAGTGGGGCATGTTTGCCATCTTCGTATATGTCGGTATGGAAGTCACCATTCAAAGCAATATGGGCGCCTTGCTGAAAACCCCGGACTTCGGTAGCCTGAGCGAATCCCACATTTCAAGGTTCCTATCGCTTTATTGGGGAAGCCTGATGATAGGGAGACTTATGGCAGCATTATCCGTTTTTAATTTAAAAAAAAGCTGGAGGAGGCTATTCACAATCCTGGTTCCGGTTTCCGTATTTGCCCTTATATTGGGCATCAATCGGCTGAGCGGAAACCCAACAGAGGATATGATAATTTATCTGATTCCTATAGCCATCCTGGTGATCGGATTTTTCCTTTGCCGGGAAAAACCAGTGCTGACATTAATTGTTTTCAGTGTACTGGGCATTTCTGCAATGCTGACAGGCCTGTTAACCCAGGGTCTTTTTGCAACCTATTCTTTCATCAGCGCCGGACTTTTCTGTTCAATTATGTGGCCCTGTATATTTACACTTTCTATTGCAGGGGTGAAGCAATACAGCAGTCAGGCATCCGGATTTCTGATCATGATGATTCTGGGTGGCGCATTTATTCCTCCCTTGCAGGGAATTGTATGCGACTTTGACAAAACAGAAGGCTCACATTTTCTGGGTATGAGTTTCACGCACTTCTCTTTCACAATCCCTTTGATCTGCTTTCTTTGCCTTACCCTTTATGCCTTCCGGTCAAAAGCGCTTCTGAAAAGACAGGGAATAGACTTCGATGCCGGTTAATCAGTTCAGATATAGGTATTTTGATAAAAATTATTACTTTTGGCTATCATTTTATTTTTTATCTTGCGGAGCGAATAAATAAATTAAATCAACAGAAAATGAGGCTTAAAATCAGTACCCTTAAATACGCTTTTCTGACTGTAACTGCCCTTTCTTTCCTACTGGCAGCATGTGGATCCGGGAAAAAGCAAGCTAAAGATTCGGACGATCTGCCGGATACCGATACAGCCAAAACATCGCTTCTCAACGTAGGAGGAGAGATTATCAGCATACCATCTCCGATTCAGACTGCATTCCTGATCAATAAAGTGGGTTCTCCTTTCGACAAATCAATGCTCAATCCGACCTCTCAACTGACCAGCTACTCAACAAAATTTTTGAAAGCACTTAATCTGGGTGTATACGGTGCCGACCTGGGATATGTAACCATGTACGATCAGACACAGGATGCCTTGAGTTACATGAACAGCGTAAAAAAGCTGGCGGATGATTTAGGCGTTTCCAGCGCGTTCAACCCTGCATTAATGCAGCGTTTTCAGGCCAACTTTGGAAAAAAAGACTCGATGCTGAGCCTGGTTTCAATAGCCTACAGACAAAGTGACAATTACCTTAAAAACAATAAGCAGAACGATCTCAGTGGATTAATTCTGACCGGAGGCTGGGTAGAGACGATGCATTTCGTAACCAATGTTCTGAAATCCAAGGATAACGAAGAAATAAAACGCCGTATTGCCGAACAAAAAACAACTGTTCAAAGCATTTTGAAATTGCTGAGTCCTTACGCTTCAGACAAGCAATATGCTGATCTGATTGCTAAATTCAATGACCTTTCCGCAGCCTTTGAAGGCATCGAGATCAAATACACCTACCAGAAACCTATTGTGGATGCGGATAAAAAGATGACTACTATTACCAGCAGTTCTGAGGTTAAAATTTCTGCCGAACAGATCAAAACTATTACGGAAAAGATTTTGGCAATAAGAGCCCTGATTTCCGGCGAAAAATCATGATGGGGAATCCAATGAACAGTTATAAATATAAAATTGCAATGAGACAACTTGGTAAAGGACTGCTGATTTTTTTAGTGATTACATTTTCTTCGGCTCTGGCCAAAGCCCAGTGTGATACGATTGCCAATGTTTGCGCCAAAAATATGGCCCGGCAGTTTTTGTCTGACGGACAGGAATACCGTGCATTGCTCCTGAACAGTGACGAAACAGCCGAGTTTCATTCTACATTTTATGGCGGAACAACATACCGGGTGGTTGCCTGCAGCGGTATGGGAGACGGCAATCTGGTTTTCTCTGTTTTCGACAGTGACCGCAACCTGCTTTTCACCAACAGTGACTACAAAAATGCACCCTACTGGGACTTCAAAGTTAATTCAACACTGGATTGCATTATTGAAGCCCGTCTGGGAGGAGAAAATCAGGGTTCAGGCTGCGCTGTGGTATTGATTGGATTTAAACAATAATTCTTTAGCTCTTATAAAAGGGCCTAATACAGTTGACTTCAGATGAGTGAACGGATACTCAAAGCCCTTATGCAACTCTTTGCAATTATTGCAAGGGTAGACGGAGTTAACAATACCGGGAGAGACATTGTTCAGTCTTTCCTGAAACAACAGCTGAACCAGGAATTGGTTGACCAATACCTGGCCCTTTTTGATGAATTTCTTGAATCCCATCATCAGGTTGCCAAGAAAAAAGACGGATCAGCCAAACGAACTTCTCTCAATTCGGTAAAAGTTCTTAAGATCTGCACACAGATAAATTCAGAGCTGACCCAGACTCAAAAGGTAGTTGTACTTATCCGCCTTATCGAATTTATTAACTCCAATCAGGAAATAAGTGAACAGGAACTGGAATTCGTTAATACTGTTGCTGAAACGTTCAATATAGAGCCGGGAGAGTATAAGAGTTGCATGGCTTTTGTGAGGACCGGGGGTTCCCGTACTCTTGATACCGCTGAAATTCTGGTTGTAAACGGCGAAACAGACAGCGCCTTCAAAAATGCCCGTCACATTTACTCCGACGGAATAAACGGAGAATTGAGAATTTTACGCATTGCAAGCGTTGGCATGTATGCTCTTCGTTATTTCGGAACGAGCGAACTGAACCTCAACGGCCAGGGCATTAAACAAGAAACGGTTTATATATTGACCCACGGATGTTCCATCCGGAGTTCAAAAGTAAAGCCAATCTATTACAGTGACATCATCAGTTCCTTTCTCAGCGACAAAACCAAAGCGAAAATAACGTTCAGCGCCAAGAATCTGGAATACAAATTTAAAGGCGGAAAGCTTGGTTTGAGGAATATCAACATTACTGAAGATTCCGGAAAACTGATAGGCATAATGGGGGGCAGCGGAGCCGGAAAATCAACACTGCTGAACGTACTCAACAGCAACGAAGTTCCCAGCGGCGGTGGCGTTTACATTAACGGGATCAACATCCATACCGAAAAAGAAAAAATTGAAGGTGTTATCGGTCATATTTCCCAGGATGACCTGCTGATTGAAGAATTGACCGTTTCGCAAAATCTGTTTTACAACGCCAAACTTTGCTTCGGTACTATGCCGGATGAGCAAATTACCAAGATGGTTTTGAATTTGCTTACCGATCTCGGTCTGTATGAAACCCGTGACCTGAAGGTGGGAAGCCCGCTGGAAAAAACAATCAGCGGAGGCCAGCGTAAGCGGTTAAATATTGCACTGGAACTTATCCGTGAACCAGCCGTACTCTTTGTAGATGAACCTACTTCCGGACTTTCTTCCCGCGACTCTGAAAACATAATGGACCTTTTAAAGGAATTGGCTTTAAAAGGCAAATTGGTTTTTGTTGTCATACACCAGCCGTCCTCTGAAATATTTAAGATGTTTGACAAGCTGATGATTCTCGATGTGGGGGGCTATCCGATTTATTATGGAAATCCCGTAGATGCGGTCATTTACTTTAAAACAATCATCAACCATGTAAACAGCAACGAAAGCGAATGCGTTACCTGTGGAAACGTCAATCCTGAACTCATCTTTAATATTATTGAATCCAAAGTATTGGATGAGTATGGAAACCTTACGCACAGCCGAAAAGTATCACCGGTTGAATGGAACAAATATTACGTCGAACAGATTGAAAACAGGATTCCTCCGGTCGAAGCACATACAGCGCTGCCTGAAACGACACTTAAAATACCATCCAAATTCAAACAGTTTAAAGTCTTTATTACCCGTGATGTTTTGTCAAAACTCACCAACAAACAGTATCTGGCTATAAATCTGATTGAGTCGCCTTTGCTTGCCTTTATTCTGTCCTACCTGGTTAAATTTTACAGTACAGATGCGTCCAACAAGACAGGCTACATTTTCAGGGAAAATGAAAACCTGGTGGCCTACCTGTTTATGTCCGTCGTGGTAGCGCTGTTTATCGGATTAACAGTGAGCGCTGAAGAAATTATCCGCGACCGTAAAATTCTTAAACGGGAATCCTTTCTGAATTTGAGCCGGATCAGCTATCTGTTTTCGAAAATTTCAATCATGTTTTTACTTTCGGCAATACAAACAACTCTTTTTGTCCTGGTAGGTAACTCGATTCTGGAAATCAAAGGAATGTTTCTCGATTATTTTCTGGTTCTGTTCACCACCTCCTGTTTTGCCAATATGCTGGGGCTTAATATTTCTGCCAGTTTCAATTCAGCGGTGACCATCTACATTCTTATCCCGTTCCTCATTATTCCCCAATTGTTGCTCAGTGGTGTCATTGTTAAATTTGACAAACTGAACCCCGCCATTACCTCACAAAGTAACGTACCGCTTGCAGGAGAAATCATGGCCTCCCGCTGGGCTTTCGAAGCACTGGCGGTAAACCAGTACAAAAACAACAAATCCGAACAAAGTTTTTACAGGTACGACAAGGCTCTTTCTTCAGCAGATTTCAAGAAAAATTACTGGCTCCCTAAAATAAGGGCGAAAATTGATCGCTGTGAAGCCAACCTGAAAACGACAACCAACAATCAGGAATTTGCAGATGATCTTAAATTGATTGCTACTGAAATAAAAAAAGAAAAGCTTGTTTGTCCGAATGTTGTTTTCCAGGCGACTGACCAATTGACTCCTGACAAATTCACAAGTTCTACAATCGTTCAGCTTCGCGATTACACAAACAAGCTGAATACCCTCTATATTCACAAATACATAAGTGCAAGTGACCAGCACGATCAACTGATCAATAAACTTACCGGAGACGACAAGGATGCCTATATCAGAGACCTGAACAATTACTCGAATGAAAACTTATCCAATCTTCTTACCAACCGAAATGATCTCTCAAAAATACTGGAAGAAAATGGCGAGCTTATTCAACGGGCAGATCCCATTTACCTGGACCCCACCTCCAATTACGCAAGGGCGCATTTTTTCGCTCCCCGCAAGAAGCTTTTAGGGACCTTTTACGACACCTATACACTGAACATTTGTGTGATCTGGATGATGTCCCTGATAATGGCAATAACCCTCTACTTTGATTTGCTTAAGAAACTGCTGGATGCAATTGAAGATCTGGCGGGACGATTTTCCAAGAAACAACAACAACCCGGCTGATTTTACGTCACCTTTACCAAAAAGTAATTCTTTTTGCCTTTTTGGACCAGGATGTATTTGTTGTTCAGCAATTCCTTCCCGCTTAGAATATAAGCAACGTCCTCAAGCCTGATTTTGTTAATAGATACGCCTCCGCCGGCAATCATTTTCCGGGCCTCTCCTTTGGAAGCAAAAATTCCTGTCCGTTCTGATAAAAAATCAACTGCCGGAAAGCCCTTCTCAAGTTCAGCTTTTGCGACTTCCACCTGGGGAACGCCCTCAAAAACAGACAACAAATCCTGTTCAGACAATTGAGACAGACTCTCTGTTGTGCCTTTTCCAAATAATATTCCGGATGCTTCAAGGGCCGAAAGGTAGGCGGATTCAGAATGAACTCTGATTGTAACGTCCTTTGCCAGGGCATTTTGAAGAATTCTCCGTCCAGGATCTTTCAGGTGCTCATTTTCCAGAGCGGCGACCTCTTCCTTTGAGAGTAGGGTGAATATCCGGATATACTGTTGCGCATCCTCATCTGAAGCGTTCAGCCAAAATTGAAAAAACCGGTAAGGGGACGTTTTAGCTGCATCCAGCCAGACATTCCCGCTTTCTGATTTGCCGAATTTTGTTCCGTCGGATTTCTTTATCAGAGGAGTCGTCAGGGCAAAGGCCTCCCCGCTTCCCTTCCTTCGGATCAGTTCGGTTCCGGTAACGATATTTCCCCACTGGTCAGATCCCCCCATCTGAACTTTCACGCCTTTGTTTTTCCAGAGGTAATAAAAATCAAAACCCTGGACAAGCTGATAACTGAATTCGGTAAACGACATGCCCGATCCCATACGATTCTGAACAGAATCTTTCGCCAGCATGTAATTGATAGAAATGTGCTTGCCCACATCCCTTATAAAATCGAGAAAAGAAAACGTTTTAAACCAGTCAAAATTATTTACAATTTCAGCTGAATTGGATCCGCAATTAAAATCAAGAAATTTCTCCAATTGTCTTTTCTGACAATCCAGGTTATGTTTCAACTGATGTTCGTCCAGCAAATTTCGTTCCTGACTTTTACCCGAAGGGTCCCCCACCATTCCCGTTGCGCCTCCCACAAGGGCAATGGGTTTGTGTCCTGCCCTTTGAAAATGAACCAGAGTCATTACCTGAACCAGGTTCCCAACCCCGAGTGAATCGGCAGTCGGGTCAAAACCAATGTAGCCGCTGCAGCTTTCTTTAGCCAGCAATTCTTCAGTTCCCGGAATGCAGTCGTGCAGGAGGCCTCTCCATTTTAACTCTTCTACAAAATTTCGTACCATTGTTTAAAATTACATAAAAAAAACGGATGGTATTTGTTACCGGTGCAAGCGGATTGGTGGGCTCGCATATACTTATTCAATTACTTAAAGCTGGGAAAAAGGTAAGAGCACTCAGGCGACCCGGCAGTCCGGTCATCCAGGCAACGAAGACTCTCGGCCGCTACCATCTGGAGAACCGACTGGAGAACCAACAGGAGAAGAACCCGAACATTCAGGAGCTTCAATGGGTGGATGGGGATCTTAACGATGTACACCTGCTGATTGAAATGCTGCAAAATTGCACTGAAGTATACCACTGTGCAGCTTTGGTCTCTTTTGATCCGAAAGACAAAGAACTGCTTTTTCAGACCAATGCGGTCGGAACCGAAAATATGGTCAATGCGGCACTCGCAGCCGGAATAAAAAAATTCTGCCACGTCAGCTCAGTGGCCACACTGGGATCCTCAGAGAAAGAAATATCAGAAGAGTCTCCATGGAAATCCTCACCCGAAACCAGTATTTATGCCATCAGCAAATATGCAGCGGAACGGGAAGTTTTCAGAGGAATGGAAGAAGGCCTGCCTTCAGTAATTGTGAACCCTTCCATCATCCTGGGGCCGGGCAACTGGAAGACCGGAAGTTCTCAGCTCTTTTCCAGAGCGCACAAGGGAATGAAGTTTTTTACCGCCGGCTCCTCCGGTTTTGTAGACGTAAGAGACCTGGCTGCAATAATGGTAAAACTAATGAACAAAAATACCTTTGGCGGGCGCTTTATCGTTTCAGCAGAAAACCTGACGTACAAAAATTTCTTTGACCTCCTTTGCAGTGCTTTAAACAGGCCGGTTCCTGCTATTGAAGCCGGTCAAGTACTAAGCATCCTGGCTCAAAAAGCCGAACAATTCAGAAGCAGCTTGTTAAATGAAAAACCTTTACTTACCAGGGAAACAGTTCGCACAGCTCTGAAACAAAAAAGGTATGCCAATGCTAAAATAAAATCTGAACTCGGATTCGAATTCATGCCTATCCAAAAAACCATAGAGGAAACCTGCAGGTTATTTCAATCCGATTTGCTTTCTGCTTAATTCTGAAATCACCTGCTCGTATAGTTTGGCAAGCAAATCCGGATGTGCGCAGTAAAAGGCCATACTCCTGTCATAAGCCGAACGGGTGGTATGATGTGACTCAAAAATCCGGTAACAGGTAACCGGGTGCGCTGCATTCGCATTTCCTTTTACTGTCCCGTTTATCATTCCCTGATCAATGCTGGCTTCAAGCAAATGAATATCCACCAGTAAGCTAACCATTGAATCCTTCGGTAAAACTGTAGCTGGAATAACCACGGGAGCATTGGAGGAGGTGCAGGCAACCAGAACCGAAAAAACGGAGAACAACACTGATCTTTTACCCCTGTTATGCATTCGAGCAATTCGTTACCTGACAAAGATAAGTTTAAAGAACGGCTTCCAAAATTATACGCTAACTTTGCAGACCAATGATGGATTTTAAAGGTAAAGTTGTATGGCTGACCGGAGCCTCTTCGGGCATCGGAGAAGCGCTTGCCTGCGCATTAGCTGCTCAGGGAGCTCAGCTTGTGCTGTCTTCCCGCAGGGTAGCAGAACTCGAACGGGTAAAAGAGCTATGCAAACTGCAGGACCACAATTGCCTGATTTTGCCTTTCGATCTTTGCGATACTTCGGGGGTGGACAAACTGACCAGTCTCATTGTTTCCAAATTCGGCAAAATTGACCTGCTGATCAACAACGGGGGAATCAGCCAACGATCCCTTGCCAGGGATACGGCCCTGGAAATTGACCGCCGACTAATGGAAACGAATTATTTCTCAGCGGTAGCGCTAAGCAAAAGCGTTCTTCCCCAAATGATTAAGCAAGGAAGCGGCCATATTGCGACCGTGAGCAGCATCTCGGGAAAATTCGGGTTTTTCCTTCGCTCCGCTTACTCGGCTTCAAAACACGCCCTGCATGGATTTTTCGAATCCCTCCGGCTTGAAGTTCATCCTTACAACATTGCTATTACCCTGATTTGTCCCGGTAAAATAAATACAGCAATTGCTCTGAATGCGATCAACGAAAAGGGCGAAAAAAACAACAAAGAAGCCTTCAGCAGATTCAAGGGATTAAGCGCATCTGAATGCGCTGCTCAGATCATCCGTGCCATCCAAAAAAACAAAGTGGAGGTCTTCATCGGCGGAAAGGAGCTAAGAGCAATCCGCATCAAACGTTTTTTTCCAGGCTTATTTTTCAGACTTATTCTCCGGCAAAAAATTGAATAAATCCAGGGCCGTATTTTAACCGGCGGTTATTTTAAGATGCTGATAGTTCCCTTAACGGTAAATTCCTGCTGGGTTTTGATACAGGTCGCCTGAAGAATATAGATATACGTTCCGTTTCCCATGGCCTTCCCTCCTGAAGTCCCATCCCAGCCATTGGCCTGGTCCTCCGAATAAAACAAAAGATTGCCCCAACGGTCAAAAATAGACCATGAAATTGCGGTCAATCCATTTCCTTCGATTTTAATAACATCGTTTTTCCCATCACCGTTGGGAGAAAAAACATTGGCCACAAACACATCGCTTTCATTTCCAATACAGGCAGGCTTTACCGTAACAGTAACCTTTGCCGTATCTGAACATCCAAAATTATCAGTCACTACAAGCGTGTAGGTCGTAGTCTGAAGAGGATTGGCCTGCGTATTGGGACAACTCGAACAGGTAACGGTCAGACCCGGCAGCCATTGAAAACTGCTCCCTCCGTTTCCGCTCAATTCGGCGGTGGAACCTGCTACAATATCGGAAGGTTGGGCAGAAGCAACCGCAACCGGCAAACTGGTATTGGCTATGCTTGCCGAATCAACAGAAGTACAGCCTCTTTTATCCGTAACGGTAACCCGGTAATTTCCGGCCGAAAGATTCCGGATGATTTGTGAAACCGAGTCATTGCTCCAGATGTAGAAATAGGGACTGGTTCCCCCGCTTGCTCCGGCGTTGATCAATCCGTTTGAGTTGCCGCAGGAAGCATCTGAATAGGTAACACTGGAGGTCAGTTCAAAAGGTTCAGAAATCACAATCAGAACCGATGCACTGCAGGAAGAGTGATCTTGTACGGTCAGGGTGTAGGTACCTGCAGCCAGCCCAGTCACCAGAACCGAAGAATCGGTTACCGGACCGGTTATGGTTGAGACCCCTTCGCTCCAGTAAAAGGTGTAGGAAGGTGTTCCGCTTGTTATCTGAACATCCACTGAACCATCCGATTTCCCGCTGCAACTCACATCCGTCTCACTTAAAATAATAAGAGATAAAGGGGTTTTATTATCCAGAGAGGCCTGCGTAATTGAACTACACCCCTTACTGTCAACTACCGCAACCGAATAATTTCCCGACAAAAGATTTGTTGAAACAGTAGTTGGCAGTGCACTTTTTACGGTATCCCCGGTACTCCAGATAAAGGTATATACAGGAGCTCCTCCGGAAACCAGTAAGGCGATTGCTCCGTTTGGACCGCCACAACTGCCATTCGTTGCAGTGGCTGCAATCGTCACTGGTGAAGGTTGACCCACCGTAAAGGGAATACCTGCAAAACAACCATTTGCATCGGAAAGATCAAGACTGTAAGATCCGGCAGTAAGATTGAACAACGTGTCAGATAGGGATGATCCCGTGGCTAAAAGACCGGTACTCCAGTTAAATGTAAAAGCAGGCGTTCCGGAAGAAACCACTATCACGGCATACCCATTTGCACCTCCGAAGCAATCCGGATTGACAACCGTATCAAGAGCTGGAACCGGACCGGGGTTATTGACTATCAAAGCCGATGAAGTACTGCTGCATCCCTTCGTGTCCGTAACTGTGAGCGTATAGCCTGAAGGGGATAAACCGGTAACCGATCCGGCAATGCCACCGTCGCTCCAGGAATAGGTATAGGGTATACTTCCCCCGGATGCCGCAGCACTAACACTGCCGTTGATTTTTCCGCAACTTGCATTTTGCGGGTTAAGGGTAACTGTAAGAACAGCCGCAGGTCCTGTGATGAATGTTTCAATAGAATCCCTGCAACTACCGGCATCTGTTATTGTGCATCCAAAAGCTCCTGCCGGCAGCCCTGAAGCCAGTCCGGTCAGTGAGGTAGAGCCTGTACTCCAGGTGTAGGTATAGGGGCTGGTTCCTCCAACAACGGTTAACTGGACACTTCCTGTGGAATCTCCAAAACAGTTCAGGTTCGTTTGGGAGGAAACAGAAACAGTCAGGCAGCCTGCGTAGGAAAAAGAAAAAAAGGGAAATGCAAAAAAAATAAAAAAAACTACCCGCTTCATAACAAGACTAAATTTACAGCTTTTATGCGGACAGCATACAAATTTTATACCGGCAGCGCCCAAACCTTGCAAATTTGGATTAACTTTAAATCCATGACCCGGTGCAAAATAATTCTGTCGGCTATTCTGCTTGTTGTTGCAGCCGGGAGAACCCTTGCTCAAAATCATCCGGCTGCTGAGGAGGAATCTCCGGGACTCGTAAAATGGCTCAGCTTTAAGGAAGCTTTTGAATTAAACAAAAAACAATCTAAACCCTTTATTATTGATGTTTATACAGACTGGTGCGGGTGGTGCAAACACATGATGAAAACCACCTATTCAGATCCGGGAATTGCCTCCTATATCAATACCTGGTTCTATCCGGTAAAATTCGATGCCGAAACAAAGGACAGCATCTCCTATCAGGGTACTATGTATTACAATCCCGTGAACAAGGTAAACCCTGGAAAGTCAACACACCAGCTCGCACTAAAGCTTTTGGGCAACCAGCTCATGTATCCGACAACACTATTTGCAAACTATGCTTCGGGATTCATTCTCAATTCCCAGGGATACCTGGACAACACAAAAATTGAACCCATGCTGGTTTACACGTTGGAAAATGTTTACCGTACAACAGCCTACGAGGAATTCAGGGTTCAGTTCGAAAAGGCATTTCACGATACGACCAGGCCAAAAGACGAATTAAAAAAATACACGTTCAACCAGGCTCTTGAACTTCAAAAAAAGGAACCCCGCAAACTCATCGTTGATATTTACACGGACTGGTGCAACGGATGCAGGGTAATGAACAAGACTACCTTTAGCGACACAGCCAACGCGGCTTACATCAACAAACATTTTTACCTGATTGAATTCAATGCGGAAAGCAAAGACTCCGTTCGCTTCAAGGATCATACTTATTTCAATGACGGATCAAACGGCACTCCTTTTCACCAGCTGGCAATGGCTCTGGTAAAACACAACATGGCCCTCCCTTCCACCGTTCTAATCGATGAAAATCTGCAGCTTCTCCCATATCAAAACTGTTTGCGCTGTCAACAGTAAAGGGGTGGCCATTGGTTGTACATTCGTTCTTGATTTGTTCCATTCCGTTGACGTCATAACAAAGGTGAATGAACCCCAAATCGCCCCAAAAGCGGTTTGCAAACAGTTGAACCGGCTTGCGGTCAAGGGCTTTTATCAATTCAAGTGTGCTGCTACCTAAGAGTCTGCTGAAACTGCCCTTTCGGGGCTGGCTATGCGTAAGCGATACTCTTCTGAAGTTTTGATTTCCGGATGGCAGGGCGCTGAGGTCCCCGAATAGTCCGGAGCGGTCGTAAAGCACTTTGTCGTAACCAAGAATCCGGGAATAGAAGTCCATCGACTTTTCCATATTACTCACGCCAATGATGCAACCAGAAGGGCCTCCCGTAGGACTGCCTGCCTTTGCAAACCACTCGTTTCCCTGCACAACCTCGAACAAATTGTCCCAGGGGTCTTTCATAAAGAAGTGTTGCTGATTGGCCGGGTCGCTGACAACCGGGCCAAGCAGATTGAGCTTTAAGCTCTTGAATTTTTCAAAAGTTGAGCTGACATTATCGGTTTTGATCTTTGCAACAAAAATTCCGAGATCTCCCAGTTGCGGAGTTTTTTCAGGCGCGACCGGAACCCTGTCC